>JAVLAV010000022.1:0-35451 GCA_031580735.1 Marinobacter sp.
CTACTTTGATAAAGGCGATACCTCAGCTTCGGACAAAATAATCACAAAAGGGTGAAGGATTACCGGGCGGTTGAACTGAACCGCATTCAGGCCTCGCCCGGTTCCGATATTCAGGCCGACACCAATCGCACCCTGATGCAGGTTGGCTTTGCCATCAGAGGCCCTGGTTGCCAGCCGAAGCATGGCCATCACCGGATAGCCCCGGAACACCACAATGCGGATATCCGGAACGCCCTCGAAAGAATACTTTGCCAGGGTGGGGGAGCATTGGACCAGGCTTTCTACAATCGCGACATCGGGCGTGCCGGCCAGCGAGTAGAGGCCGGCCAGGATGTTGGTCAGATGCCGTTCCAGTACCGAAACCGACACCCGTGCACCGGATGCCTTGATGTATTCATTGCCGTCTCGGCCGGTAACAACGGTTATGCCTTTGCCGCCGGATCCCTTTGCCGGTTTTATGGCAAAGCCTTCCAGATCTTCGGCCATCTCCCGGAAGTGAGAGATCTCGTGTTGCTGGCGAACAACCTGAAGCAGCTTCGGTGTTTTTACATCGTATTCGCTGACGGCCAGTTTGGTTTTCAGCTTGTTGTCTACCAGAGGATACGATGAGCGCTCATTGTACCGGCTGATGTAGTCTACATTGCGCCGGTTCATGTTGAGCATTCCGAGCTTTGTCAGTCTGCGGGGTGAGATCCAGCCCATGTCAGTCGTAAGCCTTCATCGGGTTGAATCGGCGCAGCTCGCTCAGCTTGTAGCCGGTGTATTGGCCCATCAGCAGAATCAGTCCCAGCACCACCAAATGCAGCTCCGGGAAGTTGAAGGTGAGATGACGGGCCATAGGTGCATCCATCGCCAGGTAGGCGAATATGGCAACGACCAGACTGCCGGTGCCCTGTGTGAACACCTCTCTGGCGCCTTCTTCCTCCCAGAGAATCGACATGCGTTCAATGGTCCAGGCAAGGATAACCATGGGGAAGAATGTGACGGTCATGCCGGTGTTGAAGCCCATCTGGTAGCCGATGATGCTCAGCCCTGCGGTTATGAAGATCACCAGTATGATCAGTGCCGAGATCCGTGATACCAGCAAGAGGTTGAGGCTTGAAAGATAACCCCTTAACAGCAGGCCGATAGCAATTACGGAGAGGAAGGCGACCAGACCGGGTATCAGCGTAGTCTGAACGAAGGCGATGGCGATCAGCACCGGCATGAAGGTGCCGGAAGTGCGTATGCCAATGACAATGCGCATGAAGGCAACAATCAGGGCACCCAGAGGCAGAAGCAGAAGCATGCGGAACATGCCTTGTTCTTCAATCGGCAACTGATGGAAGCCGAGCACGCTGAATCCGTTCTTGTTGGATTCCATGGTTGCCAGTTGCAACGCCGGTAGTGTCTGCCGGAGCATGGAGAAGCTTACTTCTGAGTCGTCACCGCCAACCACATCCAGCAAAGACTCGGAGCCCTGGCGCCACAACAGAAGGTTCTCGGGAACACCCTGTTCGCCGGTGCGCGGATCGAATGTCAGCCAGCGCTCACCATTGTGGATCTGAAGAAACGGGACCAGCTGTTGCCGGCGCCTGGCGTCCTCCAGCTGCAGGCCGTCAGCTGTGCGCGCGGCAATGCCGGTATAGTTCAGCATTCTGTCCAGCAGCTTTACGTGGTTGTCCTCGGAGACCAGCAGGGTGGTGTTCTGGGTGCTGGCATCCGGTTGCACCAGCCGGATCAGTTCTCGGGTGAGGCTTTCGGGGCTGCTCGAGCGTTCTCTGGCTTTATCGAGTAACTCGCGCACGGCGGTAGACTGAGGCTCTTCCCAGAATTCGTTCCGGGGGTCAGGTTGTGCGGAATGCTCAGATTCTGTGAATGGGTCTTCCGGTACGAACTGAGCCTTGAAATAAAGGGTCTGGGTTCCGGTAACATTGCGTTTGGTCCATTCCGCCCGCCGGCTACCTGATTCTTCCAGAATGGCAAAGCCATAACCCGGAGAGGCCGCCTGTTCGGTTAAAATGCGGAAGCCCGGGGGATTCTCCGGGATGTGCAGGTTTACTTTCGCCGCCTCGCCCAGTCCTTCGAAGTCAACCCGGGCTTCAATCATCCAGACCGGTTGCTGCTCCCCGGTCTTCCAGGGCACTCCGAGTTCAAGGTGTCTCCAGACCGCTGTGGCGATGCCGGCAGCAATCAAAAGGAGTACAAAGATATAGAAGGGAGCTTTTGATTGCGCCGTCATTCGGCAGCCTCATCATCTTTGTTCCTGGCCCTCTCCCGATAAGAAGCGGGCAATTGCGTTGCGAATTCTTTGCCGACGTCTATCAGCATGACATCCCGGAGAATGTTGCGGCCGATGAGTACGCCATAACTCAGGTTCTCCCGGTCGGCGAGCGTGAACTCGGCAACCTGTTGATGATTTCCGATGGCAAACTGCAGTTCCACCACAGCACGACGCTCGTAGTCTTCCGTGCTGGCCTGGATAATGCGTACCCGACGGGATATCTCTTTTTCCAAGGTGACCCAGTGCTCATTATCTTCACCGTCTTCGCCGGGGTCTGGCACGTCAAACCGAACCCAGTTATTGCCGTCGCGCTCGAATTGTTGAATATTCTTTGCGTAAATGGAGGAGGTTTCGGCGCCGCTGTCAATGCGTGCGTCATAGATCAGGCCCGGACCCGCCAGGTAAAATTTTTCCACTTCGCCGACAACAACCTTGCCCTTCAGGCGGTCTGCCCGGCCTTTGTCTTCCTCGCTGGACTTGCATTTCGCGGTTTCTTCCGGTGGTGGGCAGCTTGGCTTTTCTACCTGAGTGGCAATAGCCTCAAGAAGGGTCTGGGTGGCCTCGTGATTTTTGTCCAGGAGCTCATCGTGACGGGTTGCCGCATTCTCTTCTATGGTTACCAGCGTGGCTCGCTGGGATTTTACCGATGCCTCAATGTCGCCCAAATCCTGTTTCTTCACCATGAAGTAACGGTCTGCCGTGCAACCGGATAAGCCAACAGCGAGCAGGATTGAAATGGAAACGATCAGAAATGGTCGGGTGCGAGACAATCTGTACCCCATGGATATCCTTTAGAGATGGCCGAACGAATTTGGCTGCCCGGTTATGGGCCGACGATGTGTTGTTAAATCGGCCGACAAGTATACTACAAGGCCAGGGCCTTATGAGTTTACAGATGGTTAAGGCAATGTATAACCATAACAGGGCATCAACGTAAGGAGCTTCGGCGAGTGATAGCAGTATTGAATCAGGCAATGATGGCAAGCCCGGGAGCAATGGCTGGCTGGTTTATAGCGTTGGCGGTAGCCGGTCTGGCGGTGCTGACAGGTCTGGCATTGTTGACGATGAGCCTGAGGAAAGAGCGTCGGCAGCACGAAGCGCTCCGGACAAAACTGGCAGAAACTGAGGCGCAGTTACAGGCTGCGCAGCAGGCTCAGGCGCTGCATGATCAGCAAACGGAGCATTTTGAACACCTGCTTGAAGAGCAGAAGGCCAGAGCGGGACAACTGGAAGAAAGCATTGAAAGCTGGCGCCAGAAAGCGGCCAGCCTTGAGAATCGCCTGGCGGCGGCTGATTCAGACCTCAGTGCCCGGCAGCAGCGTATCACTCGCCTGGAAGAAGATGCCCAGCAGCATCGCCAGAAAGCCGACCAGCTCGCGTCTGAACGTGGACAGCTACAGGTTGAATTACGGGAGCAACAGGTAACGCTGGACAAGGAGCGCCGATCCACCGCTGAAAAACTGGAACTACTGGAGAAAAACCGGGACGCGCTCAAGCAGGAGTTCGAGAATCTGGCCAACCGGATTTTCGATCAGAAAAGCGAGCGCTTCAGCCAGCAGACCAAAACCAGCCTGGATTCTCTGCTTAACCCGTTCCGGGATCAGTTACAGGATTTCCGCAAGCGGGTGGAAGACGTCTACACCACCGAAACCCGGGACCGCCAGGCGCTGCGCAGTGAAATCAAATCCCTGCAGGACCTGAACCGACAGATCACCGAGGAAGCTGCCAACCTGACCAAAGCCCTGAAAGGCGACAAGAAAGTCCAGGGCAACTGGGGTGAGCTGATTCTCGAGCGTGTGCTGGAACGCTCAGGCCTGAGAAAAGGTATAGAGTATGAAACCCAGGGCAGTTTCCGGGACAGCGATAACCAGCTGTTGCGCCCGGATGTGATCGTGCATTTGCCGGATCAGCGCAATCTGGTGGTCGATTCCAAAGTATCGCTGGTGGCCTACCAGCAGTGGGCGACAGCGGAGGAAGACGAGGCCCGGGAGGAAGCGCTGAAACAGCACGTAGAAGCGGTGCGAAATCATATCCGTGCTCTCAGCGAGAAGGATTACAGCCAGCTCAATGGCCTGCATTCACCGGATTTTGTGTTTCTGTTCATGCCCATAGAGCCAGCGTTCGTGGCGGCCTTCCAGCAGGACGAAAACCTGTTTGCGGAAGCCTTTGAACGCAAGATTATTGTGGTCACGCCCACCACACTGCTTGCCACGCTGCGCACCATCGAAAACATCTGGCGCTATGAGCGCCAGAGCCAGAACGCCCGGCGAATTGCTGACAGGGCAGGGGCCATGTACGACAAGCTTCGGGTGTTTGTAGAGGCCATGGAGCGCCTTGGTACCCAGCTGCACACCGCACAGGGCACATATGACAACGCCATGAACACGCTGACCCGCGGTCGCGGCAACCTGATTTCACAGGCTAACCGTTTTGTTGAGCTCGGCGTGCGGGTGAAGAAGGAGCTTCCCAAAGGTATTGTGGACCAGGCCGAAGTGGATGCGGAGGATGATCAGGATTTTGACGAGAAATCTGTAAACGAGCCGGTGAACTGAGGCAAGGGCGGGCTTTGTCGGTTCGCCTTCTGTCGCATCACGCGTTTGTCGGAATTTCTGGTAAACTCTCGCTTCTTTATTCAAGACCGGGGCCGCCTTCGGTTCCGGGACTTCCCATAATCAGAAAGCTGATGAGGCGACTATGACCACCGTTATCCGCCAGGACGACCTGATCGAAAGCGTAGCCGATGCGCTCCAGTTCATCTCTTATTATCACCCGAAGGATTTCATTCAGGGTGTGTATGAAGCCTACCAGCGGGAAGAATCCCAGGCGGCAAAAGACGCCATGGCTCAGATTCTGATCAACTCCCGCATGTGCGCAGAAGGCCATCGCCCGATCTGCCAGGACACCGGCATCGTGACTGTCTTTGTGAACGTCGGTATGGATGTGAAGTTTGAATGCGATCAGCCGCTGGATGACGTGATCAACGAAGGCGTGCGCCGTGCCTATACTCACCCGGACAACGTGCTGCGCGCCTCGGTTCTGGCTGACCCGGACGGCAAGCGCCAGAACACCAAGGACAATACGCCGGCCATTATTCATTACAAGATTGTGCCGGGTAACACCGTGGACGTGCACGTAGCAGCCAAGGGCGGCGGCTCTGAAGCCAAGTCGAAGTTTGCCATGCTGAACCCGTCTGACGACGTGGTGGAGTGGGTGCTGAAAATGGTACCGCAGATGGGCGCCGGCTGGTGTCCGCCGGGCATGCTGGGTATCGGTATTGGTGGTACTGCCGAGAAGGCAATGGAGCTGGCAAAAGAATCCCTGCTCGACCCGATTGATATTCACGATCTGCAGGAGCGTGGCGCTTCCAACCGCGCTGAAGAGCTGCGTCTGGAGCTGTTCGAGAAGGTCAACGAACTGGGCATTGGCGCTCAGGGACTGGGTGGTCTGACCACCGTTCTGGATGTGAAGGTAAAAGATTACCCGACCCACGCCGCCAATAAGCCGGTCGCTATCATCCCGAACTGTGCGGCGACTCGTCATGCGCACTTCGTGCTGGATGGCACGGGGCCGTCGCTGCAGACTCCCCCGAGCCTGGAAGACTGGCCGGAAATCACCTGGGAAGTGGGCGAGAACGTGCGCCGCGTGAACCTGGACACCGTGACTCCGGAAGACGTGAAAGACTGGCAGCCGGGTGAAACCGTTTTGCTGTCCGGCAAGATGCTGACCGGCCGCGACGCCGCTCACAAGAAGATGGTCGACATGATCCAGAACGGTGAAGAGCTGCCGGTGGATCTGACCGGTCGTTTCATCTACTACGTGGGCCCTGTGGACCCGGTGCGTGAAGAAGTGGTTGGTCCGGCTGGCCCCACTACCGCCACACGCATGGACAAGTTCACCCACACCATGCTTGAGAAAACCGGCCTGACCGGCATGATCGGTAAAGCCGAGCGTGGCCAGGTGGCCATTGATTCCATCAAGGAGTTCGGTGCGGTTTACCTGATGGCCGTGGGCGGTGCTGCCTATCTCGTCTCAAAAGCCATCAAGGACGCCAAGGTCGTGGCTTTCGAAGAGCTGGGTATGGAAGCCATCTACGAGTTTGAAGTAGAGGACATGCCGGTGACCGTCGCCGTGGATTCCCGTGGCAGCTCCGTGCACCAGACCGGCCCGGTCGAGTGGCACGATAAGATCATTGCAGCAAAAGCCGTGTGATCTGATTGACTCAATCAGTGCAGCTCTGGGCGCCCGCTCAGGGCTGCCACTGAAACGCCTTCATTTATTTCCTCCCGTTACAGGCCTCTACGCCTTCCAGTCTTAGCTTCACGGTTTGCAGTTGACGCGTGTCCATTTATTACCTGTGTGTTATTCGTCTGTGCATTCCTTGAACTTTTATGGTTTGCCCTAACCAAGTTATCAGGTAGTTTTATTTCTACGTGTCCGAGTGAGTTACAGGAGGCATCTTGCCCGTATTTCTTTTCCTTTTCATTATCATGCCCGTTACCGAGCTGGCGGTGCTGATTCAGGTTGGCAGCGTGATCGGTGTCATGAACACCATCGGGCTGGTGCTTCTGACCGCCGTTGTCGGCGCCTGGCTGTTGCGCCAGCAGGGTCTGGCAACCTTGTTGCGTGCCAATGAACGGTTAAACAGTGGTGAGCTACCGGCCAAAGAGGTCGCCGAAGGGCTGATTCTCGCGGTGGGCGGTGCCATGTTGCTCACCCCCGGCTTTATTACCGATACCTTCGGTTTCCTCTGCCTGATTCCAGGGAGCCGCCACTGGCTGGCAGCCCAGGCGCTGAAACGTATGACCATCGCGGGCCGCGGCCAGAGCTTCCGTTTCCAGGCCGGTTCTTTTCGCCAGGGGCCCTTCAGCGGCCGGGGCCCGTTCGATCGCGATGCCAACGGTGACATCATCGAAGGTGAGTATGAGGATGAAACCGAAAGTGACCGCGACAGGATCGAGAAAAAGTAAAAAAATTTACATCCCGGTATTGAAAAGCCCGGCCCCAACCCCATTTAACCTGCACAAGATCCGCCACGGGGCTGAAAGGCACTGACAATCAGTTGCTTGCCAACCCGGGCTCCCTGCCGGAGCGGTCTATTACCGTCCCGGCGCTTTAACATGCAAATGTCATTGCCACATTAATCTGACTATTGGAGAAGCCGAGCAATGAAAATTCGTCCGCTACACGATCGTGTCGTTGTACGCCGTAAGGAAGAAGAAGAGAAAACTGCGGGTGGCATCGTGCTGCCGGGTAACGCAAAAGAGAAGCCGTCTCAGGGTGAAGTGATTGCCGTGGGCAATGGCCGCGTTCTGGACAATGGCGAAACTCGCGCATTGGCGGTCAAGGTGGGTGACACCGTGGTCTTCGGCCAGTTTGCCGGCAACACCGTAAAAGTTGACGGTGAAGAGCTGCTCATCATGAGCGAGAACGAAATCTACGGCGTGCTTGAGTGATCGCGAAAGCGACAGGTACCAACGCTCATTAATCCGGTTGATTCAACTTCGGTTTAACGAACAGGAATAGAGAGAAATGGCAGCTAAAGAAGTTAAATTCGGTGATAGCGCTCGCAAGCGCATGGTTGCAGGTGTCAACGTACTGGCAGACGCAGTCAAGGTTACTCTTGGCCCGAAAGGCCGTAACGTGGTTCTGGAGAAGTCCTTCGGCGCTCCGACCGTAACCAAAGATGGCGTTTCTGTAGCGAAAGAAATCGAGCTGAAAGACAAGTTCGAAAACATGGGCGCGCAGATGGTCAAGGAAGTTGCTTCCCAGGCCAACGAAACCGCTGGTGACGGCACCACTACTGCAACCGTTCTGGCCCAGTCCATCGTTAACGAGGGCATTAAGGCGGTTACCGCCGGCATGAACCCGATGGACCTGAAACGCGGCATCGACAAGGGCACTGCCGCAGCGGTTCAGTCGATCCGTGATATGGCAACGCCGTGCAACGACAGCCGTAACATCGCCCAGGTTGGCACCATCTCTGCCAATGGCGACGAGACCATCGGTAAACTGATCGCAGACGCCATGGAGCGTGTGGGTCAGGAAGGTGTTATTACCGTTGAGGAAGGCCGCAGCCTGGAAGACGAGCTGGACGTGGTTGAAGGCATGCAGTTCGACCGTGGCTTCCTGAGCCCGTACTTCATCAACAACCAGGACAACATGTCTGCCGAGCTGGACGACCCGTTCATCCTGCTGGTCGACAAAAAGATTTCCAACATTCGCGAGCTGCTGCCGATCCTGGAATCCGTAGCCAAGGCTGGCAAGCCGCTGCAGATCATCGCTGAAGACATTGAAGGCGAAGCGCTGGCCACTCTGGTAGTGAACAACATGCGTGGCATCGTGAAGGTGAACGCGGTTAAAGCACCTGGCTTCGGCGACCGTCGCAAGGAAATGCTGCAGGACATCGCCATCCTGAGCGGTGGCACCGTGATTTCCGAAGAAGTGGGCCTGACTCTGGAGAACACCACTCTGGATGACCTGGGCACAGCCAAGCGTGTGAACGTCACCAAGGAAAACACCACCATTATTGGCGGTGCCGGTGCTGAAGCGGATATCGAAGCTCGCGTTGAGCAGATCCGCAAGCAGATCGAAGACAGCACCTCTGATTACGACAAAGAGAAGCTGCAAGAGCGTGTGGCCAAGCTGGCCGGCGGCGTTGCGGTAATCAAGGTGGGCGCTGGCTCCGAAGTTGAAATGAAGGAGAAGAAGGCCCGCGTTGAAGACGCACTGCATTCTACCCGCGCTGCGGTTGAAGAAGGTATTGTGGCCGGTGGTGGCGTTACCCTGATCCGTGCTATTGCGGCTCTGCAGAACGTAGATGCCATCAACGAAGAGCAGAAGGCCGGCGTAAACATCCTGCGTCGTGCGATGGAAGCACCACTGCGTCAGATCGTATTCAACGCGGGTGGCGAGTCCTCTGTGGTTGTGGCCAAGGTACGTGAAGGCGAAGGCTCCTTCGGTTACAACGCAACCACCGAAGAGTACGGCGACATGCTGGAAATGGGTATTCTGGACCCGGCCAAGGTGACCCGTTCCGCGCTGCAGGCTGCCGCTTCCGTAGCGTCTCTGATCATCACCACCGAGGCGATGGTTGCAGACGAGCCGGAAGAAGAAGGCGCCGGCGGCGGTATGCCGGATATGGGTGGCATGGGCGGAATGGGAGGCATGGGCGGCATGATGTAAATGCCGGCCTGATCCCACCCGGTTACTGAAACCGGGCCCGATCTACCCCAAAACCCCGCACCGGGAAACCGGTGCGGGGTTTTAGTTTGTATATGCGCCAGCGGTTGTTTGAGTCCGGTGCTATAGTTCCCGGTGTGATCACATCGTTTAAGGGATTTGAACGCGGGATGTATAAACACCAACGAAGCCTCATGCATGCTCTCCTGTTGCTCGTGCTTATGCCGTTCGTGACAATGGCAGAGGCTCAGGAAGAAACCTGGAGGTTGAACCTTAAAAACGCCGATATCCGGGCTTTCGTGACTCAGGTGGCAGACATTACGGGTTACAGCTTTGTGGTTGATCCACGTGTAGAGGGCGATGTGACCGTGCTATCCAGTGCGCCGATGAACAAGGATGAGATTTATGACCTTTTCCTGGCGGTCCTGAATGTGCATGGATTTACGGCGATTCCCGGTCAGGAAGTGATCAAGGTTGTACAGCAAGCGGACGCCAAGCAATCGGCTGAGTCGCTTTCCCGCTTTGAGGATATTCCCTCAGAACAACTGATGACCCGTGTTATCCAGGTCGAGAACGCCAGCGTGTCGGAACTGGTTCCGATTCTAAGGCCCCTGGTTGCCAGATACGGTCATCTGGTTGGGGTGTCGGGGGCAAACGCACTGATTATCAGCGACCACCGCTCCAATATTCAGCGTATCGAACAGATCGTCCGCGAGCTGGATAGCCCGCCGGAATATGAAGTCGAGGTTATTCAGCTCGAGGAAGCATGGGTGGGCAATATGGTCACCCTGTTGGAGGAACTGGCGCCGGGTGAACTGGGATCTTCAGGAGACGGGAACGCCAATCGCAAATACAGCGTCACCGCCGATGAGCGAAGCAACCGGCTCATTCTGAGAGGCGATCAGGTTTTCAGAAAGAAAATGCGGTCATTGATATCCAAACTGGATCAGGCCTCTGCATCCGGTGGTACCACCAAGGTTATCCGCCTCAAGCACGCCGATGCGGAGAAACTGACAGAGATACTCAGTGGCGTGATGGGTGAAGTCATCAAGGCCAGCGGTTCTGGGGGCAATGGAGGTTCAGGCGGCAATCCCAATATAAACTTTTCGGTTTTTGCTGACGAAGGGTTGAACGCGCTGGTGGTTCGGGGTGATCCGTCGTTGATGCAGGAAGCAGAAGCAATTGTTGATCAGCTGGATGTCCGACGGGCCCAGGTGATGATTGAGGCGGCGATTGTGGAGATCAGTGACGAATTGGGGGATCAACTAGGTGTTCAATTGGCCGGCGGCGATGAATCTTCAGACACAGTCCCTGTCATCGGTACCAATCTGACGACCGGGGAGGGAATGCTCGGTTTGAACTCGGTTATCAGCGCACTGGTCGGAGGCAGTGTGCCGCAACTCGGAGGCGGTCTGACAGCAGGCGCCGGGGAGCGGAACACAAACGGAGTGACCTGGGGTGTGCTCATCCAGTCATTATCTTCCTCTGCCGCTGCCAATCTGCTTTCTACGCCCAGTATCATTACTCTGGACAATCAGGAATCAGAGATTATTGTCGGCCAGAACGTGCCATTCCGAACGGGTGAGTCGACGGTGAGCGGTGATGGCACCACCAACCCGTTTACCACCATTGAGCGGCGGGACGTTGGTCTTTCGCTGAAAGTGACTCCCACCATCAGCGCAGATGGTCTGGTGAGGCTGGTGGTCGAGCAAACTACGGAGGACATTTCCCAGACCAATGTGGCCGGGGCCTCCGACCTCATCACTAATAAACGTGAAATAAAAACCACTGTGCTGGCTGACGATGGCGAGACGGTTGTGCTGGGTGGTTTGATCAAGGACGATTACAGAGTCAACAAGAACAAAGTTCCTTTATTGGGAGACATTCCAATATTGGGGCGCTTGTTCTCGTCTGAATCGGAAACCCGAATCAAGCGCAATCTTCTGGTATTCCTTCGGCCAACTATTATGTTGGACAAAGAAGCCGCTTCGACCACAACAACCGAAAAATTCAACCGTCTTTGGGACGTGAATCTGGGGGTTCGGGAAAAGCTGGGGCTGCCTCCCCAGAGTGAGCAGCCGACTGTAGATATGCTGTTCGAAGGCAGGCGGGACTGAACCGTTACAGCGGTGGCATCGGACAGTCCAGTTGGTCGGCCACCAGTCGCATCAGTTCATACTCACGAGTGTTTACCTTGCCATCGTGCATGATGCAATGAGCGCAGGCGTCCAGAATGGCCGGTTTGAGTAGTGGTGACAGGTGGCTCAGGGTCTTCAGGGCGCTTCTCAGGTCTTGCAGAGTGACTTTCTGCGTTGTGCAGCTGCCTGGCTTGCCGAATCCGGCCATCGCTTCCTCATGGAGTCTCTGCGCCTGCTCCGGCGACCCTGTGCCAGCCCTCGCAAACAGACTCAGCAGTTGCGAGATGGCGGGCAGAACGGCCTTGTAGCTGCGGTGTTTCACCGGTATCGCGCGCCCGGCATCCTTTGCCAGGTGTCTCTCCAGAAAAGTGGTCAGGCCCAGTTCAAAAAGGCTCAGCCGTTTGTCAGCCACCACCAGTACCCGGACATTAGCTGACAGCGTTTGCCGTTCCTCGGTATCCAGCTTTCTCAAGGCTGGCATTGCCAGCTCCAGTACCGGGAACCGTGCACCTTCGCCCAGTGTTGCCAGGGTAGGCATCAGCCTGTCCAGTAGTTCAGGCCGGGGGCCCAGCAGTGCATGGTTTTCCAGCAGATCCAGCCGTTCCTCCATGAGATGACGGGGCAGCCCGGACAGCAACAGGGCGTAGCACAGCTGAACCGCACCGGTTCGGGTGTAGAGCAGGTTGCGGAAGGTTGAAGGCAGCTGGTTCAGCCAGCGGATGGCATAAGCCTCGCTCTGCCGCGATACCGTGCCTACCCTGGCCGAGATTGGGGTGTTCTGACCGGAGAGTGAGGTATGGTTCCCTGTGTCGGTGGCTGGTGAAAGGTGGCTGGCACCACTGACAGGGTCGACGATCTGGCTGGCGATGTCTCCCAGGCGTGTCGTATCAGCCTGGTACCGGCCAGGGTGCAGGTTTGAGGCCGGTTCGGTATCCCGCAGGCGGCTTCGCAACCGCGCCACAAGGCCAGGCTGAATGGCGTTGATTCGCTGGTCGATAGGGGGGTGAGAGGCCAGAAGCGAGGCAAACTTCATACGCGCGGCTTCACCAAAGCACATGTGGTTCATGTCACTGGCATGGCTGGTGGTGTCCAGATAGCCCCCTTTAATGCCGATCTTGTACAGCGCGCCGCCAATGCCTTCGGGATTGCGGGTGAACTGCACCGAGGAGGCGTCAGCCAGGGTTTCCCGTTGCCGTGACACGGCCGCCTGAATCAGTCGGCCAAAGAACACGCCAACGTAACCGATGACCAGTAATCCCAGGCCAAGCAGGCCAATGAGCGCCTGAGCCCGGCCATCCCGATTCCGGCTGCGGTAGCGGCCGCCGCCGTAAAAGCCTGCCCGAAGCAGGAACTGACCGATCTGGCCAATCATCAGGATGCCGGCCAGCAATGCAATCAGCCGGATGTTGATGCGCATGTCGGCATTGAGAATATGGCTGAATTCATGAGCGACCACGCCTTGCAGCTCGTCACGGTCGAGATGGGTCAGGGCGCCATGAGTGACCACCATTACCGCTTCTCCGGCATTGTAACCGGCCACGAAAGCGTTGATGCCGGTCTCCTGTTCCATAACGTACAGGTCTGGTACGGGCACGCCACTGGCGATCGACATTTCTTCGACAATATTGCGCAATCTGCGCTCGCCCGGGTCGGTGGTGTCCGGCTCAATGAGTCGTGCGTTCACCATTCTGGCGACCCGGGTGCCACCGCCGGCCAGGTCGGCCCAGCGTATCAGCGAACCGATGCCGATTAATGCGATCACCGCGCCAGCGGTAATCAGGCCGTGGCTGGAAAGCAGCCAGTAGTGGAAGGGCAGCTGTGAACTTTCGCCCCGGGTGATCAGGTAGCCCACCAGGCAAACGGCCAGGGTAATCAGGGCCACGGCTGTCAGGAATAGAGCGATCAACAGGCCCGTGTTGCGCTTGGCACTGGCCTGGCGCTCGAAAAAGCCCGGAGTTGCCATTTGTCAGCTCCTCAGAAACTGACTTTTGGGGCCTGACGGGCGTCGGGTGTTTCCAGCTGCAATTGGGAAGTTTCCTTGAACGCAAACATGCCGGCTATGAGATTATTGGGGAACTTTTCCCGGAAGATGTTGTAGTGCATCACGCCATCATTGTAGGCCTGCCGGGCAAAGGAGACGCGGTTCTCAGTGCTGGAGAGCTCTTCCATCAGTTGCTGGATGGTTTCGTTGGCCTTGAGCTCGGGGTAGTTCTCTGAAACCGCGTAGAAGTTGGCCAGTGCTTTGGTCAGCATGTTTTCGGCGCTGCCCAGTTTCTTGATTTTGTTGCCATCGCCGGGGTCTTTAGCGGCATCTTCCTGAGCGCTTACGGCGTTGTTGCGTGCTTCCATCACCTGAGTGAGGGTAGACTTTTCGTGCTGCAGGTAGGCTTTGGCGGCCTCAACCAGATTGGGGATGAGATCGTGGCGGCGTTGCAGTTGTACATCTATCTGGGCAAAACCATTCTTGAACTGATTTCGCAATGACACCAGTTTGTTGTAGATGACGACGAGGTAGATAACGACAGCGGCAATGACTACAAGGCCGATGACTGTGCTTTCCATGTTGACTCCCCGGGCTTAAGTTCAGCGGTTATTGTCCACGGTCTCGGCGTGGAATGTTTTGACGAATCTCTCGAAATCGCGCGCGATTTTCGGCTTGCTGTAATAGTAACCCTGACCGATCTGACAACCCCGCTCGTTCAGGTAGGCTTCCTGTTCTTCGGTTTCAACGCCTTCGGCAATAACCGTCAGATTCAGGCTCCTACCAAGATCGATAATCGTGTTGGCAATACGGGTATCTTCCTCGTTATTCAGCAAATCACTGATGAACTGTTTGTCGATCTTCAGATACTGCACCGGCATCTGTTTCAGGTAGGTCAGAGACGAGTAGCCGGTACCGAAATCATCGACGGCTATATTGATACCGGCTCGATGCAATTTGTGCAGTTTGGCGACGGCATCTTTCATGTTGGTCATGAAACTGGTTTCAGTTACTTCCAGTTCCAGCTGGCCAGCGGCAAGTTTGTGGCGTTTCAGGGTTTCCAGGATGTCGTCAACAATGGAGTCCTGGCGCAACTGGACGGCGGACAGATTCACCGCAATGCGCAGTGGAGAGCCTTCCCGGCTCCAATGGGCTGCCTGCCAGCAAGCCTGGTCCAATACCCACTGGCCGATTTCCACGATCGTGCCATTGGCTTCAGCGATGGGGATGAACCGGTCCGGGGGGATCAGCCCTTTATCCGGATGCTGCCAGCGTAGCAAGGCTTCAGCACCGACAACCCGCCGGCTTGCCAGGTTTACCTGGGGCTGATACACCACGAACAGTTCGTGGTTGGCCAGTGCCAGAGCGAGCGCTTTCTCAAGCTGTTTCCGCTCGCGGATATCGTGGTCGATGCTGGCCACAAAAAACTGGAAGTGGTTATGGCCAACCTGTTTGGCCAGCGCCATGGTTTGCTCTGCGCTTTGAAGCAGTCGCTCAGCATCCTCGGCATCTGAAGGAAAGAGGGCGATGCCGACGGTTGCCGACATTGATACCCGATGGTTGCCGGCGTTGATCGGAGTGGAAAAGCTTGCAAGCACCTTTTCGGCTGTGTCCGCAGCCTGGAACCCGTCCCGGAGGCGTTTCTCAACGATGACAAACTGATCGCTACCCAGACGCGCCACCATGAAGCGTTCGGATGACAGATTGGCGGTAAGGCGGCTGGCTACGGTTTGCAGGATATTGTCGCCGGTGCGGAAGCCACATTGTTCATTGATGGATTTGAAATCATCAATGCCACAGACCATCAGCGCCAAAGAGCCCGATTCGACATCGGTGGCGGAAATCTCTTCTTTGAGGGTTTCCATGAAGGTGTCACGGCTGGGCAGGCTGGTGAGCTGGTCAAAACGTGTTAGTTGTGAGGCGCGGTTTTCGGCTTCCTGGTGCTTCTCCTGGCTGTCAGCGATGGCAACCAGAAGGTTGTTGGTGGCGTTTACCCATAACCCGAGTTCGTCGGCTCTGTGACCATGTGGGATTGATATCAGGCGGTCATCAGGTTTGATCGGGTCCACTTTTTTGACCGAGCTGACGATGCGCAGCAGCGGGCGGGTGAGCAACAGATGGAAAATGATGTACAGAACGGTGCCCAGAATCAGTGCCAGCGCAATGCCCGAACCAAAGGTAACAAGGGCCCGGTTCAGCCACAGGCGCGCATAAGGGGCCGTGTCGTAATAGATGTTGAGGTAACCGTAGATTTCGTCCGGACGTGAGCTCAGCTGAAGCGGTTCGTGGTAGCGGCGAATGGTGCCGAAGATCGGATCGGTTACCGGACGGAAAGAGGCATCCTGGAGCGGGCGTTGTCTGCTGGCGAGTTCTTCACCACCGGGATGGGTAATGCGTACCTGGTGGATTGCATCAAGGGCAAACAGGCCGTCTACGACCTGCCTTGCCAGAACCTCATCAATACTGAAAGCCGCCTGGGTGGCTGCATCCCTGACCATGGTAACGGTCTGTTCGGCCTGATTCTCCAGTTCTACGGAGACTCTGCGTGCATCGATGACCACCTGTACGATGCTGGCCAGAACGCCTCCGAGTAATGCCGTCAGCAGTATCCAGCGTAGAATCCGGTAGCCCAGTCGATGTTGCACTTCAAAGGTTCTATGCATTCCGCCGTTCTTTTCAATCTTCCTGAATGTTGGCTTCGTGAATAATCCCGAGATTATCACGTTAACAAGGTTCAGAGTATGACGGAGATTTTTTGCAAGTTCATGGACTATGGTCGAATTTTTGATATCACGACACAAAAACACCCGCCGCGGGTGGCCCGGGCGGGTGTTTTAAGGTTGCGACAGACAAGGCTGCCGCAGGTTAACGCCTGATGATCAGGCCAGGTTTTCGTTTACGAAATCCCAGTTAACCAGGTTCCAGAACGCTTCCAGATAGTTTGGACGGCTGTTCCGGTAGTCGATGTAGTAGGCGTGTTCCCAGACATCAACGGTCAGAACCGGCTTGTCTTCGCCAGTCAGCGGAGTTTCTGCATTGCTGGTGTTGACGATAGCAACACTGCCGTCTGCCTTTTTAACCAGCCAGGTCCAGCCGGAGCCGAAGTTGTTGGCAGCCTTGTCGTTGAACTCTTTTTTGAAGTCTTCAAAAGAGCCGAAGGCTTTTTCGATAGCTTCTTTGGCTGCGCCGGTTGGCTCGCCACCGCCGTTCGGGCTCAGACAGTGCCAGTAGAAAGTGTGGTTCCAGACCTGAGCGGCGTTGTTGAACAGCGGGCCACTGGCGCTCTTGATGATCTCTTCAAGAGATTTGTTGGCGTTGTCAGTGCCTTCAATCAGGCCGTTCAGCTTGGTTACGTAGGTGTTGTGGTGCTTACCGTAATGATATTCCAGGGTTTCCTGGGAAATATGCGGTTCGAGTGCGTTCTTTTCATACGGAAGTGCGGGAAGTTCAAATGCCATGAGGTCGTTCTCCCTCTCTTTCTCTATTTATGTGAATGGTCGTAACAGCAATATAGGGTCAGTTTGAGTTAAATCAACCCCTTGCTTTTATTATGCTGTTAGGGAGCTCTTAAACTCCGGGCAGCCCGGCAGGAACTGCGCGCAGGTCATTACCCGCCAGACCAGTTCCTCGTAGCTGTCGGCCAGAATATTTACATGCCCCAGCTTCCGTCCCGGACGCTCGCCCTTGTTGTACAGGTGAACGCGAGCGTAGGGCAGCTCGAGTATGCGTTCGATGTCGCCGTGCTCGCCGATGATATTGATCATACAGCTAACGCCGCGAGCCGTCACATTGCCCAGCGGGTGGCCGCTGACGGCGCGAATGTGATTCTCGAACTGGCTGGTCATGGCGCCTTCAATAGTCCAGTGGCCGGAATTATGTACGCGTGGCGCCATTTCGTTGGCCATCAGCCCTTCGGGCGTTTCGAACAGCTCAAGGGTCAGTACGCCGACATAGTTCAATTCGTTCAGTAGTGCCTTGATATAAAGCTCGGCGTCTTCCTGAACGTGCGGCTGAAGGCCGGGTGCCGGGGCGATGGAGTAGCGCAGGATGCCTTCGTGATGGCTGTTTTCCGCCATCGGGTAGAAGGCAACGTCGCCATCTTCGGCGCGCACGGCAATAATGGAGACTTCGCGCTGGAAGTTAACGAATTTTTCGACCATCAGGCGCGGGTGGCCGATACTCTTCCAGGCTTCTTCGGCCTCTTCCGGGGTTTTCAGTACGGCCTGGCCCTTGCCGTCGTAACCTTCGGTGATGGACTTGGCGACAACCGGGCAGCCGAGTTCTTGGGCAGCGGCTTTCAGGCTTTCGGCGCTGTCGGCGACCTTCCATTTCGGGGTGGGGATGCCCAGTTCACCGAACAGGGTTTTTTCAGCTTCGCGGTTCTGGCAGACCTGCAAGGCCCGGGCGCAGGGATGCACCGGTTTCTGGGTGGCCAGTTTTTCTGCGACTTCTACCGGCAGATGTTCGAATTCGTAGGTGACGCGGTCGACTTTGGCGAGGAAGTCGTCAAGCTGTTGGCCTTCGGGATCGACAATGGTTTCGCCAATGCCGGCGCTGGGGTTGCCGGACATGTCGTAGAAGACGAAGTCTTTTGCCAGCGGGTAACCGGCGAGGGCCAGCATGCGACCGAGTTGGCCGGCTCCTAATACACCAATTTTCATTTGCGGTCTCCTGCTTGAATCAGCGTTCGGAGTGTGAGCAGGTCGGGGAGGACTTTCCAAAACACGCTCCTTGCGGCACATCCCTGTGTCGCTTCTGCTCCGCTCCGCAGGCTTATTGCTCCTGCGTCGCGCTGCGGATCCTGGGCAGGCCGTCCTTGGCCTGCCCGTGAAAGGCTTTCGCCTTCCACCCTTGGCTCCGCAAAGTTTTGGAAAGTCCTCCCCGACCCGCTCAGGCGAATCTGGATC
Organism: Marinobacter sp.; assembly: GCA_031580735.1. Lineage (GTDB taxonomy): Bacteria > Pseudomonadota > Gammaproteobacteria > Pseudomonadales > Oleiphilaceae > Marinobacter. The sequence continues at coordinate 18,469 of JAVLAV010000022.1, forward strand.
AGTGTTCACTGATCCCGCGGATCAGGATTATCCAGGACTTTCCGGGTTTGTGTTTGGCGGAACTCGTCTACGGCTTTGCGCAGGTTGTCGTCAGCCGTGCCCAGAATCTGCGCAGCCAGCAGACCGGCGTTCGTCGCGCCGGCGTTGCCGATGGCCAGGGTGCCGACAGCGACGCCGCCGGGCATTTGTGCGATAGACAGCAGCGAGTCGAGGCCGTTCAGGGCTTTGGACTGAACGGGTACGCCCAGCACCGGCAGTGAGGTTTGAGAGGCAACCATGCCGGGCAGGTGGGCGGCGCCACCGGCACCTGCGATGATGACTTTCAGGCCGCGGTCGGCGGCGGTTTTGGCGTAGTCGAACAGCAGATCCGGCGTGCGGTGGGCAGAAACGACTCTGGTTTCATAGGGAACGCCGAGCTTTTCGAGCATGTTGGCGGCGTTTTCCATGGTGGGCCAGTCGGATTTCGAGCCCATGATGAGGCCTACAAGCGGCTGCATATGCAACGTCCTGAGAAGATAATTGGAAAGCCGGCCATTGTATGTGTTGGTCATTTGCCATGCAACTTCTCACAGTGGAGTGAGTTTGTCCGCCAGGCCTTTTCCAGAAACCGCTACAAGCACCCGCAAGCGGGTCCGGCCCGCAATCGTAGATTGCGGTCGTCCGGCTGTCGCATGAAGCTTTGCTTCATAGGCGCTCGGCCGTACCCATGTGCGCTTCTCTCAGGCCATCCTTGGCCTTCGAAATTTCTGGAAAAGGCCTGGCGGCCAAACCTCCGACATTTGTGTTGGCTGCCATGTGCTTTCGATAAGTGTTTCAATATAAACTGCAATTCGGTACGAATATCATCGAAGCTGATTGCCAAATAATTTCCACCCTCAGGAGCTGTAATGGAACCCATTCGCCCGGATGACGATGAGTTGAGAGCTGGTGACCGGCCCGCCGGTACGGAAAGGAAGAAGCAGCAGGCTGTAAAACCGGACCCTTCGGGCGGCAAGGGCGGTTCGTCGAAACGGCCGAAGGAGGGGGGCGGCTCCGGGCGTTCCGGTGGTAACGGGTTGCTCTGGGTGTTGCTGGTTATTGTTGCCGGTGCGGCGGGGGCTGGCTGGTATCTTCAGAATGAGCGATTGGCGGCTCTGGAAGCTCAACTGGACGATGCGGAAAGCTGGTCGCGGCAGAGCAAGCTGGCATTGGCACGCTTTGAGGGGGAGCTCTCGGAAACCGGAGAGTCCTTGCAGGAGCGTGGTGAGACGCTGGATGACCGGATTGCGGCCAATGATGAACGGCTGGAAACGGCAGACAGTGAGATCCGTAAGCTCTGGGCGGTGGCGAATGAAAGAAACAAAGGTCGGCTGGACGACCATCAGCAACAACTGGGTGAACTCGACGAAACCCTTGCGACGGTGAGCAAATCGGTAACCGATCTGGAAACAACGGTAGAACAGGCTCGTTCGTCGCTCAGCGGGGATATTTCTCAACTGGGGCAGCGCCTGGAGGACTCGGTCGTCGCTCTTGAGAAGGCTGATCAGGAAACGGCAACTCAGGTAGCCGGGCTTGAGCAGCGGATGAGCGAAGTGGATCAACGGGTGGACAGTCGCCTTGATCGCTTTGAGCGGGAACAGAAACTGACGTTGGATGGCCTCGACAGTCGTATTGGCGCTCTCGAGAAAGAGGTGGATGCCATGGCCGGCAACGACGCTGTGAGGGAGTTGCGCGGCGACATGGAAGATCTGAGGGAAACTGTCGATGCCATTGATGCCTCCCGTTCGCAGTTGACCTCGCGTCTGATCCGTTTGTCGGAGGAAGTGAACAACCTTCGCTCACAGTAACCATGTGTCTGATTTTGATTAATAAATGGGCAGATTCGGGGCGGCAGCACAGAGGCAGACAAAAAGTTCGGGAAATTTTCTGGAAATGTTTGACACAGCCACGGAAATGCTTAAAATGCGCTTCCACTTGAGTTGAGACAGCAACGCTGTAAAGCGGGTGGTTAGCTCAGTTGGGAGAGCATCGCCCTTACAAGGCGAGGGTCGCAGGTTCGAACCCTGCACCACCCACCAACATCAAGTAGTTATCAGCCATGGTGCTGGTTCGATTCGCCGAAAACAAGCGAGTCAATGCGGAGCGGTAGTTCAGTTGGTTAGAATACCGGCCTGTCACGCCGGGGGTCGCGGGTTCGAGTCCCGTCCGCTCCGCCATTTTTTATTTTCTCTGGGTGGTTAGCTCAGTTGGGAGAGCATCGCCCTTACAAGGCGAGGGTCGCAGGTTCGAACCCTGCACCACCCACCAGAATTCAAAAAAAGCAGATCCGACAGGGTCTGCTTTTTTTATGTCTGTCTGTTTTACCTGCCAATAATCGATTGCCCGCAAACCCGCACAACATTTCCGTTTACGCCGGCCGAGGCGGGATGGCAGTACCAGGCTATGGCTTCTGCGACATCCACGGGCTGGCCGCCCTGCGCCAGGCTGTTCATGCGTCTGCCGGCCTGGCGTGCGGTGAAGGGCATGGCTGCTGTCATTTGGGATTCGATAAACCCCGGAGCCACGGCGTTGATGGTAATGCCGTGTTTCAGTTGCCGGGCCATGGCTTCGACATAACCGATAACACCACTCTTGGCTGCGGCATAGTTGGTCTGGCCGAAATTGCCAGCGATGCCGCTGATGGATGAGACGCAGATGACGCGCCCGTTGTCCCGCAGCAGGTTCCGGCTCAGTATCGCTTCATCAATGCGCTCTTCGGCCAGCAGGTTAACGGCAATGGTGGTGTCCCAGAAGTGTTCCGGCATTTTACCCAGGGTCTTGTCGCGGGTGATGCCGGCGTTGTGAATCACGAAATCTACGCCGCTGGTCTCCTTTTCAATAAATTCTGCAATGATCCCCGGTGCCTCCTCCTGCGTGATGTCGCAGGTTATGGCTTTGCCGCTAATGCTGTCTGTGACTTGCTGTAACTCCTGCCTGGCTGAGGCCATGTCCAGGCCAATGACTGTCGCGCCATCCCGGGCGAGTGTGCGGGCAATGGCGGCCCCGATGCCTCTGGAGGCTCCGGTTACCAGGGCGACTTTACCGTTGAGTGGCGCTTCAGGATTTGCAGCCTCGGCTTCTTCTGCCTTGCCGATGCGTACGGTCTGGCCGGAGATGTAGGCGGAGGCCGGAGAAAGGAAGAAGCGCACGGTGGAATCGAGCTGGTTTTCCGCATTGGGTGCCAGCCAGATCAGGTTGGCCGTGGCCCCTTTGCGGCCAACTTCTTTGCCGAGGCTGCGGACAAAACCTTCCAGAGCTTGCTGAGCGGCGGCCCTGGCCGGTTTTCGGCAGGTAATCGGAGGTTGGCCAATCACCAGTACCCGGGCGTTCGTTGCCAGCTTGCGGATGGTCGGGTGGAAAAAGTCATAAAGGGCCCGGAGATCCTCCGGGCTTGCCAGGCCGGTAGCATCAAATACCAGAGCGGAGAGCTCAGGGTTTATGTTGTCGGTTATAGCCAGGGGCCGTGAGGGGGCGCCGGTTTTTGCTGATTCAGAAAGCGTGTCTGGCCCGGTAGCGCGAAACAGGTTGGCCCTGCTTTCTTGCAAAATGGTGCCGAGCCGGGCCACCGCTTTGGCTTTGGGGCCGGCACCGATCAGTGCATTGCCCTTCAGAAAAGGCTCATCTGCACGTTGCCGGCGTTGCAGGGGGATCGGGCTCGGAAGGCCAAGGTTGCGTGTGGCTTTCTTGCCAAAAGGGGAGTTGGCAAACCTGAAGTAGAGATCCTGCGTGCCAGCGGGTTTGTCGGTTTGTGTTGTCATTGCGATCTCCTTGTGGATTCAGGTCGTCTGCAACCGTTAGACTCGTAGTTGTTGTGCCGGGAGTTCCCCCGGTTCCGGAAAGGAATCATTAATCTAGCATGCCATTAATCAGACGCCCACGTTCTGCTATAGCCACTGTGCTGATGTTGGCGCTGGTGATTGCTTCGCCGGCCACGTCTGCTAATCAGGTGCAGGTTGAGGTTGAAGGCGACTTCGATCAGCTTGAGAACAATGCCCGCATTCTCGTGGGTGAGGTGGAAGGACGCAGTGCCAATGGTTTGCGGCGTTATGCCTCCACCGCTGTCAGTCAGGTGAAAGAGGCGGTTCGTGCTCTGGGCTATTACAACCCTGATGTCAGCTGGCAGGTTGTCGAGGCAGAGGGTGAGCCCAGTCGCCTGATTGTCACGGTTGTGCCGGGAACGCCGGTGCGTATCCGCTCACGTGAGGTGATTATTGAAGGCCCCGAGGGGGTCGAAAGCAACTTCATGAATTATCTGCCGTCCAGTCCGGCAGAGGGCGACGTTCTCGATCATGGCAGTTACGACAACCTGCGTAGTGCCATAACCAGCCGCGCCAGCCGACTCGGGTATTTTGACGGCGAATTTGTCGAACGGCGTCTCGAGGTAGACCCGACCAAACAGACGGCGGATATCATTTTGCATTATCGCACCGGGCAGCGTTATTCCCTGGGGCGGGTCCGTTTTCTCGAAGGGCATGGCTTTGATCGTGACTTGCTGGGGCGGTTTGTCCGTTTTGAACCCGATACCCCCTATAATGCCGATGAAGTCGCCAGGTTAAGCAATGATCTTTCCAACAGCGGCTATTTTTCCGGAGTGGATGTGGATGCTTCACCATCCAGGGCAGAAGATGGGGTTATTCCGGTGGATGTGGACCTGACCCCCAGGCCTCCGAGATCCATCGCCACCGGTGTCGGGTTTTCGACCGATGTGGGGCCCAGGCTTCGAGGCAACTGGCGTGAGCATTATATTAACGACAAAGGCCACAGGCGGGGTGCGGAAACCGAGCTGTCGGAACTGCGCCAGAATGTCAGTGGCTGGTATGAAATACCACTGGATCCGCCCCAGACAGACTCTTACCGTCTGGGGGCCGGCTATCAGCGGGAGCATGTGGAAGATGTGGAGTCAGAGCGCCTGACCCTGGGCCAGCAATGGAATCATCAACTGGACACTGGCTGGATGCAGGTTTTGTCTCTGCGTTGGGAGGATGAGAGTTATCGTATCGGTGAAGACGAGCGGGATAATTCCAGCCTGTTGTTACCCGGCGTGAGCTACTCCAGATTACAGGCCGATTCACCGCTGGACCCCTCCCGGGGTTATCGGGTTCAGGTGGATGTCAGCGGTGCCCACCGCGCGGTGCTTTCCGACGCTGATATTTTGCATGTGAACTTTCTGGCCAAAGGCCTGTACACGCTCGCAGACAATCACCGTTTTCTGGCCCGCTTCAATTTCGGTGGCGTGGCCACCAACCAGTTTTCCGATGTGCCACCCTCGTTGAGATTTTTTGCGGGTGGTGATCAGAGTGTGCGGGGCTACGGTTATGAAACCCTGTCGCCGGAAGATGACGATGGGGCGGCAGTGGGTGGTCGCTACTTGCTGGTAGGCAGTGTTGAGTACCAGTATGAGTTTATCGACAACTGGCGAGTTGCCGCCTTTGTCGACCGTGGTAACGCGGTGGATGACATTTTCGATCCGCTGGCGACCGGTGCCGGCATAGGCATTCGCTGGGTAAGCCCGGTGGGGCCCTTGAGGTTGGATGTGGCGAAAGCTCTGGATGATGAGTTTGGCGGTGGCTGGCGTATTCACTTCTCCATGGGGCCGGAATTGTGACGGAGCAGAATTCGCAACCCGAGCCGCAAGAGCATGCTGTCGAAGGACCGGTTAAACGGCCGTTACGTCGGCGTTGGTGGTTCTGGGCATTGTTGCTGGCAGGCTTTCTGTTGCTGTTGCCCCTGGCGCTGGTGGTTCTGATCCTGCTGGCGCTGCAGTCGGAGGCCGGTACCGCGTGGGTTATCGACCGGATTCCGGGCTTGCAAACTGAAGCCGCCCAGGGCTCCTTGCTGGGTCAATGGCAGGCACAGACGCTGGACTGGCAGGGTTATGGCGTTACGGTTCAGGTGGAAACACCGGTAATCAGTTGGTCCCCTGGCTGCCTGTTTGAAAAAACACTTTGTCTGGACACGCTTGAGACTGGGCGCATCGATCTGGACATTCAGCCATCACCAGATTCCGAATCCGCTGCCCCCACAGAGATTCAGCTGCCCGAGATAAACCTGCCGTTGGCCGTTGTGGTGGGCGATCTCAGCCTGGGTACTCTGACCATGAATGGCAACAAGATCTGGGACCGGGTGGCGTTGAGCAGCCGGGGTTCCGGTGCCAGCATGACCATCGAACAGGCATTGTACCAACGTGATGACATCCGCGTAACGGCTCAGGGCCGGGCAGAGTTGCGCGGGGACTGGCCCCTGGATCTTGATGTAACCGCACAGCTTCCCCCGCCCTCCGGTGACGAATGGATCGTCGAACTCAATCTTGCCGGTAGCGTGAGAGACTTGCGCCTGGCCGGTGATAGTCGAGGGTATCTGGAAGCTGCCTTCACGGGTTCTGCCAGCCCCTTGGAGTCCGGATTGCCGGCCCAACTTGAGCTGACCTCTTCGCGTTTTCTGGCCCATGACTCCCTGCCGGCCACCCTGGCATTGCAAGACTGGAAGCTGCAGCTGGAAGGCTCCCTCGCCGAGGGGTTTCGTACCGACCTGAATGCAGTTCTGCCCGGAACGACCGGGAATATCCCGACCTCGGTCACGGGGCTGGTGACTACACAGGGGGTGAGTGATGTCACCGTTATGCTGGCCGGCCCAGAGGCCGGAGGCGAATCCGCCAGGGGGACTGTGGAACTGACGGGTGAGGCATCCTGGGCCGGCGAGCTGTCGGCTGATGCCGATATCAATCTACAGCGTTTTCCCTGGTATGGTCTGCTGCCCGGAATGGCAGAACCTCCTGTTGTGATTGAGCAAATGCAGGGCGCAGCCAGTTATCGTGACGACACTTACGACGCGATTATGCAAATGGCAGTCAGGGGCCCTCAGGGTGATGCCGAGCTTATCGCGGTATTGGAGGGGGATCTGGAGTCGCTACGTATTGATCAACTGGATATGACCACCGGTGCCGGCTCATTGTCCGGCGCTGGCGAATGGGTGTTCGCCGGACCGATGTCCTGGCAGGCACAGTTGTTATTGGAGCAGTTTAACCCCGGTTATTGGTTCCCCATGCTTGAGGCAAGTCTGGACGGGGAGGTCAATACCGAAGGGCAACTGGTGGCAGACGGCCTTCCGGACATGACCGTTGACTGGGATCTGCAGGGCCGGTGGCAGCAGGAGTCGGCCGTGACCCGTGGCTCACTGGCCAGCAGCGGCAGCGACTGGATTCTGGACGATCTGCTGGTGGCGGTGGCGGAAAACCGGATTGAGGGCTCTGGTCGATATGGAACGCAGATCAGCGCCGATGTTCGGGCCAGGCTGCCGCAGCCAGGCCGGTTGCTGCCCGGCCTTGAGGGTCGCCTGTTTGCCGATTTGCAGTTGGCCGGCACCGTTGCCGACCCGACGGGCAGCCTGGTCTTCCGTGCTGAAGATCTGATGTGGCAGGACGCGATCGCGCTGGACAGCGCTGAGCTTCAGGCCGATCTGGCGAAAGGCGGCAGGCTGTCTTCACAGCTTTCTGTTCGCGTCCTGGAGGCGGGTGGTGAGAAACTGGAGGATGTTACTGCCAGCTTCAATGGCAGCCGGGATCGCCATGAACTGGTGATTGAGGCGACGCACCCCGAGGCTTCCTTGCTGTTGAGCCTTGCCGGCGGATTCGATGCGCAATGGTCTGCCTGGCAGGGTACGGTGACTCGTGGAGAGATCGATATTTCCGGTCCGAATCAAACCTGGCAACTGGAAAACCCTGCCAGCCTGGCGTTCAGCGCACAGCGTCAGCTTACTCTGGGCCAGCATTGCTGGGGCTGGCAGGACAGCACAGTGTGCGCGGAGGACCAGCAACTCTGGCCGGACACACAGCTGGCCTACCGGATTCGCCAGTTTCCGGCCCGGGCGCTGACGCCGCTACTGCCGGACACATTCCGGTGGGATGCCTTGCTGGATGCCGAAATCGATCTGGCACTGACTGATTCCGGCCCGGATGGCAGCATCCGACTGGATGGTGGACAGGGGGCGTTTGAATTCCTGGTTCTGGATGACTGGGAACGCCTGGAGCATGATCAGTTAACGGCGGATCTCCAGCTCAATCCGGATCTGGCCAACCTGACGATGACGCTCCAGGGACCAGAGCTGGGTACTTTCAGTACGGACCTGTCGGTCAATCCAATGGCCGAGGATCGGCCGATTGAGGGGCGTTTCAGCCTGAAGGCTCTGGACCTGTCTCTGGCGCAGGCAATGGCGGGCCTGGAAGAAGTCGGCGGTAGTATTGATGGCGAAGGGCGGCTGTCCGGGCCGCTGATGCGACCTCAGGTTTTCGGTGAGCTGGCTCTGACGAATGGCCGATTCTTTGATCCCGACCTGCCGTTGCCCATGGAAGACGTTGTTCTTGTGCTGGAGTTCCTGGGTAACAGCGCCGATATCAGCGGCCGCTGGCAAAGCAATGACCGCAGTAATGGCCAGCTTGCCGGCAGTCTGGACTGGGCTCAGGAACCCGAGTTGAATCTGAACGTTACCGGTGAACGCCTGCCTGTCACCTACGAGCCCTATGCCCGGGTGGAAGTGGAACCGGACCTGGATATCCGGTTCCTTGATGGGGAGTTGTCGATTGCCGGTCAGGTTCTGGTGCCCCGTGGCGAGATTGAAATTCCTGAAATCCCCGAATCGGCGGTGTCTGTTTCCGAGGATGAAGTCATCGTCGGGGTGGAACGGGAACAGCAAACGATTCGCAGCATGCCTATGGATGTGACCGTAGTTGTCGGCCAGGACCGCGTTACCTTTGAGGCCTTTGGTGTGACGGGTGATCTGGAGGGCACGCTGCGCATCGGCGACAACATGGACACCCGTGGGGCACTGCAACTGATTAACGGTCGTTACGAAAAGTTCGGGCAGGAACTGGAGCTACGCCGGGCCAGAGTGCAGTTCGTTGGACCTTTGACGCAGCCTTATCTCGATATTGAAGCGGTTCGCACGGTGGATACGGTGATTGCAGGTATCCGGCTCAGTGGTCCGGTTGATGAACCCGAAACAGAGGTATTCTCCGAGCCATCCATGCCTCAGAGTGATGCACTTTCCTATCTTATTCTGGGACGCCCGCCCGGGGGCCAGAGCGATGATGGTCAGATGAGTCAGGCCGCGATCTCTCTGGGCCTGACTCAGGCCAGCAAAGTGACCCGGGGTATCGGTAACGAGCTGGGCATACAGGAGTTCACACTGGAAGCTGAAGGTTCCGGTGATCAGGCTTCCGTTGTCGCCAGTGGTTATATCACCGATGAGCTCAGCCTGCGCTATGGCGTGGGTATCTTCGAGCCGATTACCACGGTTGCGTTGCGGTACGAGCTGGGGCGGTATTTTTATCTGGAAGCGGCCAGTGGTCTGGCCGCATCGCTGGATATTTTTTACACCCGGGATTTCTGAGTGCGGGCTGATCAGTCCAGGCTGAAGGTGGCATTCACGCTGGCGCTGACCTCCCGGGGACCAATGTTGGACACCGTATCGCTAGCGCTTTTCACCTCGGCCCTCATCATGGTGATCGGCTGGTGGCCGCTGTTGATATTGATGGAGACCACCTCGCCACAGGCTTTATCCAGCTGGCTGGCGACAAACTGACAGCGATCTTTTGCATTTTCAATGGCGTTGGCCAGGGCCTGCTTTTCCAGTTCGGCTTCTTCGGAGTGGAAAAACTGATGGGAGCCCAGGTGGTATTGCAGGCCGATGTCCTGGGCGTGATCTATCAGCGGGTTCAAGAGCTCCAGATCGTCAATGGTAAAACTGACCGTCTGGCTGGCAACCGCCCGGGTCTCCCGTTCTTTGCTGTTATCTCGTACGGGTAGCTGACGGGTGTACAGGCTGATATTGGCATCCGTGTAGTCATCCAACTGATCGCGATAGGGCTTAATGGCCGTGCGCCAGTCACGCATGGCATCCGCCACCTGCTGTGTGGCTTTCTCCGATAATGCGTGTTCTGCGTTGGCGGTAAATTGCAGTCGGGCGCTGTCTGGCGTATAGCGCACACTGCCCTCACCATTCAGGGTGACCTCGCCTGCCGTTGCAGCCATGGGCAGCAGCGCACCGGTCAGGACACCGACAGTCAGCGCCAGAGCTCTAGGGGTATTTTTCATGGCTATTCTCCTTCCTGGGTAACAGGTCCATTTCGTTTGTTCAGACGTTCCAGCTTCCGGGCCCGGGCGGCATGCACGAAGTGGCTGAAAATACGCCGATGGCCCGCGTGATAAAGCAGGTATTCCGGATGCCATTGTATGCCCATCAGCCATTGCTGGCCGGTATTTTCGATGGCCTGCACGAACAGATCATTGTCCAGCGCGGTTACCCGAAGATTCCGGCCCAGGCGTTTGATGGCCTGGCTGTGAATTCGGTTGGCGCCAATGACGGTATGGTGCATCAGCCGACCAATGCGACTGTCCTGAACCAGTTGAACCGTCTGTAAAGGCAGTAAAAGCGGCCTGTGCCGGGTTTTGTTACGTAGCGGCGTCACGTTCTGACACAGAGATCCGCCATGAAACACGTTGATAAACTGTGCGCCCCGGCAAATGCCGAGTACCGGAATGTCCAGTTCTTCTGCTTGTTGCAGTAGCTGATAATCGGTGGTGTCCCGTTTCCGGTCATAGGTGGCGGTAACCTGGGGCTCCTGTCCGTATCTTTCCGGGTGCACGTGAGTGCCACCGGACAGCACAAGGCCGTCCAGCAGCGTTACATCTATCCGGCTGCCGGGCCGGATATAGTGGGTTCTCGCGCCCTGTAGGCGCAGGCCCAGGTTGATCAGCCTCTGGGCGCTACCGAAGCGTTTGGGGCCGCTGATGCCGATGGTAAGGCCGGGGTTTTCCGGAATATCAGAGAATTCAGACATAGCCGTGCTGGCTCAGCCATTGGGCGGAGCTTTCCTGCCAGGAATGGGTCAGATTGTGGAAATTGAGCTTCCGGGCTTCATGGTAGTAACGGCGCAGAGCTTCCAGGTCTTGGGGATTGTTGGCCAGATCATCCACCACCACCCAGTCATTCCATACCGATGAAAAATGCCACAAGGGGTTATCAATGTCACAGTCCGGCAGCCGGTAGTGCAAGGTTGGCCGGCTTTTGATTCGCGGATCACGCACATAGGTTTCCAGAAGCGAGTTGTCCAGGTGCGCGAAGAGAGGCAACAGATCCAGTGCACGATTCCGGGTGGGGTTATGGTGCAGATAATCAGCCATCAGCGTGGGCAGGTCGGGCGCGTAGTCGTCAGCCATCAATATCTGAACATATCGGCTGCTCCAGGGCTCTATGTACGTGGTGAACTTACGGCTCAGATCGATCTGGTGCCGGGTTCGAAGCCAGTCATACAGGGCTGCAAAGGCCCTTAAGTAACGCAGGATTGTGCCGGCTTCAAGATCTGGCAGCTCGGGATTCAATTGAAGACCAAAGGCAAAGTAAATGGCTTCACGGCTTCCCCGCGCGCCGGCTGAGCGAAGCTCGTCCACCAGCTTTTCTATCATTTCGAGCCGGGACAAGGGCAGGGGCGGCCCGATGATTTCCAGTGGCACGACTTTTTCCGCTGCCGAGTCGATCATGGTCATGGCATGGTTACTCAGATCCCGGATCGACTGTGGCATCCGCTGATCGTCAAGGTCGAGTTCCTTGATAGGGTCGGCGTCCAGTTCCACCAGAAAAGCGCCGTCGTCGGTTTTTATCTGCGTAACGTAGCGTGAGGTCAGTTCTGCCTCGCCTCCCAGTAGCCCGGCTGTGTGTGTAACCAGGGCATTGTACCCAAGTCCCGACAGCTCGATTTCAACGCCGACTCTTCGTTCTTTGTCTTCCACAGTCCGCAGTACTTCCGGCATCTTGCAGCGGTTGGATGTATTCATTATAGGGGGCGTTTCCGTTAGATCATTTGTCCGCACCATATCACACCCATAGAGTCGCCCTGTAAAGCAGGGAAAGAAAATGCCACGCAAACTTTACACTGGATAAAACACTGTATATAGTCAATTCACTGTATATAAAACCAGGAATAGAATTCCGGAGCAAACACATGAAGCTGACTGCCAGGCAATCTCAGGTGCTCGATATTATCCGCCGGTATGTTGACGAAACCGGCTACCCCCCAACCCGTGCAGAAATCGCTGCAGAGTTGGGTTTTCGCTCTGCCAACGCGGCCGAGGAACATTTGCGCGCGCTTGCCAGAAAGGGCGCGATTGAAATGGTACCAGGTGCCAGCCGAGGCATTCGTTTGCCCGAGGCCGAGCCCGATCTCGGGTTGCCGGTGATTGGCCAGGTGGCAGCAGGTAGCCCGATTCTGGCCCAGGAGCATATTGAAGATCATTGTACGTTGCGGCCCGAGTTCTTTTCGCCATCGGCTGATTATCTGCTTACCGTGCGGGGCATGAGCATGAAAGACATCGGTATTCTCGATGGTGATCTGCTGGCGGTGCACTCCACCCAGGACGTTCAGAATGGCCAGGTGGTGGTCGCCAGAATTGGTGAGGAAGTGACGGTCAAACGCTTTCGCCGTGAAGGCTCCAGAGTCTGGTTGATTGCAGAAAATGAAGAGTTCGCCCCGATTGAAGTGGATCTTACCGAGCAGGAGCTGTTTATCGAAGGCCTTGGCGTTGGTGTGATCCGGCGGTCAGACCTTCACTGAAGGCTGGCGTTCAGAGTTTGTGATGCAGGTAGGTGATTTATGGAACAGTTAAGCTTCAATCAGAACACAGCCTTTCATCCTGCCGTTTCGGTGCCGGCCCCTGTTTCTGATTCGGTTCCGGGCAAAAAAGAAGGTTTTTGTGGCAATGTCACAGAAATTATTCTTCCGGAAGGACAGGTGGAAAGCTTTCAGCTATTGCTGCCTATGCTCACCCAACTGAATCAGGAGAAGCGTTGGCTGGCCTGGATTGATCCGCCCCAGGGGTTGGTGGCGAAGTGGCAGAAAATGCACGGCATTGTGGCTACTGAAATTCTGGTACTGCGTTCGTCCCCGGATTATTCGGCTTTGCAACTTGCTGAAAGGGCACTCGGGGCCGGAACCTGTCACGCGGTGGTTTTGTGGACTGGCAAGCTGGGTCGCAAGGCTTTCGAGTCCCTTCAGAAAGCCTCAGTGGATGGTCGCAGTCACGGTGTGATACTGCGCCACAGATAATATTGCTCAGTGCAGAGTATGGCTGGCGTGGGTTTCAGTAAAGTCGGCGTCGTCTTCTTCCCAGTCAATGTCGTGACTGATATCGCCAGCGGCTTCAATGCCGGCTGCAATCATGGCCTTGGCAATGTTCATGTCCCGGTCTTCCATCATGTCCCGGGCCTCCTGTGAAAAGGAGATACGTACCAGCGGCGCTGACTCGTCGTCATCAGCCCGACGCAGGGCATAGTCGCCATTGGCGAGTTGTATGATTTCAAAAAAAGATGGAGACATTCGTTAAACCTCTATCCTGATTGGATGTTGGGTGAATTCTGTTGTCTTTGTCCGCGCTACTGGCGTTACCATTCGCTATGTTGCTCTTCCAGCTCCTGGACAAACCGTGCCATGGCTGCTCGGGTTTTCTCCAGTGCCGATGCTGAAAAATCGGCTTCGTCTTCAGCCGCAACAGCAATGATATTCTCCGCCGCCGCGGTTTTGCGGGGTGGCGCCGGTTCTCCCAGTGTTTTGTTCAACTGCGCCAGATGGCTCCACCAGCTGGTGGGATCGGCTGCGAGTTGCTCCAGGGCGGCCACATCCGGAACCTCATAACCCAAAAGCGTTTTCAGTTCAGACACTGACTGCGGAGAGGCGTTTTTCTGCTGATAACACCGGGCGACCATAATCAGCAGCCCATGCCTGGCACGTATCAGCATTTCAGCAGCTGCCTGGGCCAAAGCCTGTTTAACCACAGCCGGTGATTGGTTATTTCTCTGAGCGTTATCTTCGGCCTGCTCGAGCTGGGCCAGCAGTACCCTCGCCAGGTAAAGTTTTTGCGATACCACTGAATACCACTGTGATGCCATGGAATACCCGCCAATGCGATGGAAGCGTGGGTTAACCCTTTCAGATCGAGCCAGCCAGTATATCAATTTTATGTGTGCAATTCTTCCCGTCCTCGTGCCTTCACTCAAGAAATGAGGCAGCCAGTGCGCCAGGCCCTGGACCCGGCAAATCTGGCAGGTACCGACTCTTCTGGTGGTCACGGCAATCACGTATGATTCACTGAGAAAGTTTTTGTGCGCCAACCACAGGCAGGAGACGACCATGGCAGATTCACAAGCGCTGCTGGAGCAACTCGATAACCTCAAGGCGGAACTGGATGCGGCCCTGGAGGCTGAGGACTGGGATGCGCTGGTTGAGCTCAATGGCAGGATCAAACCGGCCGTTGAACCTTTGATGGTGGCATTGGAGAATAAAGAGATGGATCCGGCGGAGGTTCGTGAGCGCCTGGAAGCATTAAATGAATTTGTTGAGGCGGCTGATAAAGCGGCCGTGAAAGCCCGTGAAGAAGCCCGGGAGTCATTGCAGGGCGTCAGTCAGAATCGCAGTGCAGCGAGGGCTTATCAGAATGTTTCTTCTGGTCGCCCGAAATAACCATGAAGAAAACAGTGTCATAAAATTGACTCCGGAAGCGGTACAGTCTTAAATACGGCACAAATCCCCCCGACAGAGAAGTCTGTGAATGTCAGAAACTAACACGGTGCTGGTGCTGAGCGGCGACGAAGGCAGAAGTCGTGACCTGGTCACGATACTGGAGTTCGTTGGAGAAGAGCAGGTATTGTCCGGTGACGAAGCCAGAGAAGCGCTTGCGGATGATAGTGCCAAAGAAACTGCGGTGGTAGCGGTTGTTAATGGCGAGGATGCCGACGCGGTTTCAGCGGTCGAGCAGGTATGCAAGGCGGCGAAGGGGCTGCCTATCCTGCTTGTGGGTGATCCCCGGCTTGATGGACTGGCCGAAGAGTGCAAGGCCAGGATCATTGCCCGTATGGAGTGGCCGCTCAATTACACCAAATTCGTGGATTCTTTCTATCGGGCCCAGCTGTTTCGAGAACAGTTCAGTCGTAACCGCGAGCGCGGACAGCAGCGGGGGGTGCAGCTGTTCCGGAGCCTGGTAGGTACCAGCAGAAGGGTTCAGCAGGTTCGCCAGCTTATGCAACAGGTGGCGGACAAAGACGTCAGTGTGCTGATCACTGGAGAGTCTGGTACGGGTAAGGAAGTGGTTGCACGCAACCTTCATTACCATTCCTCCCGTCGGGAAAAGCCGTTTGTCCCGGTTAATTGTGGGGCTATCCCGGCTGAACTGCTGGAAAGTGAGTTGTTCGGCCACGAGAAAGGCGCGTTCACCGGTGCCATTACCGCAAGGGTAGGGCGTTTTGAACTGGCGGAAGGCGGCACGCTGTTTCTCGACGAGATTGGTGATATGCCTCTGAACATGCAGGTCAAAATCCTGCGTGTACTGCAGGAACGCACATTCGAGAAAGTCGGCAGTAACCGCACGCAGACTGCCGATGTGCGGGTGATTGCGGCCACCCACAAAAACCTTGAAGACATGATCGAAGCCGGTGATTTCCGGGAAGATCTTTACTATCGCCTCAATGTGTTCCCGATCGAAATGCCGGCGTTGCGCGAGCGGGCAGAAGATCTGCCGCTGTTGATCAACGAGTTGATTGCACGCATGGAGAAAGAAAAACGCGGGTCTTTGCGTTTGAATTCCGCCGCTATCATGAGTCTGTGCCAGCATGACTGGCCGGGTAACGTCCGGGAACTGGCCAATCTGGTGGAACGTCTGGCGATTATGCACCCCTATGGTGTCATCGGCGTACAGGAACTGCCGAAGAAGTTCCGTTACGTGGACGACTACGACGAGACTCCGCAACCGGAAGAGCACGTGGGACTGCCTTCGGCAGCGACGGGTCTGGTGGGTCTGGATGCGCCGGCCTTGCTGCCGGTCAATGGTCTCGACCTTAAAGACTATCTTTCCAGCCTGGAAAAGCAACTTATTCAGCAGGCGCTGGATGAAGCCGGTGGTGTGGTTGCCCGGGCGGCTGAAAAGCTCTGTATTCGCCGTACCACTCTTGTGGAAAAGGTGCGCAAATACGGCCTTCGAGAGGAATCTGAAGAGGTCTGATTTCCGCTTTCAAGTCGGCGTCAAAGGTTTGTAACCTCTGGCGCCGCGCTCCTTCCAGAATCGACAGAAAACCGTCATTCCCCATTTCTTCGAATCCCTTTCCTGTTGAAAAATAAAGAAAAAATCTACCTGGCACGGTTATCGCTTATCTGCTCGTAACGATACATCCGATTGCTCTGGCCCATGCCGGGCCGGTTCAGGGAGAAAGTTATGAGTCAGGCACAATTTGTCTTGGAACCCGGGTACACCACGGCAGATCCCAACGCTGCTGCGGATGTGAATGACAAGGTGACAGCGCTGTTTCCTGAACAGGAAGATGAGGCGGTGGATTCTGCTCTGGATCTTTTCAACCGGATGTCCCGGCAAATTACCGATTCCTACCGCACGCTAGAATCCCGCGTTAACCAGCTGTCTGGCGAGCTCAACCACGAGTCCCTGCAGCGCCAACAGGAACTGGAAGAGAAAGAGCAGCTGGCGGATCAGCTGTCCACACTGCTCAAGGCCCTGCCTGCCGGCGTTGTGGTGCTGGACAAGCATGGTGCGGTGTCTCAGTGCAATCCTGCGGCGGTTGCTCTGCTGGGCGAGCCCTTGGATGGCGAGCGTTGGGTGGATGTTATCCGCCGCTGCTTTGCGCCGCGTCGTGATGATGGTCACGAGGTTTCCCTGAAGGACGGCCGTCGGGTCAGTATCGAAATTCGTACTATGGAAAACCAGCCGGGCCAGCTGATTTTGCTGACCGATCTCACCGAGACCCGTCAGCTTCAGTCTCAGTTGGCTCACGCCCAGCGCCTTTCCGCCATGGGCAAAATGGTCGCCTCTCTGGCTCACCAGATACGTACACCGCTTTCTGCGGCCATTCTGTATGGCGGTCACCTGAGCCAGCCGGACCTGGAAGAAGAAATGCGTCAGCGCTGTGCCGATCGCT
>JAVLAV010000230.1:0-555 GCA_031580735.1 Marinobacter sp.
GTATACGGGCCTGTCACGCTGCAATGGATGACTTTTTCGGACAGCCCGGTTAGTCAGAATGATCAATGACAGGCCTGGTCAGAAAATTCTCGGCCGGCTGTGACAGTATTTCCTGCAGAGCAGGTTTCTCGAATTGGCGCCGTATCGTGAGGGCGTAGAATTCCTCGAAGATTCCGGGTAAAGCTCCGTAATCCTTCAGGGCGCCGGATTTCAGCTCGTCACGGACCACCACTGGTGGCAATACTGCGTAGTATCCGCTGTCCCTGGTGAGCAGCCGCATCATGGCCATATCGTCAACTTCGGCCGATATGGACGGATAGATTTTATGGTATTCGCAGAGCTGGTCGAATCCCTGGCGAATGTTGCTCTCCGGGCCGGGGACGATGAGGTGCTTGCCAGTCAGAAAGTCCGGAAAGCCGGTAACGCTGTCCGCACCGGGCGGGCCGATTATGCTGACTGGCTGGCGCGCAATCAGCCGCGACCGCCACGGGTTCTGCTCACTCCCCCTCACTGGCTGATTGGATAGAACAATATCGAGCCTGTGGGCCGATAGCC
>JAVLAV010000231.1:0-555 GCA_031580735.1 Marinobacter sp.
CCTGAAATCTTGCGCAGGCTGCCGGAAAGTCGGTCCTGGAGGTTTTCAAACATGTTGCTCTTCCATACCCGGATTAATTGAGTGCATAAACCACAGGAACCCGATCAGGTTCCTTGATTCCTGTTGCATAATCGCGACATTATAACCAGACTATCGCCCTGAAACGACCAACTCGGTCAAATCGGCTGACAAACAGCCGCTTATCCAGCCAGTAGAGTAGTAATAAGGAAGTCATGGGAACGCTGATTCTCGCGGTCACCTCTCTCTTTTTATACAGCGTTGGTACCGCGCTGCAGGCGCTCCATTTCCGTGGACGGGTGCAAAGCAACCTCGCCATCACCACCCTGATCGGAATCCTGGCCCTTACCAGCCATGGCCTGCTGATCGCCCAGACAGTCTACTTGGGCGGCGGCTTTGACCTCAGCTTTTTCAAGAGTTCACTACTGATCTCGTGGCTGATCGTCTTCCTTTTATTGGGCCTCAATCTCAGAAAACCAGTCCAGAGCCTGTTTCTGGGAGTGTATCCGCTCGCGGCACTGACCATCATCCTGGCGC
>JAVLAV010000232.1:0-551 GCA_031580735.1 Marinobacter sp.
CAAGCACTCCTGTTTGCTCAACGGCCAGGCTGGTGTAGGACGACAAGCCACTAAGAACAAACCCCGCGGCCAGGTAACCAACCAGCGGCGGGAGCCCGACGGTTTTCACCCCCAGGCCCAGGACAAAAGCAAAGGTAATCCAGATCGCTTCAGGCATACGAGATCATTTGAAATTTAGAATTATAGAAAGAAAGGTAATCTACCTTTCTTTGGGGGCTCTTTATAGTCTTGATGAAATAAAAAACCCGGCCAGTGGCCGGGTTAAAGGTTTTCGAGTTAACGATTTGAAAAACGCAGAGTCTTTTTAGAAGTCCAGGCTCAGCCCCAGGTAACCTGTGCGGGGTGCGTTGGGACGTGCACCATCCGGGGAGCGGGAGACAATCTTCTGGTCGTCAAACACGTTGGCTACTTTGGCAAAGACACGGGCATTGCTGGTCAGCGCGTAGCTGCCGGCGAGATCAACCACCGTCAGTGATTCAGTTTCACTGAAGGTGTTTTTACCGCCACGCTCACAAGTGTTATCGATGCACATCTTTTCAACATAACCGATG
>JAVLAV010000233.1:0-549 GCA_031580735.1 Marinobacter sp.
GGCAGCAGGGGCGCCCCGGCGATTTCCAGTGTCAGCAGTCGGCGGGACTGGGACAGCGGAGTGTTGAAGGTGTTGAGTAAATTGTCGAGTACGGTCTCAGCCATTTGAAAGTTCCTTTTTATCCCGACGGACACTTGCTCCCATAATGGGCGGTTGCTAGATTAATGTCCTTGAACGGCCCCACCCTCGGGGCTTACCCTCTCACCCTTGTCAGGAAGACCAGACCGATGAAAGGAATCGTTGTACTCGGTGACGCCACAAACCATGGCGGCAAAGTTATTTCCGCACAAAGCAATTATCTGATTGACGGTAAACCCGCTGCCTGCGTGGGTGACCAGGTCACCTGCCCCAAAGACGGACACGGTGGCACGACTGTTATCGTGGAAGGCCACCCGACCATGACGATCAATGGCAAACCTGTCGCTCTGCATGGCCACAAAACTGCCTGCGGTGCGAGCCTGGTCTCCTCTCACAATAGTGACAGCGGTCACGAGTGATCTTCCCTGTTTTCCGAGGCCTCGCCTGCGGGGCCGCGTAATGCCCATACCC
>JAVLAV010000234.1:0-549 GCA_031580735.1 Marinobacter sp.
CCAACCATCCGATGGCAGGTCGGACCCTGACTTTCGATGTCGAAATCATTGAAGTACGCGATGCCGATGGGGAAGAGCTGGCCCACGGCCACGCCCATGGACCGGGCAGGCATCACTGAGGCATGCAAAGCATCTGCTCGGAAGAGGCCTTGTCGGAATTGCTGCAGTCCTGCCCTGCGGTGCTACTGCTGTATGGCGGAGTAAACTGCGGCGTCTGTCAGGCCATCAAGCCCCAGCTGGAAAAGCTTGCCAGCGAGGAATTCACGCGGCTGGTCACGGCTTATATCGATTGCCATGCAACTGCGGGCCCACTGTGTGCGGCCCGCGGGATCTTTTCTCTGCCTGTTGTTCAGTTGTGGTTCGAGGGGCAAAGATTTGCGGAGTTTGTCAGGGTGTTTTCTATTGGTGAGGTGCGTGCCGCGCTGGAGCGGCCTTATGGGCTTCTGACTTAGCCAGAGCAAGAATTCGGGTATCAGCTTCGGGTCAACGCAAAACTCAACAGCCACCGACTCCCGCGTTCGATTTTTGAGACCCGGTGCTGGTGAAGGT
>JAVLAV010000235.1:0-548 GCA_031580735.1 Marinobacter sp.
GGTTGCCATTCTGGTAGTCCTGAGCCGATACCGCCCAGTTCGCATCCGTCAGCAACAACAGCAGACCGTATCGTTTGCCCGGGGAAACATCTTTCAGCATCGGGTACAAGGACGCGCCCATGAGCAGGTGCCGGGAATTGATAGCAAACACAACGGCAATCAATGGCAGGACCGAGACTTCGCTGCCCCACATGTCGGTCGCGGCAAACTGCGAGGCGCCGGCAAACACAGCGGTGCTCATCAGCAACGCTTCCAGCGGGAGCAACCCTTTCTGGGTAGCAGCGAGTCCAAAGGCAGCACCGAACGCCACCACAAAAAGAGAGATGGGAAAAAGCCGCACAAACTCCTGGCGGACTTTATGCGACTGTATCTGGTAAGAATAGGAAGCGAAGGACATCGGACGAAGCTAAGGGAGATACCGCCAAACGCGTATAGGCAATTACCGAGATCCGGCCAGCACCAGGAATACAGCCATGGCTACGAAGGCAGACGCCGGCCACTCCAGGCCACCCCAAAGCGCCAATGGCAGGACAAAACAAAGAGCAAGC
>JAVLAV010000236.1:0-546 GCA_031580735.1 Marinobacter sp.
GACGATAGAATGACATTGTGACTTGACCTAGCTTTACCTCTCCGATGCGTCAATTTTGGAGGGAAAACCAAAAATACTCAGAATCGAAAATAAATGGGATCTGCCTCAAGGGGAAGGCTCAGAGGCCCTTCGTTCCCCAATTTCTGAGGGCAGGGGAGGGGGAGGGTCAATTTTGGAGGGAAAACCAAAAATACTCAGAATCGAAAATAAATGGGATCTGCCTCAAGGGCAAGGCTCAGAGGCCCTTCGTTCCCCCATTTCTGAGGGCAGGAGAGGGGTCAATTTTGGAGGGAAAACCAAAAATACTCAGAATCGAAAATAAACGGGATCTGTCTCATGGGCAAGGCTCAGAGGTCCTTCGTTCCTCCATTTCTGAGGGCAGGAGAGGGAGGGGTCAATTTTGGAGGGAAAACCAAAAATACTCAGAATCGAAAATAAACGGGATCTGCCTCAAGGGGAAGGCTCAGAGGCCCTTCGTTCCCCCATTTCTGAGGGCAGAGGAGGGAGGGGGGGTCAATTTTGGAGGGAAAACTAAAAATACTCAGA
>JAVLAV010000237.1:0-545 GCA_031580735.1 Marinobacter sp.
GTAGGAGCCGGCGGTGTAGAGGTTGATCGACTCGATGTAGTCGTTGATCTGCACCACGTCAATTTCGATGTCGTACTTGTCGGCCCACTTGTCGACGATGCCTTCGGCCTCGCCATAGCCCCAAGGCATCCAGCCGACGTAGATGCTCCAGGCAATTTGGAATTGATCTTTTTCCTCGGCCATGACGGGGGCCGAGCTGATGCCGGCCGCCGTCATCACTGAAAGGGTCGCGGCGACTAGATGGGTGCGTAGGGGACGCTTGAAAACGGGCATGGGGTCTCTCCTCAAGGTTTCACGGATACAACGCAGGAGCTCACGATCGGTCTCCCGGGCTTTTGTCCCGCCGTGTAACCCCTTGGAAGAGGTCGGCAACTCTCGGACCAGTCGTCCACTGCGTGGACCGGAACCCTAGTCACCCATTTCTCAGCTTTTTAAGTAGGGCACCCGTTTGATTTTCGTGAGTACCTGCGTGTCACTGTAAATACTGCAGAGATGATGCCAACACGACCGTCGAGTGAAAAAGTAGGAAAAGCAAACACATGCGG
>JAVLAV010000238.1:0-543 GCA_031580735.1 Marinobacter sp.
GCCGGCGCTGGCATTACGGAAAGCGAATTTCTTGCGGCTGTTCTTGAAGTTGTTTTCCGGCAGCAGAAACAGACGCAGGGAATTCAGCAGGCTGGACTTACCCAGATTGCCGGGGCCGAGGATCAGGCCGTGGTTGTCCACCGGAATTTCCACGTAACAGAAGCCGGCGGAATCCACCAACACAAGACGGCGAATACCAAAGTTGAAATTGCCTGGGCTCCCCTGGGAGTCACTCATCCAGAATCATCTCCTGTTCCATGAATTTGCCGGTAGCTCGAAACGCCTCTGCCAGGGGCACAAAACCAAGCCCCTCTGCCAACGAAATCGCCCTTGTGAATCGTTCGGTGGTGTCTGGTATATTTCGGAACCGGCCCAGCCATGGTTGCCAGTCGGGCGGCTGAACAAATGTGGCTTTGTCACCGAGCGAGGCTGCGATCGTCGAGAACATTTGCAGACCACCCGCATCATAATCGAATGCGCAGAATACTTCTTCATAGCCCTTCAACCAGTCAAGAATCGCGCCCCGGGTAACCCGGTTGCCAC
>JAVLAV010000239.1:0-542 GCA_031580735.1 Marinobacter sp.
CTGCGGATCAGCAATCCAGCCCGAGATCAGAGCCCGAACCAGATACACGTCATCCGGCAGCAGGCGTCTGGCTGTCAGGTTGTGACCGGCCTCAAGGATGCTGTCTTCAAGGAATTGGCCGGAGGTATCTTCATTTGGGCCCCGGCTATCAGACACGGTCAGAAGGGCAATGTTCAGTGGCTTCAGTTCGCCGGTGAGTTCGCTGCTCATGGATTAGGCTCCGCAAAGTTATCGTAGATCTTTATTCGTCAGTATCCTCAGGACGGATGATGATTGGAAGAGGAGTAACTCTTCAGAGGGAGGGCTCTGGCTCCTAAACACTGACATGTCATCAAATTGGCGTTAATTTGGTCGCCGCACTTGACATTCGCCAGTCAGGTGGTCGATGATCGCTCTTGCCCGGCGAACGATTGTTCCCACTCTCTGGCTTCAGTACCTTAATCCCGGACTCCATCTACACCGGTTGCTCCATCTGGCCAGCATCAAGTTCAACGATTATTTGATCAACTCGTTCAGGGGCACCCCTGTCATTCCAATACTTG
>JAVLAV010000023.1:0-34928 GCA_031580735.1 Marinobacter sp.
ACCAGATGCAGATCGCGCACCAGTACACTCAACAGCCCAAGCGGGTTTTCGCCTTCCAGTTGCAGTATGCCGATCATCTTGCCGGCGTGAGCGGCTTTGCCGGACAGTAATTCAGTGACCAGTTCGAACCCGCTGAAGCGAGCGCTGTCCTGAACTGCCTGTTCCACGGTTTCCTCGTCGATGGTTTTACTGACGCTCAGAAGCGACAGGCGATCCAGCTCCTGGCTGGCGGCCAGCAGGTTGCCTTCCAGACGTTCCGCCAGAATCATCAAGGCGCCGCGGGTAAGCTGTAACCCCTGATGGCTGGCCCTTTGCTGTAGCCAGCCGGAAAACTTTTCCGGATCTATCGGCCAGACCGGTACGTGTACGCCAGTGCCCTGGAGTTCCTTGTACCACTTGCGCTTGGTTTCAGCGGCATCCAGCTTGGCGCTGATCAGCAGCAGGATGACGTCTTCCGGAGGGGCCTGCAGAACCTGCTCCAGTACCTTACGGCCATCGCCGAGCTTACCGGTGGGCAGGTGGATTTCGATTCGGCGTTTGTCCGCGAACAGCGACATGGCGTTGCACTCATCGGCTACGCTGTTCCAGTCGAGTTGATTGTCGGCGTGGAAGGTCAGCCGGTCCTGGTAACCGGCCTCGCGGGCGGTTGCGCGGATCTGGTCGCAGCACTCCTGAACCAGCAGGGGCTCATCACCGGACACCAGGTATACGGGCGCCAGGGCTTTCTTCAGTGACTGGGGAAGCTGATCCGGCCGGGTTTTCATTGTTCTTCGGCGTTTTCCTGACTGTCCGCATGCTCCTGGATGGCGGCGTCAATCCGCTCCTGGCTCATCGGTGCCAGGCGGAAAATCACCTGTTGTGCCAGCCGGTCACCCAGCTGTTGTCGCAGGGTGTCTTCTTCGCGCTGTTTGGCGAGAACGTTGTCCTCGTCATAGCGGTAGGTTTCGCTGGCACTCAGGTCTGTTTCTGCAATCAGCGGGACACGGTCAGAAGTTAACAGCTCTACCGTCACCGAGTGGCGCAGAATGTATTCGGCGGCAACGGCGCGGGAAGTGATGGCCGAGGCGCGGCGGTCCTGCTCGTAGTTTCGCAGGTGCAGGACGTAATCCGCATTGGCCTCACTGACCAGCTCAACGCCACCCAGGTTCAGCTGTTGGCGTACCGAATTGCAGAAGTCGCCGGGAAGTGACTCCGGGCAGTCGACAGCCAGTGGCTGCAGCGCCGCCGGTACAGGGGAGGTGCCCCGCAGCTGAAAACCGCAGCCGGCAATAACAGCTGCCAGCATGAGCGTGGCGGCTTTCGGAAACAGGGTTTTCAGGGCAGGGCGCATAGTCATCTCAGTTCGCTACCACGTTAACCAGTTTACCGGGCACGACAATCACCTTACGAACGGTCTTGTCTTCGGTAAAGCGTTGCACGTTCTCGTTTTCCAGGGCCAGTTTTTCCAGCTCGTCTTTGGCAATATCGGCCGGCACATCCGCTTTCGCCCGAACCTTGCCGTTCACCTGCAGTACCACGGTGATCTCACTGCGTACCATGGCCTTTTTGTCGGCTTCCGGCCAGGAGGCTTCCACCACCGGCTCTTCATGGCCAAGGGTCTGCCAGAGCTGATGGCAGATGTGCGGCACGATCGGCGCCAGAACCAGTACGGCGGTTTCCAGTGCTTCCTGACGAACGGCGCGGCTTTGAGGCGCGTCATCACCCAGTTTGCCGACCTCGTTCAGCAGCTCCATGACCGCCGCGATGGAGGTGTTGAACGTCAGGCGGCGACTGATGTCGTCACTGACCTTGGCAATGGTCTCATGGGTCTTGAGGCGCAGCGCTTTCTGGTCAGCACTGAGGCTTTCAGCATCCAGTGACGGAACATCGCCATTGGCGGCATGCTCGTTCACCATGCGCCACAGGCGCTTGAGAAAACGGTGGGCGCCTTCAACGCCGCTGTCGGACCACTCCAGAGACTGCTCCGGGGGCGCGGCGAACATCATGAACAGGCGAACCGTGTCAGCACCGAACTCGTCGATGATGGATTGCGGATCAATGCCGTTGTTCTTGGATTTGGACATCTTGGTGACGCCGCCAATTTCCACCGGCTGGCCGTCTGATTTCAGCAGGGCGCGAACCACCTGGCCCTTGTTGTCCCTTTCCACAGTGACATCCGCCGGGTTGAACCAGGTCTTGCCGCCGTTGTCTTCGTTACGGTAATAAGTCTCGGCCAGCACCATGCCCTGGGTCAGCAGACGCTTGAACGGCTCGGAGCTGTCTACCAGCCCTACATCCCGCAGCAACTTGTGGAAGAACCGGGCGTACAGCAGGTGCAGAATGGCGTGTTCAATACCACCGATGTACTGATCAACCGGCAGCCAGTAGTTGGCTGCAGCCGGGTCCAGCATGCCCTTGTCGTAGTTGGGGCTGCAGAACCGGGCGTAGTACCAGGACGACTCCATGAAGGTATCGAAGGTATCAGTTTCCAGGGTGGCCGGTTGGCCGTTGTACTCGGTTTTACACCACTCCGGATCGGCCTTGATGGGCGACTGTACGCCGTCCATTTCCACGTCTTCAGGCAGGCGAACCGGCAACTGGTCGTCCGGTACCGGCATTTCGGTACCATCTTCCAGGGTCATCATCGGAATCGGGGCGCCCCAATAGCGCTGGCGAGACACACCCCAGTCACGCAGGCGGTAGTTCACCGTGCGCTTGCCGATGTTGTTGTCTTCCAGGTATTGGGCAATCTCGTCGAAGGCTTCATCACTGGTCAGGCCGCTGTACTTGCCGGAAGATACCAGCACGCCTTTCTCGGTGAAGGCTTTTTCCTGGACATCGATTTCGCGACCGTCGTCAGCAGCGATAACCTGTTTAATGGGGAGGTGATACTTGGCGGCAAATTCGTGGTCGCGCTCGTCGTGACCAGGCACGGCCATCAGCGCGCCGGTGCCGTATTCCATCAGCACAAAGTTGGCGATCCAGACCGGCACTTCTTCCTGGGTCAGCGGATGAATGGCCTTGAAGCCGGTGTCGATGCCTTTCTTTTCCATCGTGGCCAGTTCGGCTTCCGCCACCTTGCTGGTATTGCACTCTTCTGCAAACTCGGCCACATCCAGGTGCCGTTCGGCGGCTTCTTTCGCCAGCGGATGTTCGGCGGCCACGGCCATGTAGCTCACGCCCATCAGGGTATCCGGGCGGGTGGTGTACACGGTCAGGCCTTCATCGCGATCTTTCAGCGGGAAGGTCAGTTCGGTGCCTTCAGACTTGCCGATCCAGTTGCGCTGCATGGTCTTGACCTGCTCGGGCCAGCCTTCCAGATCGTCCAGGTCTTTGAGCAGTTCGTCAGCGTATTCGGTAATGCGGATAAACCACTGGGGAATCTTTTTCTGTTCAACCAGGGCACCGGAGCGCCAGCCACGGCCGTCGACCACCTGTTCGTTGGCCAGAACGGTCTGGTCAACCGGGTCCCAGTTGACGGTGGACATTTTCTTGTACACCAGGCCTTTTTCGTACAGGCGGGCGAAGAACCACTGCTCCCAGCGATAATAATCCTGGTCACACGTTGCCATCTCCCGGCTCCAGTCGTAACCGAAGCCCAGCTGCTTGAGCTGCTTTTTCATGTAGTCGATGTTGGCGCGGGTCCATTTCGCCGGTGCGGTCTTGTTGGCAATGGCAGCGTTTTCGGCGGGCAGGCCGAAAGCGTCCCAGCCCATGGGCTGCATGACGTTCTTGCCTTGCATGCGCTGGTAGCGGGAGATGACGTCGCCGATGGTGTAGTTGCGAACGTGGCCCATGTGCAGCTTGCCGCTGGGGTAGGGGAACATGGACAAGCAGTAGTACTTGGGCTTGCCCGGTTCTTCCTTCACTTTGAAGGTTTCGTTGCTTTCCCAGAAGTCGCGGGCGGTCTGTTCTACATCACGTGGGTTGTATTGCTCGTCCATTCCTGCCATTACCAAAATTACCCTGTGGTCAAAAGGATGTTCGAAGGGGCCGGACATTCTAACGCACACTTGGCTTTACAGGTAGTCTGCCAATTTTGCTGTGTTGTGCCATGCTTGGGGTATGTGGTTGCGCAATAGGCCGGCATCGGGAATGTCCTCCGCAATGGGTCATGTTTGTGCAGACCGGTATCGGGCATGGCTTTCCAGGACACGCCGTGAACCCATCCATGGGGGCTTGACTGCAGCATCCATGCTGCAGACAGTCCTGGAAAGCCATGCCCGACACCGGTCTATGGAAATCCGGCATTGTCTGTATGAAAGGTGTTTGCAGGCGATGCCAAGTGATGGGAGGCAGTGTGTGCCCCCTCTCTCCGAGACTGTCTGCAGCATGGATGCTGCAGTCAAGCGTACAGGGATGTATTCACAGCGTGTCTCGGAGAGAGGGGGCACACACTGACTCTTGCACCGATTGTTGAACATCATTATCAAACTGAAGGAAGTGTCTATGACCGAACCAGAACGAAATCGCCTGTCAGGAAAAGCACTGGAAGCCTATGACCGTATGTTGGAGCGCGTTCAGTCGCGCCTGAATGAGTTCCAGGAAACGTCGTTAAAAACACTGGAGGATGAGGTCCAGAGGGCGGTTGAGTTTGAGTACGAACTGGAGGAGATGACCAGGGAAGAGGCGGATCTGCTGGGGGCCTACCTGCAGCGGGATCTGGAGCATCTTCTGCACTTTGTCGGGGAGACCGGTGAAGGTGTTAAGGAGTGGCTGCAGTTGGATATATCATTGCTGGAGCACACGCTGGCTGATCGACTTCTATCAGTAGCTGACCAGACGCTGGTTGATACCCTTGAGCTGAACCAGAAACTGGAGAATCAGGATATCAGCCACTACATCTCCGGCGAAGTGGCTACAGCCGGCATGTTCCGATGCATGAACTGCAGCCACATGGTATGCCTCACCAAAACCAGCCACCTGCACCCGTGTGAAGCCTGTGGCTCCCACTACTTCGAGCGCGTGACCAGCCGCTGGCCTCGTAAAGAAGAGTGATTTTTTGCCACGGAATCCACGGAAGAACACTGAAAAAAGAAAAAGATAAAAATAAAGACGTATTAGCCACGAAATCCACGAAAGAACACGAAAAACTGATTAAAGATAATAAGTTGTAGTCTTTTAATTTCGTGTTCTTTCGTGGGTTTAGTGGCTAAAAAATCTTTTCATCTTTTCCTTCCGTGTTCTTCCGTGGATTCCGTGGCCAAAATTCAGTTCTTGGGAATCACCCTCTCCCGCACAAACACGATCAGAATCACTGCCAGCGTCAGGACCGGCCATGAGCCGGTCTGCATGTAGGGTGTATTGCCGGTGGCGGTGAAGACCTCGCCGGTGAGCACCGCGCGTTCGAATTGCGGGATGCGTTCGGTGATTTCGCCTTTTTCATTGATGATGGCCGTGACGCCATTGTTGGTGCCACGCATCATGTAACGACCCGTTTCCAGCGCGCGCATACGTGCCATCTGCAAGTGTTGCAGGGGGCCGATGGAGTTGCCGAACCAGCTGTCGTTGCTGATGGTCAGCAACAGGCCGGCGTTACGGGCGTTGAAGGCAACGAAGTCCGGATAGGTTACTTCATAGCAGATGTAGGGCATCACCTTGATGCCATTGGCCTTCAGCGGCCCCTGATTGTCCGGACCCGGCGTGAAGTTGCTCATGGGCAGATCAAAGAAACCGATTACGCCTCGTAACAGGCCCGCCAGCGGAACATACTCACCAAACGGTACCAGTTTCTGCTTGTGGTAGATGCCGTCGCCATTCCCCACGGCCATAATGCTGTTGTGATAGGTAAAATCTTCAATGTCGTCGCTATAGCCGTACCACGGAATGCCGGTAATCAATGTGCTCTGCTCGCCAAGCTCACCGTTGATGTGATCAATGATCTTTCCGGCTTCATCCTGGGTGATGGGGATCGCGGTCTCCGGCCAGAGAATGATGTCGCTTTGCCAGTGCGCTTCGGTCATGTCCAGGTAGGTGACAATCTGATCTCGCAGGAAGTCAGGGTCCCACTTGATCTGTTGGGCAATATTGCCCTGCATGGCGGTGAAAGTGACCGGCTCATCGTCGATTTCGGTCCATTCTGCCTGGTTCAGAGCCGGGGCTATCAGCCAGGGCAGCAGGGCTGCCACGGCGGTGGCGCCGGCCGCTTTCTGGCGACCGTTGTGTAGCAGCCACCAGATGGCATAGGCCGCTGCGCCGGTAACGGCAACCCAGAAGGTAATGCCGTGCACGCCGGTCAGGGGTGCCAGGCCGGCGAGGGCGCCATCGGTGTGGGCGGTGCCCAGGTATAGCCAGGGAAAGCCGGTCAGCAGCCAGTTGCGGAGCCAGTCGCCCAGAACCCAGATAGCCGGGAACAGGATTAAGCGCCGCACCAGGTTTTCTTTTGCCAGCTTGCCCCAGAACCAGAACGCCAGACCATGGAACAGTGCCAGCCCCGCAATGAACAGGACCATCAGTGCCACAGCAACGGGTACGGAGGTGTTGCCATGCTCACTGATGCTGACGTAAACCCAGCTGACGCCGGAGCCGAATAACCCGAGGCCGACAAACCAGCCGGCGCGGAACAGCTTTGTCGAGGCCTGGTTCAGGGTGACCAGCAGAATCAGGAAGATGGAAACGGGCCCGAGCCACCAGAAGTAAAAGGGCGAGAAGGTCAGCGTTTGCAGGGCCCCGGCGATCAGAAGGATCACCGGGCTCAGCCAGGGGTGGTTGGTAAAGCTGAGGTTCAGAGGGTGGTGAAGGTTGTCATGGCTCACTTCGGGTTACCTGCAACAAACGGATGACTCGGTTATCGGCGTTGGCAATAGTAAACCTCAAGCCGCCGAATTCAACCGTTTCTCCCCGTCTGGGCAGGTGACCAAATTCTTTCAGAACCAGGCCGCCGATGGTGTCGAACTCTTCTTTATCCATTTCGGTGTCGAAAAATTCGTTGAAGTCATCGACCGGGGTCACGGCCTTTACCGCATAGGTACCATCGCCCCGAGCCTTGATGTGAGTTTCTTCGTCGAAGTCGTGTTCGTCTTCGATCTCGCCGACAATCTGCTCCAGCACGTCTTCGATGGTGATCAGGCCGGCTGTGCCGCCGTATTCATCCACCACGATCGCCATGTGGTTGCGGTTTTCCTTGAACTCTTTAAGAAGCTGGTTCAGGCGCTTGCTCTCGGGCACAAAGGTGGGTGGGCGAAGAATTTCACGGATGCAGTTCCAGTCCAGCTCGTTGTTGATGGCCAGAGGCAGGAGGTCTTTGGCCAGCAGAACGCCAATGACTTCATCCGGGCTTTCGCCAATCACCGGAAAGCGGCTGTGGGCAGAGGAGATGACTTCGGGCAGGAACTCTTTCGGGTCCTGCGCTGCTTTTACGGTGATCATCTGGGAACGGGGGATCATGATCTCCTCCACCCGCATGTCGATCACCTGCATGGCACCCTCGATGATGCTCATGGCATCGACATCAATGATGTCCTGGGACTCGGCATCCCGCAGGATTTCCAGCACGTCCTCGACGGACTCAGGCCCGCTGGAAAAGGCCTGTGATAACCGCTCCAGCCAGGACTTGCTGCCCTGACTGCGACTCGACTGATCGTCGCTCATGAGTCTTTTTCCGTTGCCTCTGCTTGGTAAGGGTTGTTAAATCCGAGCTGCGCCAGCAACCGGATCTCGAGGGCTTCCATGGCCTCGGCTTCGTTGTCTTCAATATGGTCGTAGCCCTGAAGATGCAGCATTCCGTGCACTACCATATGTGCCCAGTGGGCCACGGGTTCTTTATGCTGTTCCTGCGCTTCTTTTTCAACAACCGGCGCACAGATCACCAGATCTCCGGCTAATGGCACTGTTATACCCGGTGGCGCTTCAAATGGGAAGGACAAGACGTTGGTGGGTTTGTCCTTGCCCCGGTACTGATGGTTCAGAGCCCGGCCCTCTTCGGCGTCGACGATGCGAATCGTCACCTCGGAGGCTTCCTCTCCTTGCCAGGCTTTTTCAGCCCAGGCCTGGAATTGTGCGCTATCCGGTACGCCGGGCCCGTCAAAAACATTCTGCAGGTCGACTGTCAGCATGCTCATTGGCTGTTGCTGCTCACGTCGTCCAGGGCGTCGTAGGCTTCAACAATGCGCTGTACCAGCGGATGCCGAACCACGTCTTTGGCGCCAAAGCGGGTAAAGCCGATACCCGGCACTTGGCTCAGTACCGTGGCGGCATGAATCAGACCGGAGTTCTGCCCACGGGGCAAATCCACCTGGGTGGTGTCGCCGGTAATAACCGCCGTTGAGCCAAAACCGATCCGGGTGAGGAACATTTTCATCTGCTCCCGGGTGGTGTTCTGGCTTTCATCGAGAATGATGAACGAGTTGTTGAGCGTTCGGCCGCGCATGAATGCGAGCGGCGCAATCTCGATCACGCTTTTTTCGATCAGGCGGGTAACGTGGTCAAACCCGAGCATTTCGTAGAGGGCGTCGTACAGGGGGCGAAGGTAGGGGTCCACCTTCTGCGCCAGGTCGCCGGGCAGAAAGCCGAGTTTCTCGCCGGCTTCCACCGCTGGCCGCACCAGCAGAATGCGCTTCACCTGCTCGTCTTTCAGAGCTTCGACAGCACAGGCGACGGCCAGCCAGGTTTTACCGGTACCGGCAGGGCCAATACCGAAATTGACGTCGTGGCTGCGGATACTGTGCACATACTTCTGCTGGTTCCGCCCACGGGGTTTGGCAGTCAGTTTCGGTGTTTTGATGACGGCGACCTGGCCCTCGTCATAGGGCACATCGTCCGGCAGCCGCTCCAGGCCGGTTTCGCGAATATAGAGATGTACCGTGTCGGGCGAGATGTCATCGGTGGCCTCGGTTTCCCGGTACAGGTGGCGAACAACCTCGGTGGCCGCAGCCACGTTCTCGGTGGGCCCCTCCACCCGGAAATGATGCCCCCGGCGGCCGACTTTTACCTGCAGACGCTTTTCAATCATCTTCAGGTTTTCATCAAACTGTCCGCACAGGGTAGCCAGGCGGCGCTGGTCTACCGGGTGCAGGTCAAATTGTCTCGAATCGTTGGTGTTCAAATTTTCTCCAGCTGGTTTGGGAAACTCATCGGGGCCGCGCTCAATGCAGCTCGGAATCTACCGGTACGCCGCGCAGTGAGTTCGCGTAGGCCTCCACAATTTCCACATCAATAAAGTGCCCGACCACTTCCGGATCTTCGTGCCGGAAGTTCACAATGCGATTATTCTCGGTACGGCCAGCGTACTCGCCCGGGTCTTTCTTGGACAGGCCGGTAACCAGAATCCGTTCGGTGTTGCCCACCATCTTCCGGCTGATGTCCATCACGTTCTGGTTCAGCCGATCCTGAAGAATGCTCAGGCGCTGTTTCTTGACGTCCATCGGGGTGTCGTCCGGCAAATCCGAGGCCGGCGTTCCTGGCCGGGCGCTGTAAATGAAGCTGAACGACATATCAAAGCCGATGTCGTTGATCAGTTTCATGGTGTCTTCAAAGTCTTTGTCGGTTTCGCCCGGGAAGCCAATGATGAAGTCCGAGGAGAAGCTGATGTCCGGCCGGATCTTGCGTAAACGGCGCAGCTTGGATTTGTATTCAAGGGCCGTATGGCCGCGCTTCATTGCCGCCAGGATGCGGTCGGAGCCGCTTTGCACTGGCAGATGCAGGTGGCTGACCAGCTCAGGCACGCGCTCGTAGACATCGATCAGTGAGTCACTGAACTCAACCGGATGAGAGGTGGTGTAGCGAATGCGGTCAATGCCATCGATGGTGGCAATCACTTCCACCAGTTCAGCCATGTCCATCACGTCACCGTCGTGGGTTTCGCCACGGTAGGCGTTGACGTTCTGGCCCAGCAGGTTTACTTCGCGCACGCCCTGGGCGGCCAGGTGGGCGACTTCGGTGATCACGTCATCCACCGGGCGGCTGACTTCTTCGCCGCGGGTGTAGGGCACCACGCAGAAGGTGCAGTATTTGCTGCAGCCTTCCATGATGGAGACAAACGCGGAGGGGCCGTCGGCGCCGGGGTCCGGGAGGTTGTCGAATTTTTCGATCTCCGGGAAGCTGACGTCGACCACACCGACGCCGTCACCCTTGGTGCGGATTTCGGTGATCATATCCGGCAGGCGGTGCAGGGTCTGCGGGCCGAATACCATGTCGACATAGGGGGCCCGGTCAATAATGGCCTGGCCTTCCTGGCTGGCCACGCAGCCGCCAACACCGATAATAAGCTCCGGTTTTTTGGCTTTGAGCTTTTTCCAGCGGCCGAGCTGGTGGAACACCTTGTCCTGGGCTTTTTCGCGGATGGAACAGGTGTTCAGCAGCAGGATGTCGGCGTCATCCGGGGTGTCGGTCATTTCGACGGGGTCGCCGGTTTTGAGCAGGTCTGCCATGCGGGCAGAGTCGTACTCGTTCATCTGGCAGCCGTGGGTTTTGATGTACAGCTTCTTGGCCATGGGTCTCACGTAGTCTGTTGAGTTGGCGCCGGGGTGGTGTAGGGCGCTGATAAAAATTGGACTGCGTAGTATAACGGGGTGCTTAAACTTCAACCACCGTTGTCTCGGTATTCCTTATTTGGGTTTGTGCTATGATCTTGTTTCCTCGGGCTTGGGAATCGGAAGGGCTTTGGGGATGCCTTTCCAAAAACCGCTACGAGCACGTTCCCTGTGCGCTTCTCTCAGGCCATCCATGGCCTTCGAAATTTTTGGAAAGGCATCCCCAAAGCCCTTCTATCGAACTCTTGAATTCGCGAGCCATTGGCTCATCAAGCCATCAAATGATCGGCGTGGGGTAGGTGGTGCTTTTTCTGCAGGAAAAAGATGTTTGAGCGCAGCGAGTTGTTTTTCCGGAAGAAAAAGCACCACCTACCCTGCGCCAGCCCCAGGCTTTTAAATTAAATAGTTTCCGACGAACACCAGAACAGACAACGAACATGACCCCAGAACGCCTAGCGAGAATCAAACAGACCCTGAACACCCGCCAACCCGACCTCCGGGTGCTGACGGACCAGGTACACAAGCCGCGCAACCTGTCGGCCATCATCCGCTCCTGCGATGCCTTCGGGTTGGCGAATATGCATGTGGTGTGGCCGAAAGAAGGCTTTCGGGCGTTCCGGAAGACGACGGGCGGGAGCTACAATTGGGTGACAACCCACACTCATCCCACCACGGATAACGCGGTGACGGAACTGAAGGCGCAGGGGTACAAGCTGTATGCAGCGCAGTTGTCAGACCGGGCGGTGGATTTCCGGGAGGTGGACTACACCGTGCCGTGCGCCATCGTGATGGGTAATGAGCTCGACGGGGTGAATGCGGTTACTTCCGAACAGGCGGATGAGCATATTGTGATTCCGATGATGGGTATGGTGGAATCGCTGAATGTGGCCTCGGCCTGTTCGATTATTCTTTCCGAGGCCCAGCGGCAGCGCAAGCTGGCCGGTATGTTCGAGCAGCGGCGGTTGCCGGATGAGGAATATAGGCGGCTGCTGTTCCGCTGGTGCCAGCCGACGGTGAAACGCTACTGCGATGACCGGAAGTTGCCTTATCCGCCGATAGATCCGGAGACTGGCGATCTGATTGATGGCGTGGGCTGGATGCAGGAAGTACGCAAGATGCGGCATCCCAAGCTGATGGATAGTGATAAATGAGATTTTTGGCCACGGAATCCACGGAAGAACACGGAAGGAAAAGATGAAAAGATTTTTTAGCCACTAAACCCGCGAAAGAACACGAAATCAAAAGACTACACCTTAGTATCTTTAATCAGTTTTTCGTGTTCTTTCGTGGGTTTCGTGGCTAATACGTCTTTATTTTTATCTTTTGCTTTTTTCCGTGTTCTTCCGTGGATTCCGTGGCGAAAAAATCAGTCTTCCCGGGTTTCCAGGTACCGCTGCAACTGCTCCCGCAAAGCCTTAGGCAGGCGGGTGATGGTCAGCGCGTCGTTGTCGCGGTCGTAGTAGACCGCCTGGTTCACCAGGTCGGAAGAGAATGACACGCTCATACCGCCGCCTGAGCCGGCAATGCGGACGAGTTTCTTGACCTTGCGGTGGTCCGGGTGCAGCACGCCACTTTCGGGCAACTCGGCGTTCTGGCTGGCGAATTCCTTGAAGCGTTCGGGCTGGCTTTCATCCAGGTACCCTGACAGGGCTTCGATTTCCACCGGTTCGCCCAGTGCGTGCTGGTCTTTGCAGAATTCGTAGGCCTTGGTGCGAACTTCTCCGGCTTTCTCGGGCTCGGAATTTTTGGCGAAGGCTTCCACGGCATCGAGGAAGGTCAGGGTTTCTTTTTCCACATCCACGTTGTTGGTGAAGCCGCTCAGGCGAAGGAACAAGTCGCCGGGCTCGCCGGTGCCGCGGCCGTGTACCAGGGTCAGGTAGTTCTCGCTGCCGTTTTCGCCGCGCCAGTCGTCGAGCTCGATGCGCACAGCCAGGTTCAGGCGGGACAGGCTGATAATGTCGGTGGCATCCAGGCGTTCGCTGCCGTCGAAGCGCATGGCGCTGTCGGTTTCCAGGATCAGCAGGTAGGCCACTTCGGAATCGGCCAGGGCTTCGTGGACCAGCATCAGGTGGCCGTCGAATTCTTCCTGGCTGGCGTTAAGCAGTTCCTGCCATTGGCTGAAAAGGCGGTCGGTGAGGGCGCTGAAGCTTTGTTTGTCTTCCAGGTAGTCTTTTAGCCAGGCGCTGAACGGGCATTCGCCCAGGTCTTCGGAGAAGCGGCCGTATTTCTTGCCCGGCTTGCTGTTGAACAGGCGCTTCATCTGCTTGTGCAGGGCCTCGTAATCGCCACCGGGCTCCTGCATGGCCTCGCCGGCAACAAGGCGAGCGGGCTGGCCCGGCTGGTACTGGCTGGCAAAGGCGGTGCGCAGGTGTTTGATGGCCATTTTGTTCGGCTCCTGTAGGTTTCGGCGGTTGGCTCAGAGGGGCTGGATTTTGCCATGGATTGGCGTGGGATTCATTCGCAGTCTTTTGGTTTAGTGGAGGGCCGCAGGGCAGGTGCGTATTTTTCTTACGAAAAAACAACTCGCTTCGCTCAGACATCTTTTTTCTAGAGAAAAATACGCACCTGCCCCACGTCCACGGGCAAATCACTGGCCCGCCACGCAGTTGAACTGAGCTTCTATTAGTTTTTCAAAAGGAATTGGCACTGGAGCATGCCGGCGGCGGGGTGGGGGTATCTTTTTCTGCCGGAAAAAGATGTCTGAGCGAGGCGAGTTGTTTTTCCAAAGAAAAAGACACCCCCACCCCGACGGCCAGCCCGCCAGGGTAGAGGTGTCAATCTAGAAGCAAAGCACCAAAATTAAACCCGCTTGCTCCGAACCAGGCCTTGAAGGAGGTTCGAAACCGCCTCGGGAATCTCAGCCTCGGTATCGGCGGAAGCACTGGCGTTGGCGATATCAGAGCCGAGGTTCACGGCAACAGCCACCAGGCCATGGGCGGTCAGCAGTTGGGCTACGCGGCGGCGTTCGTCGGCATCGCCGGCGTTTTCCTCGGAGACAACAACGGCCGTCTTGCCCTGGTCGAACAGGGCACGCTCTACGGCCAGGGCCAAAGCGGGAGCCTGCTTGCCGAGGCAGGCAATAATGGCCGGTTTCTGGGCCAGGCGGCGTTCGCGTTCTTCCGGGGTGACCGGGTCCAGGGACTCTACGCCTTCGGCCAGGCCAGCAACCATGCCGGCACCGATGGTTACGTTGGTGAGGCGATCAATGACGATGAAGCTGCCGGTCGCATGATTGCGCTGATAGGCGTCAAATGCGATGGGCTGGTTCAGAGTCAGTTCGCACAGGCCGATTTCATTGAGCTGCAGCCGCTCGGGGTTGGCCTGCTGCTCCAACGTGTTCACATCGGTCTGATGATGAATCGTTTTCACCGTGGCAGAGGTAAACGTTGGCCCGAGCTTGATGTCGTACAGCCGGCCGGTTTCCAGCGGGGCGTCGGTCATCCAGACAATATTGGCGTTGAAGCGATTGCCCACCTCGGGCTCGTCTTCCACTTTCACTAGCATGTCACCCCGGCTGACATCGATTTCGTCTTCCAACGTCAGGGTGATGGCCTGGTCGATGTAGGCTTCGCTCAGGTTGCCGTCGAAGGTCACGACTTCTTTCACGACGCTTTTGCGGCGTGAGGGCAGTGCCATGATGGTTTCTCCCGGGCGGATCACACCGGAAGCGATGGTGCCGCAGAAACCGCGGAAGTTCAGGTCGGGACGTGTCACGTACTGCACCGGGAAGCGGAAGTGTTCCAGGTTTTTGTCCCGGGAAACTTCGACGGTCTCCAGGATTTCCATCAACGGCTGGCCGGTGAACCAGGGCGTGTTCTCGCTCTTGTTCACCACATTGTCGCCTTCCAGTGCAGAAATAGGCACAAAGCGAACGTCTTTCAGGCCCAGTTTGGCGGCGAACGCCAGGTAGTCATCCTTGATTTCATTGAAGCGTTCTTCGCTGAAATCCACCAGATCCATCTTGTTCACCGCCACCACAATATGGCGAATGCCCAGCAGGGAGGCGATGTAGGAATGCCGGCGGGTCTGGGTCAGTACGCCGTAGCGGGCGTCGATCATCAGAATTGCCAGTTGCGCGGTGGAAGCGCCAGTGGCCATGTTGCGAGTGTACTGCTCGTGGCCCGGGGTGTCGGCGATGATGAACTTGCGTTTGTCGGTGCTGAAATAGCGGTAGGCGACATCAATGGTGATGCCCTGTTCACGCTCTGCCTGCAGGCCGTCGACCAGCAGGGCAAGATCCAGCTTTTCCCCGGTGGTGCCCATCTTGGCGCTGTCGGTTTTCAGGCTTGCCATGTGATCTTCGTAGATCATCTTGGTGTCGTGCAGCAGGCGGCCGATCAGGGTGCTTTTGCCATCGTCGACACTGCCGCAGGTCAGCAGACGCAGCAGTTCTTTGTTCTCGTGTTGCTTCAGGTAGGCCTGAATATCTTCGGCGATCAGATCAGATTGGTGTGACATCTCAGAAGTACCCTTCCCGCTTTTTCTGTTCCATGGAGCCGGCTGAATCGTGGTCAATCACGCGACCCTGACGCTCAGAGCTGGTGGCCAGCAGCATTTCCTGAATGATCTCCGGCAGCGTATCGGCTTTCGATTCGATAGCACCGGTCAGCGGGTAGCAGCCCAGTGTCCGGAAACGAACGGATTTCATCTCGGGCGTCTCGCCCTCTTTCAGGGGCATGCGGTCGTCGTCGACCATTATCAGGGTGCCGTCCCGCTCAACAACGGGGCGCTCGGCGGCAAAGTACAGCGGTACGATGTCGATATTTTCCAGGTAGATATACTGCCAGATGTCCAGCTCGGTCCAGTTGGACAGAGGGAAGACCCGAATACTTTCACCCTTATTGATCTTGCCGTTGTAAATGTTCCACAACTCAGGGCGCTGGTTTTTCGGATCCCAGCGGTGGTGTTCGTCGCGAAACGAATACACACGCTCCTTGGCCCGGGATTTCTCTTCGTCCCGGCGGGCGCCACCGAAGGCGGCGTCGAACTTGTACTTGTCCAGTGCCTGTTTCAGGGCCTGGGTTTTCATGATGTCGGTGTGCTTGGCGCTGCCGTGGGTGAAGGGGCCAACGCCTTGCTCTACGCCTTCCTGGTTGGTGTGCACGATCAGGTCCAGGCCGTAACGGCTGACCTGTTTGTCACGGAATTCGATCATGTCCCGGAACTTCCACGTAGTATCTACGTGCA
The DNA here is from genome assembly GCA_031580735.1 of Marinobacter sp. Classification (GTDB taxonomy): domain Bacteria; phylum Pseudomonadota; class Gammaproteobacteria; order Pseudomonadales; family Oleiphilaceae; genus Marinobacter. Next base: position 15,636 of record JAVLAV010000023.1, read on the forward strand.
TCAGCGGGAATGGGGGCTTGCCCGGATAGAAGGCTTTGAGAGCCAGGTGCAGCATCACGGCAGAATCCTTGCCGATGGAGTAGAGCATCACCGGGTTATCAAACTCGGCGGCCACTTCCCGGATAATGTGGATGCTTTCGGCTTCCAACTGCTTGAGATGCGTAAGATTATAGGTCGTCATGGTCATCCGTTTGCGCAAAGTGCGAGGTGATCAATGGATGACCCACTATATCAGTGGATTTTAGGTATAAGAAAGCGCTCAATAAGACTTTTGCGTTCTAACAATATGTGAAGAGATCGGCACCCTCTGCCTGATGTGTGTTCCTCAGTGCGCCTGTTTGCCTTCAAACAGCATGCGGGCAACGTATTTGTCCACATCGTCAAAGCCATTGCCTTCAAACTCGCAGAATTGAATGCCAAGTTCGAACTCATTTCGGGACACTCTCCGCATATGCACGATATTGGCTGCGGTGGAGATGGTAACGGATTGGCTCGCAGCCACGGGAAGGGAAAATCGGACTTTTATTTCCAGCCAGTTGCCCGGCGCGGGCGGTCGCATTCCCGGAATCAGTTGCCGGACGGCTTCCTGATCACAGGAAATCGTGACGCCGGAGCGGGAAATGTTGGATGCCTGGCAGGTAGTGCACTGACCGCCTGGCCGTTCGAGTATAACGTCCGTGGCGACAGTCACTCTTTGCTGGTGACGCAGGCATGGTCTGGTCGACGGCGTTTTGATTCTGACCCGTCTGGCCCTCCGGGTTTCAAATGATGCGACTTTCCCCATAATTATTTTCCGTAATAAAGCCCGACTTTCCGTAAGGATTCTAGGTGTCTAAAAAGTGAACAGCAAGTGTTGTGAACAAAATATGTCAGTTTTTATGAGGCAAATATGAGGCCGATCACGTCCTGTCGCGCACTAATTGGCGCCGCTCGTTTGGATCAGGCCTCACCAATTCTGGCAATGATGTCTGAGTAGAAGCTGTTAAAGTCCTGAAATTTGAAACTGTCCTGCCCACAACAACGAATGTTCCCTGACCGGATGTCGTAAACCCAGCCGTGAATCTGGATCTTTCCTGTCGCCAGTTTCGCGGCTACCGTCGGGTGAGTGCGCAGATGCTGGACCTGCTGCAACACGTTTTCCTCAATGGCTTCGTTCAGGTACTTGCTGTCCAGTGCTCCTTCGTGCGGCAGGTTATGGCGCTCCCGCACAATCTCGATCGCTGAACGGCAGTGCCCCAGCCATTCCTGAACATGAGGCAGGCCTTTCAGGCCCTGCACGTCCAGAGCCCCTTTCACGGCGCCGCAATCGGTGTGGCCGCACACGATAATATGGCGCACGTTCAACACGGCAACGGCAAACTCAATGGAGGCCGTCATGCCCCCGGTCTCGTTGCTGTGCGGAGGGATGATGTTGCCGGCATTCCGGCAGATGAACAGGTCGCCCGGGTTGGTGCCGGTCATCATGTTCGGATCAATGCGGGAATCCGAACAGGTGAAGAACAGCACCTCCGGGCTCTGGCCTGTTGCCAGTTCGCCAAACAGATCCTTGTGTTCCGGGTAGACGTTTTTGCGAAATTCCAGAACACCTTTAACAATATGATCCATTCGGACTCCTCAGCCTTCCAGCTTCTTCAGCAGTATCTCATTGAACAGCTTCGGGTTGCCCTGCCCCTTTGAAGCCTTCATCAACGGACCCATGAAACCACCCAGCATCTTCTTGCGCTTTTTCGGGTTGTCTTCACTCTGATACTGCTCAACCTGCTCTGGCATGCTGGCCAGCACCTCATCAACCATGGCTTCCAGAGCGCCGGTGTCTGACACCTGTTTCAGCCCCTTGGCTTCAATGATGGCATCAACTTCCGTGTTCTCCCCGGCCCAAAGAGCTTCAAACACTTTTTTCGCACCAGCCGAAGACACGGTGTTGTCGGCAATGCGAACGACCAGGGCGCCGAGCTGAGCGCCGGAAACAGGCGAGTCAGCGACAGCTTTTTCTTCCGCATTCAGACGTGCGGAGAACTCACCCTGAATCCAGTTGGCTGCGAGTTTGGCGTCTTTGCCATGTGCCACCGTTTCCTCGAAGAAGGTCGCCAGACGGGCATCGCCGGAGAGAACGCGGGCGTCGTAGTCGCTCAACTGGTACTGCTCGACAAACCGCGCTTTGCGGGCATCCGGCAGTTCTGGCAGACGGCTGCGGGCATCTTCGATGAAGTTGTCGTCGATGATTACCGGCAGCAGGTCAGGGCAGGGGAAGTAACGGTAATCGTTGGCTTCTTCCTTGGTGCGCATGGAGCGGGATTCGTCCCGGTCGCCGTTGTACAGGCGGGTTTCCTGCACAATGCGGCCACCGTCTTCCAGGATATCCATCTGCCGCTCTACTTCATGGGCAATGGCCTGTTCCATGAACCGGAACGAGTTCAGGTTCTTGGTCTCGGTACGGGTGCCCAGAGTCTCGGAACCTTTCGGTTTCAGGGAAATGTTCACATCAAACCGCATGGACCCCTGAGACATGTCGCCGTCACAGATGCCCAGCGACGTCACCAGGCTGTGCAGTTTTTTCGCAAAGGCGACAGCTTCTTCGGCATTGTTCATGTCCGGTTCGGTCACCACCTCGATCAGCGGCGTGCCTGCCCGGTTCAGATCGATGCCGGTCATGCCATGATAGTCCTCGTGCAGGGATTTGCCGGCGTCCTCTTCCAGGTGCGCGTGGTGAATGCGCACCCGCTTGATCTCGCCATTGGCCAGGTCAATGTCTACATAGCCGGGGCCCACAATCGGCTCGGCCAGCTGTGTGGTCTGATAGCCCTTGGGCAGGTCCGGGTAGAAGTAGTTCTTGCGCTCGAACATCGAGCGCCGGCCGATCTCGGCATTGGTGGCCAGGCCGAACATCACCGCGTAGCGGAAGGCGTTCTCATTCGGTACCGGCAGCATGCCGGGCATGGCCAGGTCGACCGCGTTGGCCTGGGTATTGGGCTCGGCACCGTAAGCGGTGCTGGAACCTGAGAAAATCTTGGTCTGGGTGGCGAGCTGAACGTGAATTTCCAGCCCGATCACGATATCCCACTGCATGTGTTCGTCTCCTCTGTCGGGCTTATTTGGGGTCACGCTGGTGCCAGTCGGTCACCTGCTGGAACTGATGGGCAACATTCAGCAGGCGGGCTTCGGAGAAGTAATCCCCGATGACTTGCAGGCCTACGGGCAAGCCATCGACAAAGCCGGCCGGTACCGACATCGCGGGAATGCCTGCCAGATTGATGGCAATGGTGAACACATCTTCCAGATACATGGACACCGGGTCGGTATTCTTCTCGCCCTGAGCAAACGCCGGCGACGGCGAAACCGGGCTCATCAGCACGTCCACTTCTTTGAAGGCATTGATGAAATCCTGCTGAATCAGCCGGCGAACCTTCTGCGCCTTCAGGTAATAGGCATCAAAATAACCGGCGGAAAGCGCATAAGTGCCCACCAGAATGCGGCGCTTCACCTCACCCCCAAAACCTTCAGCCCGGGTGCGGGTGTACATGTCCATCAGATCCTTCGGATCGTCACAGCGATAGCCGTAGCGTACCCCGTCAAACCGCGACAGGTTGGCGGAAGCTTCTGCCGGAGCAATCACGTAATAAGCGGCAATGGCAAGCTTCGCGTTCGGCAGGGATACTTCTTTCACCGTTGCGCCCAGCTTTTCGTACTCCCGGATGGCGTTACGAACCTGCTCCTCCATGGCGGGAGACAGCTGCTCGCTGAAATACTCCTTCGGCAGGCCAATCTTCATGCCTTTCAGGGGCTCATTCAGCGTGGCGGTATAGTCGGGTACCTCACGGTCAATACAGGTGGAATCCTTCGGGTCAAACCCCGCCATTACGTTCATCATCAGCGCGGCATCTTCTGCCGTACGAGCCATTGGCCCGCCCTGATCCAGTGAAGAGGCAAAGGCAATCATCCCGTAGCGAGATACCCGTCCGTAGGTTGGCTTCAGCCCGGTAATGCCGCACAGGGCGGCGGGCTGACGGATCGACCCGCCGGTATCGGTGCCGGTGGCGGCCGGAACCAGCCGAGCTGCCACCGCTGCGGCCGAGCCCCCGGAAGAGCCACCAGGTACCCGCTTTTCACCAGACGACAAACCCCAGGGGTTGGTGGTCGCGCCGAAATAGCTGGATTCCGTGGAAGAGCCCATGGCGAACTCGTCCATATTGGTCTTGCCCAGACAAACCGCCCCGGCCTGCCGGAATTTTTCTGTCACCGTCGCATCATACGGCGGCACAAAGTTCTCCAGCATCTTTGAGCCGCAGGTTGTGCGCACGCCGTTGGTGCAGAAGATATCCTTGTGAGCAAACGGTACTCCGGTCCAGGGTGTGGCCTTGCCTGTGGCCCGCATCTCATCGGCAAGCTTTGCCTCGGCCAATGCCTGGTCTTCGGAGATGGTAATAAAACTGTTGTACTTGCCGTCCTCGCGCTTCAGACGGTCAAGGAACTGCTGAGCCAGTTCCACACTCGAAACCTTCCCGCTCTCCAGCTCACGGGAAAGCTCTGCTACAGACTTGTTATGCATCGTGAATCCTGAAATCTCTGATGGATGGCCTAATCGCTCAAACGCTCATTCGGCGGCTCATTCAATAACCCGGGGCACCAGATACAGCCCGTCCTCGGTCGCCGGCGCAATCGCCTGAAACGCCGCTCGCTGATCGGTCTCTGTCACCTCATCCGACCGCAAACGCTGCACCGCGTCCAGCGGATGTGCCATCGGCTCCACCGAATCGGTGTCTGCAGCACCTAATTGATCCACCAGATCCAGAATGTTGCCCAGATCTTTCTCCAGTGCCGAAACCTGCTCGTCGTCCACTTTGATGCGGGCGAGCACGGCAACTTTCTCGATGTCCTCACGGGAAATGCTCACGTTGCCTCCAATTCACTCTGTGTGAAAACAATTTAATGGAATTGATCTTTATTTGATTAGCCAGACATATTACCAGAACCCAGGCCGTGATGGATCCGAAACCCCTTCACAAATTGTGACAATACACGATCCGGAAACCCGGATGGCGCCTTGCCTGAGCATGCCCCCGCTGCTAAAGTTGCCGCATTCTTATCCACAGCCGCAACTCTCAGGTTGAAACTACACGAATGTTGATCAAAAGACTCCGAGGCATCTTCTCAAGCGACCTGTCCATAGACCTGGGCACCGCCAACACACTGATCTACGTGCGTGAGCGGGGCATTGTTCTGAATGAGCCTTCAGTTGTGGCCATCCGCACGAGTGGCTCCCAGAAAATGGTCGCAGCCGTCGGCGCCGAAGCCAAGCGCATGCTGGGCCGCACTCCGGGCAACATCACCGCCATCCGCCCGATGAAAGACGGCGTGATCGCCGATTTCGTAGTGACAGAAAAGATGCTCCAGCACTTTATTCACAAAGTGCACGAAAACAGCTTCATTACTCCCAGCCCCCGCGTACTGGTTTGTGTGCCCAGCAAATCCACCCAGGTGGAACGCAAAGCCATTCGCGAATCGGCCCTGGGTGCCGGCGCACGGGAAGTGTTCCTGATTGAAGAGCCCATGGCAGCTGCCATCGGTGCTGGCCTGCCGGTTGAAGAAGCCAGCGGCTCCATGATTGTGGATATCGGTGGCGGTACCACCGAAATTGCCATCATCTCCCTTAACGGCATTGTCTATGCCGAATCCGTTCGCGTGGGGGGGGACAAGTTCGACGAAGCCATCGTGACATACGTACGCCGTCACTACGGCAGCCTGATTGGTGATTCCACGGCTGAGCGCATCAAGCATGAAATCGGATGCGCCTACGAGGGTCTGGACGTACATGAAATTGACGTGCGTGGCCGAAACCTGGCCGAAGGCGTACCCCGCGCCTTTACCCTGAACAGCGAAGAAATTCTCGACGCCCTGCAGGAGTCCCTGGCGCAGATTGTTCAGACGGTCAAGAGTGCGCTTGAGCAGTCACCGCCTGAGCTGGCTTCAGACATTGCCGAACGTGGCATTGTACTGACGGGTGGTGGCGCACTGCTTCGCGGTCTGGACAAGCTGCTCAGTGAAGAAACAGGGTTGCCGGTGATCATCGCCGAAGACCCGTTGACCTGTGTCGCCCGTGGTGGCGGCAAGGCTCTGGAAGTGATTGATCGCGGCGGCATCGGAATGTTCTCCCAGGAGGGTTGATCCCGTGGGAGGGCCTCGCCATTAAAACCATATTTGTCCAGGGGCCGGTTCCCGGCTTTCGACTGATACTTGTTGTGTTGATATCGGCAGCGTTAATCGCTGCCGATGCACGTTTTGATAAGCTGACACCTGTGCGCAGCATCTTGTCTACCGGGCTGGCCCCGGTTTACTGGCTGGGCAACGCCCCCTACCGCTTTGGCGACTGGGTTGAAGGTCTGTTCGTCAGCCGGGGAGATCTGGAAGAGCAGAACGAAGAGCTCAAGACCCGGTTGCTGATCCTTGAACGCCGGTCACTGAAATACGCCGCCCTGGCCGCCGAAAACAACGAATTGCGCCGCCTGCTCAACTCCTCCGAAGCTGTTGATGACCGCGTTGTCATCAGTGAAGTCGTGGGCGTGTCGCCGGATCCTTTCTCCCATGAGCTCATCATCAACAAAGGGGAAAGTAATGGCATTCAGTCCGGCCAGGCTGTGCTGGATGCGGAAGGCCTGATGGGGCAGGTTATACAGACCAGTCAGTTCACCTCCCGGGTATTGCTGGTTTCTGACAGCAGCCACGCGGTACCGGTAGAGGTCGTGCGTAACGGTCTTCGTTATGTTTTGCTGGGTAACGGCGAGAGTAATGAACTGGACCTCGTCCATGTGCCGGACACCGCTGACATCCGTGAAGGCGACATGCTGGTAAGTTCCGGGCTTGGCGGTCGTTTCCCCAGGGGCTATCCGGTGGCTGAGGTCAGTGAGATTACCAAAGAATCCGGAGAGCCGTTTGTGACCATCAAGGCAACGCCCGAAGCGAGGCTTAACCAGAGTCGCCTGGTTCTGGTGGTGTTTCCGCAACAGGAGCCCTCTGAAGCGATACCGGACGAAGTCATTCCCGAAACAGAGGAGGTGGACTGATGCTTTCGGTTATCAGTTATCCGCTGTTTGCGTTTTCGGTAGTGCTGGCTCTGGTGCTCAGTATCTCACTGTTTCCGGTTGGCTGGTTTGAGTTCCGGCCTGAATGGCTGGGCCTGATGGTGTTTTACTGGACATTCCGGGCACCGGCCCAGTTTGGCGTGCTTCTGGGCTGGTGCTTTGGCCTGTTACTGGACATTCTGGAATCGACCGCGCTGGGCGTTAACGCTGTCGCGATGGCACTGATCGCCTTTCTGGTGCTGGCTATACATCAGCGTCTGCGCATGTACCCGTTGCCGCAGCAATGTATGGTGGTGTTCCTGATTCTGGGCACAAGCCAGATGCTGGTACATTTTCTGAAGCAGCTTTTGGGGGCAGACAGTCCGGGCTTTGCCTACCTTTGGCCGGCATTGACCAGTGCTATTGCCTGGCCCTTTGTGTCAGCCCTTCTCGATAACCTGAATCGTAAGCTTGGATAATGGGCATGACCGGTCTGATTCTGGCATCTGCATCTCCCCGTCGCGCTGAATTGCTGACCCGCATAGGGCTGGCATTCAGGGTTCAGCCGGCCGACATCGATGAGACGCCGGTTACCGGTGAAGTCGCGTCGGACTATGTTGAACGGCTGGCCCGGGAGAAAGCGCTGGCGGTGGCCCGGGACAACCCGGACAGCCTGATACTGGGCTCGGACACGTCGGTGGTCATGAACGGTGAGATTCTGGGCAAGCCGGGTTCCGTTGCCGAAGCTGAAGCAACACTCGCCCGGCTTTCCGGCGGTACCCATCAGGTGATGACAGCCATTGCCCTTGTGCAGGATGGCAACTGCCAGTCTGTTGTTTCCGTAACCGATGTGACTTTCCGGGAACTGGGTACCGAAGAAATACGAGCCTACGTGGCCAGTGGCGAGCCCATGGACAAGGCGGGTAGTTACGGCATCCAGGGCCTTGGTGGTATCTTTGTCAGTGAGCTGAAGGGCAGTTACAGTGCCGTCGTCGGATTACCATTGCAGGAAACCGCAGAGCTGCTGGCGAAGGCCGGGCATCCAGTCTGGCACAGTTGGTCGCTTTGATAAAAAGTTGGTCGCGTTGATAACAAAAAGGAGAAGTGCAGCATGAGCGAAGAGATTCTGATCAACGTGACACCCGTTGAAACCCGGGTAGCGCTGGTCGAAAACGGCATGTTGCAGGAAGCCTACATCGAGCGTGCCAGCCGCAAGGGCATTGTCGGTAACATCTATAAAGGCAAGGTGGTACGGGTGCTTCCCGGCATGGAGGCGGCGTTTGTGGACATTGGTCTGGAGCGGGCGGCCTTCATCCATGCCTCAGATGTGGTCTGTAGCCAGTCCACCTCTGACGAAGTGGCCAACGCACCGAAAACGGTGCCGGACATCCGCACTCTGCTCAGGGAAGGTCAGTCACTGGTGGCGCAGGTGACCAAAGATCCCATTGGCACTAAAGGTGCCCGACTGACCACGCAATTATCCATTCCTTCACGTTATCTGGTATTCATGCCGGGTGTCAGTCATGTCGGCATTTCCCAGCGCATTGAGGATGACACCGAGAGGGCCCGCCTCAAGGCTCTGATCGAGCAGGCGTCCGCCGAGCATAAGGATGTCGATGGCGGATATATCGTGCGTACTGCGGCTGAAGGTGCCGCAGACGAAGAGCTGATCGCCGACATGGTTTACCTGCATCGGCTGAGTCAGTCTGTTGAGGAGCGCATTGAAAAAGCGCCAACACCGTCTGCCGTTTACCGTGATCTGCCGCTTTTTATCCGCACCATCCGGGATCTGATTCGGCCGCAGACCGAAAAAGTCCGCATCGACAGCCGTGAAAGCCACCAGCGGGTGATGGAATTCGTGCATGAGTTTGTCACTGAGTTTTCCGACAAGGTGGAGTATTACCCCGGCGAGCGGCCGATTTTTGATCTGTATTCCGTCGAGGATGAAATCCAGAAAGCACTGAGCCGCAAGGTTCAGCTCAAGTCCGGCGGTTATGTGATCATTGACCAGACCGAAGCGATGACCACGATTGATATCAATACCGGCGCTTTTGTGGGCCATCGCAATCTGGAAGAAACCATCTTCAAGACCAACCTCGAAGCTGCCCGTGCTATCAGCCGTCAACTGCGGCTGCGTAATCTGGGTGGTATCATTATTATTGATTTCATCGACATGGAAGACCCGGAGCATCAGCGACAGGTACATCGCATGCTGGAAAAAATGCTCGAACGTGATCACGCCAAAACCAAGATTACCGGCGTTTCCGAGCTGGGTCTGGTGGAAATGACCCGCAAGCGCACCACTGAAAGCCTGGGGCAGGTGTTGTGCGAATCCTGCCCGATCTGTGACGGCCGGGGCTTTCTGAAAACGGCGGAGACGGTATGCTACGAAATCTTCCGGGAAATCATGCGGGTCAATCGCGCCTACGAGGCCGAGAGCTATCTGGTGATGGCCTCCCAGAAAGTGGTGGATCGGTTACTGGATGAAGAATCCGATAACGTCGCTGATCTGGAAACCTTCATCAGCAAGGCGGTCCGGTTTCAGGTGGAACCCTTCTACAGTCAGGAGCAGTACGATGTGGTGCTGCTCTGATCAGTGATGTCCCGAATACTTTCCCGGCTTGCCAGCCTGGTCTGGTGGTCGTTGCTGGTGGTGCTGGTATTGCTGGCCCTGTATGCGGCAATCGGCCGGCAGCTGACAGCAAACATCAATGCCTACACGGACGAACTGGCCACTGCCATTTCAGAGCAGACGGGGCTTTCAGTCAGCATTGGCCAACTGAGTTCCCGCTGGAACTGGCTGGACCCTACCGTTCTTGCTTCCGACCTGGCGGTTCGCTCACCGGATAGCGACACTCTCACCGCCAGACTTGAGCATCTTCAGGTGCGTCTGGATTTCTGGTCATCGCTCCGTCGATTGCGGATTGTCTTCGAAGAGATTGAAGCCGATGGCCTGGTGTTAACCCTGATAACTCACGGTGAGCTGCCACTTTCCGAAGCCGGAGAAGAGCTGGCGCCATTTCTGGAGACCGATAACAAACCCGACTGGCTGGTGCTTGCCGGGCAGTGGTTGTCTGATCCTCAGGCGCGCATTACCCGGGTGAATGTGTCACTTGGCAAGCGTCCGGACGACCTTCGGGACTTCTATATTCCCCAACTGGATCTGATCTACCAGCAAGGTCTTTTCCAGGCTTCGGGGCGTGCCATGCAGACGGGCACGTCTCATCAGCTAGCCAGCTTCGCGCTGGTTGGTGAGCATTTTTTCCGGGGCGATTTTACCGGCCAGCTCTATGTGGATATTGCCTCAGGCCGCCTTTTTGATGGACTGATCGATGACCTGAGTTGGCGGGACATCCGCGTGGAAGGCTTTGACCTGGGTGGACAGGCCTGGCTGACGTTTGATCAGGGAAAAATCTCAGAAGTGCAGGGCCTGGTGTCCACGCCCTATCTGCAGTTGGGTGCAGCGCAACAGTCATTGGCCCCACTGGAAAACATCCGGGCCAGTTTCGGCTGGCGGCCGGGTGATGCGCTGGTGCTTCGGCAACTGCAATGGCAATGGCAGGATGTCACGGTTGAACCCTTCAGCCTGCGGCTTCAGCATCGTTCCGATGGCCTGGCTCTGGTTGCAGATGAATTGCCACTTCGCCCTCTCCGGGGGCTGTTCCAGTCCCTGCCGCTGTTGCCTTACCGAGCCATTGAAGCGCTGGAGAATTATCGCCCATCCGGTTACCTGGATGACCTGTTCCTGTTGCTGCCGCAGAAACTGGACCAGTTCCGGATGTCTGGACAACTACGGGATGTGGCGGTCAGAGCGTCGCAGGGTGCGCCCGGTTTCAGTGGCCTGGCCGGGCGCCTGCAACTGGATGCTGACGGCGGCTCCCTCCTGATTGACAGCCGGCAGCCCGGCACACTCGGCTTCCCGAAACTGTTTGCCGGCGACTGGGCGTTTCAGTCCGGATCCGGGGAGGTAGTCTGGCAACTGGATGGGCCGATTACCCGGGTTTATGCCGACAACCTTCGCGTTGTCATGCCGGATAATACCCGTTTAACCGGGGCGTTTGATCTGCGACTGGATCGTGAGGGTGAAGACAATCTTGGTATCCGTGTCGGAGTCAGGAATGGCGACGCGTCACGTGCCGGTGAGTTCGTGCCTGCCCGGATTATCAATGAGAATCTTTATCAGTGGTTGAATGGCAGCATTGGCGAAGGGCGTATTAGTGCCGGTGAGTATTATGGCCATGGGCGCATAGACCGCGGTGCACCCAAAGGCTCGTTTACCTCTTCCATGTGGTTTGAGTTTGAACAGGCCAGCGTCCGCTATGATCCCGCCTGGCCGGCGCTCACCGATGCTTCGGGGCGGGTGCAGGTTCACAATGCGAGCGCGCTGATCACTCTGGAGGATGGCGTGATTGGCGGCCTGGATGTGGCAGGTGCGAGCGCACAACTGATGCCGGGTGGTGAGCAGGGAGATCCGACGCTTAAGGTAAACGTATCGCCGACGGCCACCGGTGAAGATCTGTCCTGGTGGTTGGCCAATACCCCATTGGGCGCCCGGGCAGATGAAGTGATCACCGGTGCTGACTATGCCGGCCGGTTCCGGATTGACCTGGGCATTGAACTACCGCTGAGTGAAGGGAGCCCCCAGCCAGTTATCCAGACCCGTGTGAGAACCGAAGGCGCCCAATTCGCATTGCCGGAAACCGGCCTGGAATGGGACAACATTAGGAGCGATCTGAGTTATCACACCGGAAACGGATTCTCCGGTGGCCCGGTGCAGGCAGAATTCCTCGGGCGGCCGGTGGCTGTGCATCTGGCTGCCGGGAAGAACGACGATCCCTTGTCTGTCCGCCAGACAGGGCGGTTGCCGGTACCTGAAGCTCTCTGGCAGGCGGGTCTTCAGGAACGCAGATCGTTTGGGCTGGCGGGGACGCTGGACTATACCGCCGAGCTGAGTATTGGCGACAACGGTGGTTCAGCAATTACTCTGTCCTCGGATCTGTCCGGATTGAGCGTGGATTGGCCGGAGCCGCTGGGCAAGTCGGCGGCGGAGACAGCAAAACTAACGGCCACTGTTGATCCCTATGCCGCGGGCGGCGTCAACCTTACTGGCCAGTGGCAGGATCGGCTGACGTTCGGATTGCAGTGGAAGTCCTCCGGATTTGACCTGGTGTTCAATGAGTTCCACCTGGGTGAGCACCGGCTTGAGAAGATTGCGATCAACGCGCTGGACATGGGCGATCAATGGATTGTTCATGTCGACTCAGACAGAGTCACCGGTCGGTTTGTTCTGCCCCTTGAGGGCGGTCTGGTTCAGGCGCAGTTGCAGACCTTGCGTCTGGTCCGGGAGGGCCAACCATCGGCGAAGCCTGACGACGCGGAACTGCTGACGCTTGAAGAACAGCTTGAGGCCTTTCGTGAACTGGATATGGGCAGTTGGCCGGATATCGATGTCAGTATTGCCAGGCTGTGGTTCGGAGACCAGGAAGCTGGCAGCTGGAACTTCCAGTTACGCCCGGAACCGGGGGCGCTTAACGTAAGGCAGGTAGAAGGCCGGCTGGGTTCACTGACACTCAGTGGCGATTTGCTGTGGTCGGTGCTGGACAGCCGGGAAACCAGTCGTTTCCAGGGAACGCTGGCGGGCGGCGCGCTGCGGGATCTGGAGGCGTTGACGGGCAGCTCTATTCCCATGAACAACGAGGCAACCAATATCGAACTGGACCTCAGCTGGCCGGGCCGCCCTGATGAATTTTCCGCCAGCCGTCTGGACGGCAGCATTCGCGGGCGTCTGGATGATGGTGTTATTCTTGAGGAAAGTGGCTCCGCCCAGTTGTTCCGGGTTTTCAATCTGCTCAATACCGACACCTTATGGCGGCGGCTGAAGCTGGATTTTTCAGATCTATATGAAGCGGGCGTTGCGTTCGATGCAATCTCCGGTAAGGCCAGAATCGTTGATGGCCTGGTCACAATGGATCCTGAGCTCCAACTGGCCGGTCCGTCCGGTGCCTTCAAGCTGAGTGGCACCACCAACATGAGCAATGAAAACCTGAATATGCGTCTGGTGGTGGTGTTGCCGGTCACCCAGAACCTGCCACTGGCTGCGCTTCTGATGGGGGCCGGCGCGCCTATCGGCGGCGCTCTGTTTGTTCTGGATAAAGTTCTGGGGGATCCCCTGAGCCGCCTCACCAGCGCCACCTATGACGTCACCGGCAGCTGGACTGATCCGAAAGTCGATTTGCGGGGCGTATTTGACACCGACTAGAAAGGAGTCAGCGAATGACACAGGTTGCAGCAATCCAGATGGTCAGCACGCCTGATATTGATGGCAACATCGCTGAAGCGGAAAGGCTTCTGCGCGATGCCGCCGATCAGGGCGCGAAAGTAGCGGTGCTGCCGGAAAACTTCGCAGTACTCGCCACCGGCCAGATGCTTGATGCCGGGCAGAAAGAGTCTGGTGATGAGTCCGTTATCCGCCGGTTTCTCTCGGAGCAGGCCAGAAAGCTCGGGCTCTGGATTGTTGGCGGTTCGCTGCCGGTTGCCAGCCGCCCGGATGGATCCGAGGTTTCCGGCCGGGTTCGTGCCGCCTGTATCGTTTATGACGATCAGGGTGAGGAAGTCGCCCGTTACGACAAGATTCACCTGTTCGATGCCATGGTGGAAGACTCCCACGGCCAGTACCGGGAATCAGATACTTTCGAGCCCGGAGATGCGGTAGTCACCGTAGACACCCCGGCTGGCCGTTTGGGTATTGCCGTTTGTTACGATCTGCGCTTCCCGGAGCTGTTCCGGGCGCTGCGTGAAAAAGGCGCAGAGTGGGTCTGCCTGCCCAGTGCCTTTACCTGGCAAACCGGTGATGCTCACTGGCATGCGCTGATCCGCGCCCGGGCGATTGAAAACCAGGTCTGGGTAGTGGCGCCGGGGCAGGGAGGCCAGAACAGCAGCCGCCGCAAAACCTACGGCCACAGCCTGGTGTGTGATCCCTGGGGCAAGGTCGTAGCGGAAGTTGAGGAAGAAGGCCCGGGCCTAACGATCGCAGATCTGGACCAGGAGCGCCTGAAGCAGGTGAGAGAACGCATGCCGGTGTGGCAGCACCGGCGGCTGTAAAGCCGAACCTTACTGTTCGGCTTCGTCGATCCATTCCCGCAGGGCGCGGAACAGTTTCCGCCCCTGTCCGGTGTTTTTCTGTTTTTCCACTTCCTTGCGGGCATTACGCACCAGATTGCGCAGGTGCTGAACCTCCGCATCCGGGCAGTATTCAACAAACTCTGCGACCACCGAGTCGCCTTCGCTGATCATCCGGTCACGCCAGCGCTCGGCCAGGTGGTGTCTGCGGGTATGTTCTTCGCTGCCGGAAATAAAGGCATCCAGGCCACGTTCAATGGCTCCCGGATCCTCTTCGCTGCGCAATACCTTGCCGATGTAGTGCAGGTGCCTGCGCCGGGCTTCGTGCTTGGGAATGCGCCGTGATTCCACGATGGCAGCCCGGAGGGTGTCGCTGATGGGCAGGCTGTCGAGCTGCTCATCGCTCAGATTCAGCATGCGCTTGCCCACTTCCTGCAAAGCCTGCATTTCCCGCTTGATCTGGGATTTACTGGGGCCCAGATATTCGTGCAGGTCCGGGTCGTTGTCCAGGTGGTCAGAAGACGTCATGAAGTATCCTTATGCGTAGAAATAGGTGGCCAGGCCCAGGAAAGACAGAAACCCGACAACATCGGTTGTGGTCAGGAGAATAACGCCACTGGCCAGTGCCGGGTCAATTTTGAGCCGCTTGAGCGTCAGGGGCAACAGGGTTGCCACAACCGACGCGACAATCAGGTTGATGACCAGCGCCATGGCAATGACCATGCCTATCGTCGGATCGCGGAACCACACCATTGCGGCACCCGAAACCACGGCCGCGAACAGGAAACCATTGAGCGTTGTCGCAAGAAACTCACGATTAAGCAGCCACTTGATGTTGGCGTTGTCTACCTGCCCAACCGCCATGCCCCGGATAACCAGGGTGAGAGTCTGGCTGCCGGCAATGCCGCCCATGCTGGCGACAATCGGCATCAGCACGGCCAGGGCAACAACCTGCTTGATGGTGTCTTCAAACATGCCGATAACCGATGCCGAAGTAAACGCGGTTATCACGTTAATACCCAGCCAGACCGCTCGCCGCCGTGCGGTTTTCAGCACCGGCGCGAAGGTGTCTTCCTCTTCGTCCAGACCGGCCATGCTCATCAGCGAGTGGTCGGCGTCTTCACGAATAACGTCTACCACGTCATCGATGGTGATGCGCCCGAGAAGGCGGCCATCTTCGTTGACGACCGGCGAAGAAATCAGATCGTAACGTTCGAACAGGGTGGCAACCTGAGTGTCCGCCATGGTCACCGGAATTGGTTCCACATCGGTGTCCATGACTTCCCGCACGGTGGCCGCGGGGTTGGAAACCAGAATGCGGGTGATCGGGAGTACCCCGATAAAATCATCACGCCGGCTGACCACAATCAGGCTATCGGTCATCGGTGGCAGGTTCCGGTGCCGGCGCAGGTAACGCAGCACAACATCCACGCTGATATCCGGCCGCACCGTGATGGTGTCGGTGTTCATCAGGCCGCCGGCGGTGTCCTCCGGGTAGGAGAGCACTTCTTCCACCCGCAGGCGGTCCTGCTCGTCCATGGTGTCCAGGACTTCCTGAATCACCGTGTCCGGCAGCTGTTGCAACAGGTCGGCCAGGTCATCCGACTCGAAATCCTCGATGATATCGGCCAGTTCCTGAGCGTTCAGCTGGCTCAGGAAGTAGCTACGGATATCGTCGTTCAGGTACTGGAGGACTTCACCCTCAAGGTCTTTCTCGACCAGGTTCCACAGCAGAGCGCGCTGGCGCGGTGGAGACGATTCCAGCAGGTGAGCGATATCACTGGGGCTCAGGCCGCCATTAAGAATGCGCGACACTTGTTTGAGAGAGCCGTTGTCCAGCGCCTCGCTCAGCGAGCGGAGCCGCTGTCGGGCCTGGCTTTTTTCCAGAATATCAGTCATGGAACCACCTGCGATCAGAAAACTCTCGCATTATAGCGAACTTATGGAGCACAGGTGAGAAAGGATTATAGGTGATTGACGATTACTCGCCTTCACCGAAGTAATCGTCAATCAGGGCAACCAGGGCCTCGATGGCTTCCTCTTCATCCGGGCCATCGGCAACCAACTCCACTTCAGTGCCCTGGCTGGCGGCAAGCATCATCACCTGCATGATGTTCTTGGCATCAACCTCGCGGCCTTTACCTCTTACCTGCACATTGCTGTCGAATTCTGAAGCCTTGGCAACCAGTTTTGCGGTGGCGCGGGCATGCAGGCCCAGTTTATTGATGATGGTGACCGGTCGACAGAGCATGGGGGTCAGATCTCTCCACGGGCCTGAAGGTGAGGCAGTTCGGTGTGGCGAACCTGCACGTTGCGATAGAGTTCGCGGAAGTGCCTGCCCAGCTGTTCGCACATGTAGACCGAGCGATGCTGGCCACCGGTGCAACCAACAGAGATGGTCATGTAGCTGCGATTACTGTCTGCAAAGGCCGGCAGCCAGTTTTTCAGCAATTGGCTCAGGTCGTCCAGCATCTGTTTGGTGACCGGTTCCCGTTCCAGGAACTCAATGACCGGTTGGTCGGTGCCAATGTATTTGCGCAGGCTGGTGTCCCAGTAGGGGTTTGGCAGGCAACGCACATCGAACACGTAATCGGAGTCCATGGGCACGCCGTGCTTGTAGCCGAATGACTGGAACAACACGGCCAGTTCCTGATCTTTTCGGCCGACCACCCTTTGTTTGACCATGTCTCGTAATTCATACATGGAAAGGCCGGTGGTGTTGATATACAGGTCCGACAGTTTTGACAGGGGCTCAAGCAGGACTTTCTCGCTGTCGATGGCTTCTCTGAGCGAGGTGTTTTCATCACTCAGCGGGTGTTTGCGACGGGTGGCGTGAAAACGTTGAAGCAGGGATTTCTCGGCGGCATCCAGGTACACAATGTCGACCGACACACCCACGTCACGCAACTGATCGTAAATTGTTTCGAAGTTGGCCAGCTCGCCGGACAGGTTGCGGGCGTCAATACTCACAGCCATGCGTTTCAGGCGGCCGGGGGCCTCCTGAGCAGCGGCTTCACGTGCCAGGGGAAGAAGCAGGCCGATAGGCAGGTTATCTATACAGTAAAAGCCCAGATCCTCCAGCACGTGCAGTGCTGTACTCTTGCCGGATCCGGATCTGCCGCTGACGATAATCAGCTTCATGTGACTGTCTCTCCCGTGCTGCGAATGTGATAGCGATTACTGGCTGCTCTCGAGCATGCTCTGATACAGCGAGTCGGTGTCGGTGCACTGGCGCAACTGCTGGCAGAAAGCATCATCGTTGAACTTCTCTGCCAACTGGCTGAGCAATTCGAGGTGCTCACTGGTCGCCTCTTTGGGAACGACAAGGGCAAATATCAGGTCGACGGGCTGATTGTCGATGGCGTCAAAATCCACCGGCTCGGAGAGAGTCATCAGCACGCCAATGACCCGGTCCAGCCCGTCCAGGCGGCAATGGGGTATGGCAATGCCTTGCCCGATACCCGTGCTGCCCAGGCGTTCGCGGGACACCAGGTTACTGAAGATGTCCGTTTCGCTGAGGGTTTCATCCTGGAAATGAATGCGTTCGGCGATGGACTCCAGAACGCGCTTCTTACTGGATGCCGGCGCCTGGCAACGTGTCAGCTCCGGGGCCAGAATGTTGTCGATGGTCAGGGATGTATCGCTCATGGATCGACTGCGCTTCCGTATAAAAAAAGGCTGCGGCCGGTTTACCCCGCCGCAGCTCGATCAGTTGAAGCCAGCACCGGGATCAGTGCTTGCCGTTACCGTGCATCCGGTCTACGTTCTTTTCTTTGTGCTTGAGGATCTGACGGTCCAGCTTGTCGATCAGGGCATCGATGGCCGCGTACATGTCCTCATTTTCAGCCTTTGCATGAATCTCACCGCCCACCACGTGCAGGGTGGCTTCCGCAATCTGGCGTACCTTTTCCACTTCCAGGGTTACCTGGCAATTGCTGATGTGGTCAAAGTGACGCTCCAGTTTCTCGAACTTCGTGTTCACATAGTCTTTCAGTGCGGGAGTCAGTTCCACATGGTGGCCTGAAATATTGATTTGCATAGGCGTCTCCTGTTGTCATTGTGCCGGCTTTATCGCCGGACTCGCCACCGGCATTCGAACTGCCGGTAAAAGTTTAAACCAGTCGTTTGCGTTCGTTCGAGGGAGGAATGTGCATGGCCTCCCGGTATTTTGCGACGGTACGTCTCGCCACATTAATGCCTTGATCTTTAAGCATGGTCGCAATCTTGCTGTCGCTCAACGGCTTTTTCGGAGTTTCTTCCGCAATCAGTTTCTTGATCATCGCACGAATTGCCGTGGAGGAACATTCTCCACCCTCAGCGGTACTGACGTGGCTGGAGAAGAAGTATTTCAGTTCGAATATGCCGCGGGGAGTATGCATGTATTTCTGTGTGGTGACACGGGAAATGGTGGACTCGTGCATCTCCACGGCCTGGGCGATATCAGAAAGAATGAGCGGCTTCATTTTCTCATCGCCGTGTTCGAGGAATTCCTGCTGATGCTCGACAATACGGGTGGCAACCTTCAGCAGGGTTTCGTTACGGCTCTGCAGGCTCTTGATAAACCACTTGGCTTCCTGAAGCTGGTCGCGCAGGTAGGTGTTGTCGGCACTGCTGTCTGCCCGGCGGATCAGTCCGGCGTAGCTGGCGTTTACCCGGATGCGCGGGGCAATTTCCGGGTTCAGTTCCACCCGCCAGCGCCCTTCGTGTTTGCGCACAATCACATCGGGGATTACATAATCCGGCTCTGCCTGGTCAATCACATCGCCCGGGCGCGGGTTCAGGCTGGTAATCAGTGCCAGAACGTCTTTCAGCTGATCTTCCTTGAGCCGGCTGCGGCGCAGAAGCTGGGCATAATCACGGTTGCCCAGCAGGTGCAGGAACTGGGTAACCACCAACCGGGCCTGGCGCAGCCAGGGGGTATCTGGTGGTAACTGGTTGAGCTGAATCAACAGGCATTCCTGCAGGTTGCAGGCAAATACGCCGGGCGGATCGAAATGTTGCAGGCGGTGCAGTACAGCTTCCACTTCGTCCAGTTCCAGTGGATCTTCGTCGGCGTCATCCATCAGGCCGGCGTGAATGTCCTCGATGGTGGAAGTCAGGTATCCCCGGTCATCTACCG
>JAVLAV010000240.1:0-538 GCA_031580735.1 Marinobacter sp.
ACTTCCTGCCAGTAGATGATGCGGTCGTTGCCTCGGTAGACGCCGAAGGTGGCGGTGGCTGTAGGGGGGTCAACGCTGCCATTCCCATCAAAATCAGCCCACCACCATCTATCTTTCCAGCTAAGAGTGTCAGAGCCTTCACCCGTTCCGGTTAACTCCAAAGGACCACCCTGACCTTGCTCAAATTTACCGCTGCCAGCCTCCATAGTGTGGTAATTCTGCGGATTATTAATCCCGGCAGTTGACCACGTTGTGCAATTATCATCACCTTTGTTAACACTAAATCTATTGCCGTCCCAATACTCAGCCTGAAATGGCATTTTAAGTGTGTAGCCCTCCGGACCGTACACATTTTCCGCTACCAAGCGGCCATAGTAAATATCACCGATGGACACTGTGTCCATTTCAAAGGTGTCATCGCTCGTCACTCCCTCGTCGTCTTCAACCCCTATAATTTGGAATTCGAGAACAGGGTTAAAGGGAGCAATACGATGATCTGCTTCTTTTTCATATAAAATACTGTCGCCAACGGGAAGTT
>JAVLAV010000241.1:0-536 GCA_031580735.1 Marinobacter sp.
CTGGGCACCGGCGCCGACCGAAAGAGTGGAATCCCTTGAGCAACTGCGAGCACTCTACAACGGTGCCCGGATCCACGTAGACATTGCCGCGCAGAATCCGCCTGCAGGAGTGGATACCGAAGCGGACCTCGAGCGTGTCCGTGCGTGGCTGGCAAAGAAACAGGAGAGGTGAGCATGAGCAATGGCGTTCGGGTGCTGTTTGTCTGCCTGGGTAACATCTGCCGTTCTCCCAGCGCCGAGGGCGTGTTTCGTTCCCTGGTGGAGGAGGCCGGGTTGTCGGACCGGATCCACATCGATTCCTGTGGTACCGGCAGCTGGCATATCGGCAAGTCACCCGATTCCAGGGCCATGGAGGCTGCCCGCAAACGGGGGATCGATATCAGTGATCTCAGGGCGCGCCAGATCATCGAGGCTGACCTGGATGGGTTTGACTATGTGCTGGTGATGGATCGTCAGAACCTGGCAGACGTGAAGGATCTCTGGCATCAGAATGGCGGCACCGCCCCTGAGCTGTTCCTGTCCTACGGTAAGTCCCA
>JAVLAV010000242.1:0-535 GCA_031580735.1 Marinobacter sp.
CTGTGCAGCCTTGGCGGAATCGGTTCCAGAGGGGTAACCAATGGCATAGGAAAGTGTTTCTCCTTGGGCTGTGGCGGCTAAGGCGGTACCGCCGATCACCAAAGATGTAGTAAATGCACGTGCGATCGTCGTAAATGGCATGAAATACTCCTGATGTTTTTGTTGTGGTAACACAGGGTGCAATGTTTATACATTAGTTATGCGAAACATCCATTTTGACGATAGACCCACGCACACAACCAATCAACCGATTGGTTAAAAAATCGTCGAAATGGACGAGTATCTGTCCAACTGAGAAGTGCCAGGAGACCGGACGCAGACTGGTAAGGGATAACTGGTGCCCGGGGCCGGACTCGAACCGGCACGACCTAACGGTCAGGGGATTTTAAGTCCCCAGTGTCTACCAATTTCACCACCCGGGCAGATCGGAGGGTAATGGCAGGCCCGGATTGTATAAGGCCGTGGCGCGCAACGCAATTCGGTGCTGGCCTGGTGGCGGACTGGCTACCCGGCCTTGTGCGCCCGGCCCTGGTAC
>JAVLAV010000243.1:0-534 GCA_031580735.1 Marinobacter sp.
ATGGAGCTTGAGGTGTTTGTTCACGGTGCGCTCTGTATGGCGTATTCTGGTCGTTGTTTGCTATCAGGCTATATTAATAAGCGCGATCCAAACCAAGGTACCTGCACCAATGCTTGCCGCTGGGACTACAAAGTCCATCAAGGCAAAGAAGACGATGCTGGCCAGGTGGTACAAGTTCAAGAAGTGACTCCCACACTTGGTAAAGGCGAGCCGGTTGATGACGTAGTATTGCTCGAAGAAGGTGGACGTCCCGGTGAGTTAATGGCGGCCTACGAAGATGAGCACGGCACCTACATCATGAACTCAAAAGACTTGCGCGCCATTCAGCACGTTGAACGGCTTACGCAAATGGGCGTTCATTCGCTCAAAATCGAAGGCCGTACTAAGTCGTTCTATTACTGCGCACGCACAGCACAGGTGTATCGCCAAGCCATTGATGATGCCGTGGCCGGTAAACCATTCGATGAGAGCCTGATGAATACCCTCGAGAACCTTGCACACCGAGGCTATACCGAAGGCTTTTTGCGCCGTCAT
>JAVLAV010000244.1:0-533 GCA_031580735.1 Marinobacter sp.
CTTGAGGCGTGGAATCAGGGGCTGGTTGATGCCGTGGCCTGTTATCAGCCGACAGCATCCAGGCTGGAAAATGCCGGGGCTGTTCCCCTGTTTGACAGCAGCCAGATGCCTGAGACCATCTTTGATGTGCTGGTAGTGACTGAAAAAGCCGTACAAGAGCAGCCGGCAGCAATTGCAGGTCTGGTACGCGGACATTTTCTGGGTTTGCAGCATCTTGTGCGCAATATGCATGACGCGGTTTACCGCATTGCCACCCGCCAGGAAATAACACCTGACGCTGTGTTCGATGCCATGGCAACGGTCATGCTGCCGGAATTAACCGCTAACAGGCGTTATCTGGCGCCAGGTGGTCGATTAGACATCATCGCGCGCCGTCTGGGAAATATTCTGTTGCGTGAAGGGTTGATTGAACAGATGCCCGATATCGCGAATCTGTGCACGCGTGATTTCCTGCCCGGGAGTTTGATGTGAATCGTTGGTTCTGGCGGCATTTACTTGTTCTGGCTATGGCTGTGTCGGCTTGTGTCGTGCCT
>JAVLAV010000245.1:0-533 GCA_031580735.1 Marinobacter sp.
CATGATCGCGTGGACCTCGCCGGCGTTCACCGTCAGGTTGATGCCCTTGAGAATCTCCTTGCCTTCGATTTCGGCGTGGAGGTTCTTGATTTCGAGTAGTGCCATGATGAAAAGCCTCTGGAATTTGTTCGGTTAACCCATTGTTAATCGGGGTTTAGCCCACGGATCCTTCGAGAGAAACGGCCAGCAGGGCTTGCGCCTCGACCGCGAACTCCATGGGCAGTTCGTTGAATACGTCTTTGCAAAAGCCGTTGACCACCATGTTCATGGCGTCTTCCTCGGACAGCCCCCGCGAGCGCAGATAGAACATCTGATCGTCGCTGACCTTGGAGGTGGTGGCTTCGTGTTCAATCTGGGCGGTGCTGTTCTTGGCTTCCACATAGGGGAAGGTATGAGCCCCGCACTTGTCACCGATAAGCAGTGAGTCGCACTGGGTGAAATTGCGGGCATCGGTTGCGGTCTTGCCGATGTGGACCAGGCCGCGGTAGGCATTTTCCGCCCGCCCCGCCGAGATCCCCTTGGAGACGATCGTC
>JAVLAV010000246.1:0-532 GCA_031580735.1 Marinobacter sp.
CAAGAAGGCGGGGCAGTTCCTGCCCGAGCCGCCTCTCAGCAAGATGACGTTCACTGCGGCGGCCGAGGAGCAGAAAGCACTCAGAACGGCACTGAGAGCCTGCTACGATCCCAGAACAGATGATGTGAAGCTGCGGTTGGCGATGAAGGGCGACGCCAGTGACAGGGCTGAGGCCTTCGATGACCTGCGCCGGAATTATCCCGTGCGACGGGAGTGTTCAAGCCTGAAAGTCCAGCTCAAGGGGGCGGGTCGTTCCATGCAGGACAGTTTTAAAGCAGTAGGCTTCAAACTCAAGATTTAGGTTTTATCACCAAGCTAGCACCAGGGCCGGGTACCCTCTCCCGAAAAGCGCTCCTGCGGCACGTCCCTGTGGCGCTTATGCTCCGCCATCCATGGCTCCGCAAATTTTCGGGAGAGGGTACCCGGCCCTGGTGCATCTGACTTCCGGAGATAGTCTCGTTAAAGCTTCGCGTCCTGCAATGCCTTGATCCGATCTTCCAGTGGCGGGTGGGTCATGAACAAAGCGGAAAGC
>JAVLAV010000247.1:0-532 GCA_031580735.1 Marinobacter sp.
CCTTGCGCAAGGCCTCCCCGTCCTTGAGCTGGTTGCGTTCAAGCTTTTCGGTCAGCGAATCAATAATCTCAGTGGTGGCCGTCACCCCGACGTCGGCCATCAACAGCGTTGTCTCGATCTCTTCAATCAGATCTTCATCGATTTTCTTACCCACGGAGAACAGGTCGGCCATACCCCCCGTCAGGCTGGCACGGGTTTTACCAAGACCTTTCTTGATGCGCTCGAAGACGCTCAGTTCTGGCTCTGGCTCTGGCTCTGGCTCTGGCTCTGGCTCTGGCTCTGGCTCTGGCTCTGGCTCTGGCTCAGTTTGAGCGGGTATCGGCTGGGGCTCAGCCACCGGAGCTTCAGGTTCTGCCTGCTCCTGGGCGGGCTTCTCGGCTTGCGGGGCTTCAGGCGCCTGTTGAGGCTTCTCTTCAGCTTGACCCGATGCTTCCGGGGCCGGGCCTTCAGTCACCTCAGGCTTGCGCTGCGGCACTGGCCTGGGGCGCGGCACCCGTTTAGCGTTGCCGGCAATATCCAGCACAAAGAACAG
>JAVLAV010000248.1:0-532 GCA_031580735.1 Marinobacter sp.
CATGCTCAGTTTGGCCAGCTGCTGGTTGGCGCGTTCCAGGGCCATTTTGCTACTGGCGATGTCGGTCACGTCGTACACCATCAGACAAACCTTCTCGACTTCACCGGTTGTGCCGGAGAGCGGGCTGATGGTGAGGTTCTGGAACATGTATTCCTGGGTGCCCGTGATGGGGCGGGTGTTGCGGAACTGGAACAGGTAAGGGCGCTGCTCCCAGGAGGTAAATGCTTTGGTATTGAGCAGGGCCACGGCATCCACTTTCCGGGTCAGCCAGGCTTTGGGAATATCAGGGAAGACATCGAACAGTACCTGCCCCTGGATCCTGCTTGCCGTAATACCGCTGTGGTTCTCCATAAACCCGTTCCAGATTTCTTCTTTGAAATCCAGATCGAGTACTACCAGGCCCACTTCCACGGATTCCAGCATGTCTATCAGCCAGTGGAAGGAGTTGGCTTCCGATTCGTCTAAGGCCATGAGTCAGTCCACCAGATATTGCAGGCGATCTTCGAGAAATGGCACTGAATCCTCAGTGAGG
>JAVLAV010000249.1:0-530 GCA_031580735.1 Marinobacter sp.
AGTAAAGGGTATTCGCTAGGCGCCACAATCTATACTACAGCTCTGTAGCGTCATCCGGGGCATCATCGTCATCATAATCTTCAAACTGACAGTCCATCAGCTCTTCTTCGTAATCAGACATCATTCATCTCCTGTGCATCAATGGGATAAACGATGCCATGCAATTGTTACACCGGGATGAATCAGGGATGACAATAGAAACGAATAATGCGGGGAAGGAAAATGGCGGAGCGGACGGGACTCGAACCCGCGACCCCCGGCGTGACAGGCCGGTATTCTAACCAGCTGAACTACCGCTCCGCGTTGGCTATCACGTCTTGCCCTTGGCGGGCAGCACAATCAGGGGTCTGACTGCTCTGTGACAACGAGGGCGCATTATAAAGAGGCACCCCGTTATGTCAACAATTTTTCCGAAAAAAAATTGAGAAACAAGCATTTCACATGGCATCAACCATGGCATCCTTGCCTTGGGCGGTCTTGCGATACTCAATCGGCGTCATGCAGGACCACCGCTTAAAGGCGCGATAGAA
>JAVLAV010000024.1:0-34506 GCA_031580735.1 Marinobacter sp.
CCTGGGTTATGGGTATTAACACGGCGCTGCCGGGAGACATTGCGGTGCATTGGGCCGGCAATGGCGTAGACGATTTTCATGCCCGGTTTTCCGCAATTTACCGGCGTTATCGTTATGTAATCTATAACCATCCGGTTCGCCCGGGTATTCAGAAAGGGCAGGTAAGCTGGACTTTTCGACCGCTGGATGCCGAAAAGATGCATCGCGCGGCCCAGGCGCTGATCGGAGAGCATGATTTTTCATCGTTTCAGGCTGCCGGTTGCCAGTCCCGCACACCGATTCGTTACATGGAGCGCATTTCAGTAACCCGTTGCGGTAATTTTGTCGTAATAGATGTTCAGGCCAACGCGTTTCTGCACCATATGGTTCGAAATATCGCCGGTGCGCTGATGGCCGTCGGATCCGGAGAGCAGTCAATCGACTGGGTCGCCAGGATCCTGGAAACCCGGGATCGTAAAAAGGCCGGCGTTACTGCGCCGCCCCATGGCTTGTACCTGGTCGATGTCGGCTACCCGGCGCAGTATAAAATGCCGTTGGCTGAATGCGGGCCTGCATTTGTGGCTCCTTGGTTGGGCAGTGAAGCCAATCGGCCAATTGAGCCGACTCACATTCACCCGAAACGGAGGGTGGCGGAATCGTGATCACCCGGATAAAGATTTGCGGCTTGACGCGCCCCGAAGACATTGATGCTGCCGTGGCTTGTGGTGCCGATGCTATCGGCCTGGTGTTCTATGAACCCAGCCCTCGATCAGTCTCCATTGCCCAGGCCCGGCAGTTGGTAGCGCGCGTTCCGGCGTTTGTGACAGTAACCGGATTGTTCGTGAACCCGGGGGCCGCTCTGGTCAATGATGTTCTGTCACAGCTGCCGCTGGATCTTTTGCAGTTCCACGGCGACGAATCCGCAGAATTCTGTGCGTCGTTTGGTCGTCGCTGGATAAAGGCTGTAAGGGTTCGCGAAGCCGGGCAGATCGAATCGGCTTTTGAAGATTACCACCAGGCCTCAGGACTGCTTGTGGATGCCTGGGATCCCCGCCGATATGGCGGTACCGGGCAATCCTTTAACTGGTCTCTGATACCGGCTGAACGGCCGTTACCGCTGATATTGGCCGGTGGCCTGTCATCTGCTAACGTGGCCGGCGCTATCGAGGAAGTGCGCCCGTGGGCCGTGGATGTCAGTGGCGGGGTGGAATACGAAAAGGGCAGGAAAGACGCCGCCAAACTAACTGAATTTTTCAACGAGGTACGCCGTGTCTGTAAAACTGACTAAAGAAATGTTGAAGGCGTTTCCGGATGCCCGGGGTCACTTCGGTGACTTTGGTGGCCGCTTTGTATCGGAAACCCTCATGGACTCGCTGATGACTCTTGAAAAAGAGTATCTGCGGTTAAAAGACGATCCGGAATTTCAGGCGACCTTCGACAAGGACCTGGCCGATTACGTGGGGCGGCCAAGCCCTCTGTATTTTGCCGAGCGTCTGACCCGGGAAACCGGCGGTGCCCAGATCTGGCTGAAGCGCGAAGACCTGAATCACACCGGGGCCCACAAGGTTAACAACACCATCGGGCAGGCCTTGCTGGCCTCTTTCCTGGGCAAGAAGCGGATCATTGCCGAGACCGGCGCGGGCCAGCACGGCGTGGCCACAGCCACCGTTTGTGCCCGTCTGGGGCTTGAGTGTCACGTATTTATGGGATCCTCGGACGTAAAGCGCCAGTCCCTGAACGTTTTCCGCATGAAACTGCTCGGAGCGACCGTTCATTCTGTTGAGAGTGGCACCAAGACACTCAAAGACGCCATGAACGACGCCATGCGGGATTGGGTGGCAAACGTTGATGACACCTTCTACATCATTGGTACGGTTGCCGGTCCTCACCCCTATCCGCTTCTGGTTCGCGATTTCCAGTCAGTGATCGGACGCGAAACCCGCCAACAGGCGCTGGAGAAAACCGGTAAGCTTCCGGATGCTCTGGTAGCCTGTGTGGGTGGCGGCTCCAACGCCATTGGCATGTTCTACCCGTTCCTGTCAGACGAGAGCGTGGAGCTTTACGGTGTTGAGGCCGGCGGTCTTGGTATCGAAACCGGCCAGCATGCGGCGCCTTTGTGTGCCGGTCGGCCGGGTGTGCTGCATGGCAACCGCACTTACCTGATGGAAGATGACAACGGCCAGATTGCAGGTACCCATTCGGTCAGTGCCGGTCTGGATTATCCCGGGGTAGGTCCTGAGCACTCCTGGTTGAAAGACATTGGTCGGGCCAACTATGTCTCGGTCACAGACGATGAGGCGCTGGAAGCCTTCCGCACCCTGACACATGTCGAGGGAATCATGCCGGCACTGGAAACCGCCCACGCCGTTGCCTACGCTCTCAAGCTGGCTGCGGGAATGGACAAAGACAAGATGGTGGTTATCAATATCTCCGGTCGTGGTGATAAGGACATTCATACTGTCGCCGAGCTCGATGGCATCGAGATCTGAAGTTAGCAGGAGCAGGCATGAGCCGAATTGAAGGTGTACTGAAATCTCTTAAACAGCAGGGCCGAAAGGCGCTGATTCCTTATATAACGGCAGGCGATCCACATCCGGACCAAACGGTTGAGCTGATGCATACACTGGTCGCTGCCGGGGCGGATATTATCGAGCTCGGTGTGCCGTTCTCTGATCCGATGGCTGATGGTCCGGTTATCCAGCTTGCCTGTGAGCGGGCGCTGAAACACGGAACCTCTTTGCGCCAGGTTATCGGGATGGTTCGGGAATTCCGCAAGACCGACCCGGAAACGCCGGTTGTGCTGATGGGTTACCTTAACCCGATGGTAGTGATGGGATATCGGGAATTTGCTGATGCAGCAGCAGACGCCGGCATTGACGGCGTGTTGACTGTCGATCTGCCACCAGAAGAGGCGGATGAAGTGGCGCCGTTGTTCGCTGAACGCCATATGGATCCGATCTTCCTGCTGGCGCCGACCACCACTGATGCACGTATCCGGGCGATTGCTGAGCATTCCTCTGGTTATGTGTACTATGTTTCAATAAAGGGCGTAACCGGCTCTGCAACCATTGATGTTGATGAAGTGGCCCGAAAAGTAGCGCACGTGCACGAGCTCACGGCGTTGCCGGTCGGTGTTGGCTTCGGTATCAGAGATGCAGAAACCGCCGCAGCTGTTGGCAAAGTATCCGATGGTGTAATTGTTGGCAGTGTTCTGGTGAATACAATAGCGGAATATCAGACAGATCCCGTAGCCCTGAATCAGGCGCTCACTGATCTGTTGCACCCGATGCGTGAAGCTCTGGATAACCTGATAACCTGAGCAGACACCATCCAGGCTTCAAAGGACAGGATGAGAGCATGAGTAACTGGCTTGAAAAGATTATGCCGAGCAAGATTCGCTCGGAATCACGGCAACGTACCGGTGTACCAGAAGGTTTGTGGAAGAAATGCCCCAAGTGCGGTGCTTTTCTGTACAAGCCTGAGCTTGAGAAGAATCTGGATGTATGTCCGAAATGTAACCATCACCTTCGCGTTTCCGCGCGTCGGAGACTGGATATTTTTCTTGATGAAGACGGCCGGGAAGAAATCGCCAATGAGCTGGAACCGTACGATCGTCTGAAGTTCAAGGACAGTAAGCGCTACAAGGATCGCCTGTCTGCGGCTCAGAAGGCCACGGGTGAAAAGGATGCGCTGGTGGTTATGCGTGGCACCACCTTGGGCGTACCGCTGGTTGCCTGTTCTTTCGAATTCAACTTCCTGGGCGGCTCGATGGGCCAGGTGGTTGGCGAGAAATTTGTTCAGGCGGCGAATGTGGCGCTGGAGCATCGCATCCCTCTGGTGTGTTTCTCGGCCAGTGGTGGCGCTCGCATGCAGGAGGCGATTCTGTCACTGATGCAGATGGCGAAAACGTCCGCTGTTCTTGAACGCATGAAGCAGGAAGGTATTCCTTACGTCTCCGTTATGACGGATCCGGTGTTTGGTGGTGTCTCTGCCAGCCTGGCCATGCTGGGTGACCTGAACATTGCCGAGCCTTACGCACTGATCGGCTTCGCCGGCCCCCGGGTGATCGAACAGACGGTTCGTGAAAAGCTTCCCGAAGGTTTCCAGCGTGCCGAGTTCCTGCTTGAGCATGGTGCCATTGACATGATTTTGCACCGTCATCACATGCGGGAGCGTGTGGCCCACTTGCTGGCCAAGTTCAATGCCCAGGAAAAGCCGGGTACGGAAGAGCCTATCGAGTTCGAAATTTCCGAGAAACCGGAAGCTGATGCACCCGAAGGCCAGTGAGCCCTCTAAGGCGCCGGCAACCTGTCCTGCCGCCGGCGCCTCCGTTGCTGAATGGCTTCAATGGCTTGAAGCCATTCACCCTACCGAAATCGACCTTGGGCTGGACCGTGTTCTGGTGGTGTTGCGCCGGCTGTTTCCCCGTAAGCCGGATGCCAGAATCATCACCGTTGCCGGTACCAACGGCAAAGGCACCACCGTAGCCACGCTTGAACGTATCCTGCTGGCTGCCGGCCGGAGCACCGGCGCCTATACGTCACCGCACCTGCAGAACTACAACGAGCGAGTGAGGCTTGGTGGTCAGGATGTCGATGATGCTGCACTGGTTCGTGCGTTTGAAAAGGTGGAAGCAGCGCGCCGCAACATCTCACTGACATATTTTGAGTTTGGCACTCTGGCAGCGTTTGTGGTTTTTGCTGAAGCCGGTGTCCAGGACTGGATTCTGGAGGTCGGGCTCGGAGGTCGGCTGGATGCCGTTAACGTGCTGGATGCCGATTACGCCATCATTACCGCCATTGATATCGATCACATTGGCTTCCTGGGTGATAACCGCGAAGTGATCGGCTTTGAAAAAGCCGGCATTCTCCGGCGTGGTATTACCGCCGTATGCGCCGACCCGCAGCCGCCGGAATCCGTTTTACAACAAGCGGTTGCCCAGAAAGTTGATTTGCGACTGACCGGGCGGGACTACCAGTTTGGCCCGATCAGCGAGGGTGACGACCAGGTGCGGCTGGATACCGGCAGGGAGAGCTTTAACCTGCCAACAGGGCCGTTGCCGTTACAGAGCGTCGGTGCTGCCGTCGTGCTGGCGCGGGAGCTGGAACCACAGCTTTCTGCTGAAGGCCTTGCGGCAGCGTTGCGATCCGTTCATGTTCCTGGCCGGTTCGAACAAATCCGGTCGGCTCCCCTGGTTCTGGCCGATGTCGGCCACAATCCCCATGCTGCCCGTTGGCTGGCTGGTAAACTGTTGGCTTGCCAGAAACCCGGTGGAGTGGTGCGGGGGGTTTACGCAGCACTCGCTGATAAAGACATTGCCGGAGTGGTCACCGGGATGGCTAGCGTGGTCGGCGCCTGGTATTTTGCCGGGCTGGAGGTGCCGCGTGGCCTGTGTGCGGCCGATCTTTACGCGCGGGCCTCGGAAGCCGGGGTGGACAGTGGCGAAACATTCTCTACAGTGGGGTCAGCATTGGCCGCTGCGGTACAGGATGCCGGCCCGGATGACACGATTGTTGCCTTCGGGTCATTTTATACCGTGGCTGAAGCCAGAGCCCTTTGCTAGTATCAATCTGAAACAGGTAACCAATGGGAGCCTTCCTGGTGGATGGATTAAAGCAACGGATCATTGGCGCGCTGGTACTGGTTAGTCTTGCGGTGATTTTTGTACCAATGATTTTCGACGAGCCACATTCCGAACGGCAGTCAACACCCATCACCATACCGGAAGAGCCTCCGTTCCCTGAGGTGGAAATACCCGAGGAACCGCTTCAGAATGCCGGAAATCGTCAGCCTGATACGCAGCCGGTGGCGCCGGCGGTCACCGAAAACGAGTCCGGGGAAGACCCCGGCTACCGGCTGATAGAAGAGTCATCCAGCGTTGATGAAGGGGCATCCACTGCTGAAACAGAGGCCCCCGCCGATGAGCCTGCTGAGCAAGACAGTGCGTCCGCCGGTGCTGAAACTTCTGACGAGCCCGCAGCCGACACGTCTTCCGACGAAAACAACGCAGAATTCACCGGTTCTCTGGAAGGGGCCTGGATTGTTCAGGTTGCAAGCTTTGGCAACGAGGACAACGCGCGGCGCCTGCGTGACAGAATCGTCGAGCTGGGCTACGACGCTCATTTGCAACGGTTCAGTGGAGGCGAGACTCAATTCACCCGCGTATTCAGCGGACCTTTCGTTGATAAAAGCGATGCTGAAGATACCAAACGCGTTCTTGATGAAGAGTTTGATCTGGACAGTCTGATCACCAAGGGCGAAAAATAGTTGGTGTCGAGGGGCTCGTTATGGCCAAGTATAGTTTGGTGTGACCCTGTTTCCTGTTAAAATCCGCGTCTTCTTTACGCCGCCAGGATATTCATGGAAGCGCTGATCTGGATCGATTGGGTCATCATTGCCCTCATTACAGTTTCCACCCTTATCAGTCTGAAGCGGGGTTTCGTCAAAGAAGCCCTGTCTCTGGTGACGTGGATAGGCGCGTTCATCATTGCCCGAACCTTCCACCCGCAGATGCAGGGTTTGCTGGCGAGCACTGTCGAGACGCCTCTGGTGCGGCTCATTGCTGCTTTTGCCATTCTGTTTTTCGGCACCCTGATTGTCGGTGCGATCATCAATAACATGATAGGCGCGCTGGTGAAAGCAACCGGCCTTTCTCCTACCGACAGGGTTCTGGGGATGGGGTTCGGGCTGCTTCGCGGTTTGGTTGTAGTGATTGTAGCGATTGCCTTCACTCGTTATACGCCACTGGCAGAAGATACCTGGTGGCAGACATCGGTCATGATCGAACACCTGGGAGTGGTCGAAGACTGGTCCCGAAGAACCTTTGGTGACGAATTTTCCCGCCTGCTTGCGCCAGCAGGCAATATTGCGGAAGGATCGGGCACCTGATAGTGAAAACAGGCGCGTTACAGGCGCCTGCAAGCCGTTAACATTCAGTTTTACACTCGGAGAATAGTCCAGCCATGTGTGGCATCGTCGGTATTGTCAGTAGTTCAAACGTCAACCAGCTTCTCTATGATGCACTGACCGTGCTTCAGCACCGTGGCCAGGATGCAGCGGGTATTGTGACCTATCAGGACAACCGGTTCTTTCTCCGTAAGGACAACGGTCTGGTGCGGGATGTTTTCCATACCCGGCATATGCGTCGTCTGGTTGGCAATGTCGGTATTGGTCACGTTCGTTACCCTACCGCTGGCAGCTCCAGTTCCGCCGAAGCCCAGCCGTTCTATGTAAACAGCCCGTACGGCATTACCCTGGCTCACAACGGTAATCTGACCAACGCCGATGAATTGAGTAGCGATCTGTTCCGCACCGATTTACGGCACATCAACACAAACTCCGATTCCGAAGTTCTGCTGAACGTCTTCGCCCATGAGCTTCAGAAACAGGGCAAGCTGAATCCCACCAAAGAAGAGATCTTTGCCGCCGTGCGTGCGGTACACAAGCGTTGTCGCGGTGCTTACGGCGTCATCGCCATGATTACCGGTTATGGCATTGTCGGTTTCCGGGATCCGAACGGTATCCGGCCTGCCTGCTATGGCGTGCGTGAAGACGACAAAGGCCAGAAGGAATACATGATTTCATCTGAGAGCGTGGCCCTGAATGCTGCCGGCTTCACGCTCGTGCGGGATATCGCACCGGGCGAGGCGGTGTACATCGAAACAGACGGCTCGCTTTACACTGAACAGTGTGCGGAAGATCCGAAATTGTATCCCTGCATATTCGAGCACGTGTACTTTGCCCGTCCGGACTCGATCATGGACCAGGTATCTGTGTACAAGGCCCGGCTGCGCATGGGCGAAACCCTGGCGGAGAAAGTCCTGCGTGAACGCCCGGACCACGACATTGATGTGGTGATGCCTATTCCGGACACCAGCCGCACATCAGCCATGCAAATGGCCTTTCAACTGGGCGTGAAGTACCGGGAAGGATTCATCAAGAACCGCTATATTGGCCGAACCTTTATCATGCCCGGTCAGACAATGCGCAAAAAATCAGTGCGCCAGAAACTGAACCCGATAGACCTGGAGTTCCGGGGCAAAAACGTGATGCTGGTGGATGATTCCATTGTCCGGGGTACTACCTGTAAGGAAATTGTCCAGATGGCTCGCGATGCCGGTGCCCGGAACGTGTATTTTGCCTCGGCTGCGCCACCGGTGCGTTACCCCAATGTCTATGGCATTGATATGCCCTCAGCCAGTGAGCTGATTGCTCACGATCGCACGGTTGATGAAGTGGGAACGCTGATCGGCGCAGACTGGCTGGTTTATCAGGATCTGGAAGACCTGATCACCTGCGTTAATGATGTTAATGACAACATTGATGGCTGGGAGTGCTCCGTATTCACCGGCAATTATGTCACGGGTGATGTGGACGCTGCTTATCTCGACCGTCTTGAAGATATGCGCAATGATGAAAGCCGCTCGTCTGGTCAGATGATGGAGTCTGACAATGGCATTATCGATCTTCACAACGATGAAAACTGAATATTCCACCCGCAGTTGCCGGAGAACTGTATGACGTTTGGCCATGAAGAACACCAATGGATTCCGGAATCGGATCTGGACGGAGCATCGGTGGACACTCTTGCCGTCAGGGCAGGGCAGATTCGTACCGCCGAGCTGGAACATAGCGATGCCATTTTCCCCACCTCAAGCTTCGTTTATGGCAGTGCGGCACAGGCGGCGGCCCGGTTTGGCGGTGAAGAGCCGGGCAACATCTATTCCCGCTTCACTAATCCGACGGTGCAGGCGTTTGAAGCGCGTATTGCGGCAATGGAAGGCGGCGAGAAGGCCGTGGCTACGGCTTCCGGCATGGCCGCTATTCTCAGCACCTGTATGTCTCTGCTTCAGGCTGGCGACCATGTTGTCTGTTCCCGGGGCGTGTTTGGCACCACCAACGTGCTGTTCCAGAAATATATGGCCCGCTTTGGTGTAGAAACGACCTTTGTAAGCCTCACAGACATGGACGAATGGCAGGCATCGGTGCGTCCGGAAACCCGGATGCTGTTCATCGAAACGCCGTCAAACCCCTTGTGTGAGCTGGCCGACATGGCCGCGCTTGCGGCTTTGGCAAAAGCCAGTGATGCGCTGTTCGTGGTCGACAACTGTTTCTGCACGCCCGTGCTTCAGCGCCCGCTGGAACATGGCGCCGATCTGGTTATCCATTCGGCAACCAAATACCTTGATGGTCAGGGCCGCTGTGTCGGTGGCGTCGTAGTTGGCCCGGCGAAATACCTGGACGAAGTCTACGGTTTTATCCGCTCCGCGGGCCCGACCATGAGCCCGTTTAACGCCTGGGTGTTCCAGAAAGGCCTGGAAACCTTACCGATTCGTATGCGCGCGCACTGCGACAATGCGATAGAGTTGGCCCGTTGGCTGGAGCAACAACCAGCCGTAGCCAGGGTTTTCTACGCCGGACTGGAAAGCCACCCTCAACATGAACTGGCCACGCGCCAGCAGAGTGGTTTCGGCGGCATTGTTTCATTCGAGCTCACCGGCGGCCGTGACGAGGCGTGGTGTTTTATTGATGCCACCCGCATGATCTCCATCACGGCTAACCTGGGC
The DNA here is from genome assembly GCA_031580735.1 of Marinobacter sp. Taxonomy (GTDB): domain Bacteria; phylum Pseudomonadota; class Gammaproteobacteria; order Pseudomonadales; family Oleiphilaceae; genus Marinobacter. Next base: position 9,546 of record JAVLAV010000024.1, read on the forward strand.
GATGTAAAAACCACCATTACCCATCCGGCAACCACCACACATGGTCGGCTATCGCCGGAAGACAAAGAAAAAGCGGGCATTACCGAGAGCCTGATCCGGCTTTCAGTGGGTATAGAAGCCATTGATGACCTTAAAACCGATCTGGACCGGGGCTTTCAGGCACTGCAAAACTAAACACACTGACGATTCGAGCATTCATGGCGGAAACCGGCAAAGCGAACAAAGCAACCGCTGAACTGACACAGAAGCAGCAACGCTTTCATCGCCTTATGGCGCAGGGCGCAAGGGAAGGCGCAGTCATCGGCCTGATTGTCTTGTGTATTTATCTGGTGATGGCGCTGTTCAGTTTCAGCGCTTCTGACCCCGGCTGGGCCAGTATTGGCCACGACACCCGGGTGAATAACTATGCCGGTCGTTCCGGTGCGTGGCTGGCAAGCCTGCTGAGGGATCTGTTTGGCCATGTGGCCTGGCTGTTCCCAGCCATGATTGCCGGCTATGCGGTGATGCTTATTCGCCTGCGCAATCGGTCTCTGGATGTGCATTGGCCGCTTCTGCTGGTGCGTCTGGGCGGCTTTGTCCTGATTTTGCTGTCTGCCACAAGTCTGCTGTCCCTGTATTCCGTTTTTGGCCTCGGGCAGTCTTCCGGTGGCGTTCTGGGTACAGCAGTTTCCGAGGCCATGGTCCGGTTTTTCAACCTGCCAGCCACTACGCTTCTGCTAATTGCCATTTTCCTCTTCGCTCTGACAGTGACCACGGGATTGTCCTGGTTCTGGTTGATGGACAAAGTGGGCGGTCTGACACTTCAGGCTGGCCAGAGTATCCGGGCTTTGTTCAAGCGTTCGCCCGCAGACCCTGAGACACCGGAGAAACCAGAGCCACCGGTGGTGAAGGATCGTATTCCTGAATCCGCCACCGAATCCGAAAAGAAACGCTCCTGGTGGCGTCGATTGTTCCGGCGGGGCGAAAGTGAAAGTCCATCGGATGAAGCCCGGCCCCGGCGCAAAGAGCCGGCCATAGAAGGTCTGTCAGAGTCGAACGTCGAACCGGCTCGTCTAGAGAGTTTCAGTGCCAGGGATAACGAAGGGACAGACGAAGCTCCGGTGAAAAAAACCGAAAAACCGGCCAGTCGCTCTCTGAAGATTTCGCCGTTCAAGAAAGATGAGGAAGAATCGCCTCAGAAAAAGAACAAGAGTCGTCAGGGATCTCTGCTCGAAGACGTGGAAACGACGATACCGCCACTTTCACTGCTGGACCCTCCCGAACAGAATAAGCAGATGGGCTATTCCGAGGAAGCGCTCGAGCACATGTCTCGGTTGCTGGAGCAAAAGCTGGCCGATTTCGGGGTGTCCATAGAAGTGGTGGAAGTAAATCCCGGCCCGGTTATCACCCGGTTCGAGATCAAACCGGCACCGGGTGTCAAAGTCAGCAAGATTTCCAACCTGGCGAAAGACCTGGCCCGCTCTCTGGCAGTGCTGAGTGTGCGGGTAGTAGAGGTGATTCCGGGCAAATCCGTTGTTGGCATCGAGATACCGAACGAACAGCGGGACATGGTCCGGTTGAGTGAAGTGCTGGGTGCCCGGGTGTTTACCGAATCGGCATCGCCGTTGACCCTCGCCCTGGGTAACGACATTGGCGGCAACCCCATGGTGGCCAATCTGGCGAAAATGCCGCACTTGCTGGTGGCCGGCACGACTGGCTCCGGTAAATCCGTGGGCGTCAACGCCATGATTCTAAGCATGTTGCTCAAAAGCACCCCCGATGAAGTGCGCTTTATCATGGTAGACCCAAAAATGCTGGAGTTGAGCATTTATGAGGGCATCCCACACCTGCTGTCACCGGTGGTGACAGACATGAAAGAAGCCGCCAACGCCCTGCGCTGGTGCGTGGCGGAAATGGAACGCCGCTATCGACTGTTGGCTAACCTGGGCGTTCGCAATATCGCCGGCTATAACAAGAAAGTCCGGGATGCCCGTGCTAAAGGTGAGCCTCTGCTGGACCCCCTGTGGAAACCGGACGACCATCTCGCCAACGATGAACAGGAGCGCCCGGAGCTGGATACTCTGCCCTTTCATCGTGGTGGTGATCGACGAATTCGCCGACATGATGATGATCGTGGGCAAAAAAGTGGAAGAGCTGATTGCCCGTATCGCCCAGAAGGCTAGGGCGGCCGGCATCCATCTGATCCTGGCAACGCAGCGGCCTTCGGTGGATGTCATTACCGGCTTGATAAAGGCCAATATTCCCACCCGGATTTCCTTCCAGGTGTCGTCGAAGATTGATTCGCGCACAGTTCTGGATCAGGGTGGCGCAGAGCAATTGCTGGGGCATGGTGACATGCTCTACCTGCCGCCGGGATCGGGTTTGCCTGTTCGGGTTCACGGCGCCTTTGTTGACGATGACGAAGTACACCGGATAGTCAGTGCCTGGAAAGCCAGAGGCGAGCCGGAATACGTTGACGATGTCCTGAATGGCGCTGAAAGTGAACACCTGCCGGGCGTGCCGACGCTCAGCGAAGGCGGTGGTGGTGATGAAGGCGATGCCCTGTTTGACGAAGCCGTTGCTTTTGTCACCGAAGGACGAAGAGTGTCGATTTCCTCTGTGCAACGTAAATTCAAAATTGGCTACAACCGGGCCGCCAATCTGGTGGACGCCATGGAAGCATCCGGTGTGGTCAGTCCTGCGGGTCATAACGGAGCCAGAGAAGTTCTGGCACCCCCGCCCCCCAGAGATTAGGAGCTGTATTCATGATCCGATTTTGTTCAACCTTATTGGCATTGGTGCTGGCTGTTTCCGCCCCGGCGGCTGTAGCCAGCGAAGGCGATGCCTCCAGGGCAGCTGCTGAAGAGCTGACCACCATGCTCCGTGATTATCAGAGCTATCAGGCCGACTTTATCCAGATTGTGGTTGATGAGAGTGGTACACAGGTGCAGGAATCCCGCGGCAAACTCAAGGCCAAGCGGCCGGGGCTGTTCTACTGGGAAACAGGTGCGCCCCTGCAGCAGTTCATTGCCAGCAACGGCGAGAACGTGGAAGTCTACGATCCTGATCTCGAGCAGGTGACTGTCCATAACCTCGATGAACGAGTGCAGACCACGCCAGCACTCCTGCTCAGTGGTGAAGTTGATAACCTCCATGAAACCTATGAGGTTTTTGAACGCAGTATTGGCAGCCAGGTTCGGGAATTCAAACTGGTACCCAGGGCCGCCGATTCACTGTTCACTTCACTGCGCCTGAGCTTTGAAGAAGGCGTACTGCAGGAAATGCGCATGCAGGACTCTCTGGGCCAGCTCAGTATTCTGAGTTTCGATGACATCGTATTGAACGAAGATATCGCCAAAGATGTCTTCAAGCTGGATTACCCGGAGGGAGTCGATATCATCCGGGACGATGCCTGATGCAGGACACCCTGTTTCAGTCTGAGGCCGGCTTTCAGCCTCTGGCCGCACGCATGCGCCCGGCCACTCTGGATGACTATGTGGGTCAGGCTCACCTGGTTGGCCCGGGCAAGCCACTTCGGCGAGCGGTAGAGCAGGGGCAGTTGCACTCGATGATTCTCTGGGGCCCTCCCGGCGTGGGTAAAACCACCTTCGCCCGCCTGCTGGCCAATGTTGGTAACCTTTCTTTCGAAACCCTCTCTGCGGTGCTCAGCGGAGTCAAAGAGATTCGCGAGGTGGTGGAGAGGGCCCGTAATCGCAAGCAGTCCTATGGCCAGGACACGCTGTTGTTTGTTGATGAAGTGCATCGATTCAACAAAAGCCAGCAGGATGCGTTCCTTCCGCACATAGAAGACGGCACCTTTATCTTTGTGGGTGCCACCACTGAAAATCCCTCGTTCGAACTGAACAGCGCCCTGTTGTCCCGCACCCGCGTGTATGTGCTGAAAAACCTGGAGAGTGATGACATTCTCCGGTTGCTGGAGCGGGCACTGACAGACGCCAACGGCTTCGCCGGAACCCTGAAAGTGGACCAGACGGTACGCGAAACCATTGCCGAAGCGTCTGGCGGGGATGCCCGGCGAGCCCTGAACATACTGGAAATCTCCGCCGATCTGGCTGAACCGGATGAACAGGGCGACAACCGGGTAACGGCGCAAACCCTTGAGCAGGTACTACAGACCAGCCTGCGTCGATTCGATAAGGGCGGTGATGTTTTCTACGATCAGATTTCCGCCCTTCACAAATCCGTACGCGGTTCCAGCCCGGACGGTGCCTTGTACTGGCTGTGCCGTATGCTGGATGGCGGCTGTGATCCGCTCTATGTGGCTCGCCGGCTGGTGCGGATAGCCAGTGAGGACATTGGCAATGCCGACCCCAGAGCCCTGCAGATAACGCTTCAGGCCTGGGATGCGCAGGAGCGTCTTGGTTCCCCCGAAGGAGAGCTGGCCCTGGCGCAGGCGGTCACCTACATTGCGCTGGCACCCAAAAGCGATGCGGTCTACAAGGCCTTCAACGAGGTCATGGCCGATATCCGCAAGGATCCGGATTACGAAGTACCAGTGCATCTGAGGAACGCGCCCACCAAGCTGCTGAAAAGCATGGGCCACGGCGAAGAGTACCGTTACGCCCATCACGAGCCGGACGCCTACGCCGCCGGCGAATGCTATCTGCCTGAAGCTATCCATCAGCGCCGTTATTATCAGCCGGTGATGCGCGGCCTGGAGATCAAGCTGGCCGAGAAACGCCAGAGGCTCGAAGAACTGGATGCTGCCAGCCCTCGAAAACGCTATTGATCCAGGATTATTGCTGAATTTTGCCTGCCAGCAGGCCAAGTGGTGTTCAGGCGGTTCACGGCAGGTATAATGCGCGGATATTCATTCACTCGCTAACCGGAAAATTCAGGAACACCATGCTCGATCCGAAACGCGTCCGTACACAGACTGAAGAGATCGCCCGTCGGCTGGCCATCAAGAATTTCGATTTTGATATTGCCACCTTCGAAAAGCTGGAAGAGCGCCGCCGAGCCATTCAGGTTCGTACGGAAACGCTGCAGAGTGAGCAGAACAAGCGGTCGAAATCCATCGGTAAGGCCAAGGCAGCAGGGGAAGACATCCAACCGCTGCTACAGGAGGTGGATAACCTGAAGTCTGAACGTGCCGAAGCGGAAGACGAACTGCGCTCGGTTCAGGAGTCCCTGAATGCCTTTTTTGCCGGTATTCCGAACATTCCGGATGAAGACGTACCGCCGGGTGAAAGCGAAGACGAAAACGTGGAAACCCGCGCCTGGGGCACACCACGGACCTTCGATTTTGAGCCGAAAGATCACGTAACACTCGGCGAGCAACTGAAATCCCTGGATTTTGAAACAGCGAATCATCTGGCGCACTCACGTTTTGCGGTCATGCGTGGTCAGATTGCCCGGCTGCACCGGGCGCTCGCACAGTTCATGATGAACCTGCACACCGATGAGCACGAGTACACTGAGGCCTATGTACCGTATCTGGTGAACGCCAATACGCTGTTCGGCACTGGCCAGTTGCCCAAATTCGAGGCTGACCTTTTCCGTACCACCGGTGACAACCCGCTGTATCTGATTCCTACAGCCGAAGTGCCCGCTACCAACCTGGTGGCCGACACCATTATGGATGACGGCGAGTTGCCGCTTCGTCTGGTATGCCACACCCCGTGTTTCCGCAGTGAAGCCGGCTCCTATGGTCGCGATGTGCGTGGCCTGATCCGCCAGCATCAGTTTGACAAGGTTGAGCTGGTTCACATTGTGCGCCCGGAAGAGTCAGATGCCGCGCTGGAACAGCTCACAGGGCATGCCGAAAAAGTCCTTCAGTTACTGGAGCTGCCTTACCGGGTGATGACTCTGTGTGGCGGTGATATCGGCTTTGCGGCTGCGAAAACCTATGATCTTGAGGTGTGGCTGCCGGGCCAGGGCAAGTACCGTGAAATTTCTTCCTGCTCCAACACCCGCGACTTCCAGGCCCGTCGTATGCAGGCGCGCTGGCGTAACCCGGAAACCGGCAAGCCGGAACCGGTACATACCCTGAACGGCTCCGGCCTGGCGGTTGGCCGCGCCATGATTGCCGTCATGGAAAATTACCAGCAGGAAGATGGCAGCATTCTGGTGCCCGAAGTGCTCAAGCCCTACATGGGCGGCATTGATCGCATCCAATGAATCGACGACAGGAGGATCATGCCGGTATGACAAGGAGTGTTGGCTCAGTGCCGGGGCGCTACCGCGCCAACCCGATCACTGACAATCCGAATAACTCGGCGGGTGAGGTGGCACTGGTAGGTGCCGGCCCCGGTGATCCGGAGCTGCTGACGCTGAAAGCCTGGCGGCTGATTAATGCGGCTGACGTGATCCTTCATGACAACCTGGTATCACCGGAAATCATGGCATTGATACCGGAACAGGTGGAAAAAATTCATGTCGGGAAACGGCGTTCTCATCACACCCTGCCGCAAGAACAGTTGAACCAGCGTCTGGTTGAGCTGGCCCGGGAAGGCCGGCGGGTGGTCCGTCTGAAAGGCGGCGACCCGTTTATCTTCGGCCGTGGTGGCGAAGAAATCGAGACTCTGGCAGATGCCGGGGTGCGTTTTCAGGTGGTTCCGGGCATCACCGCTGCGTCGGGCTGTGCCGCTTATGCCGGTATTCCGCTCACTCACCGGGATCACGCGCAGTCGGTGCGCTTCATTACCGGGCACCTCAAAAATGACAGCTGCAATCTACCCTGGTCAGACTTTGTCCAGAATAATCAGACACTGGTGTTTTACATGGGGCTGGTTGGCTTGCCGATTATTTGCCGTGAGCTGATTGCCCATGGTATGTCAGCGGATATGCCGGTGGCACTGGTCTCCAAGGGCACAACGCCGGAACAGCAGGTAGTTGTCGGCACCCTGAATACCATTGTGCAGAAGGTGGAAAGCAGCGGTGTGAAGGCGCCAACGCTGGTTATTATCGGGCAGGTAGTAACGCTTCGTAGCAAGCTGGACTGGTTGGGCGTCGAGCCCTCTAATCACTGACGGGCGTCAGGGAAGGGCGATTGCCCGGACCGGTTACGGCCCGGGCACTTGCTCGGGTTATTCCCCGCGCTTCGGTAATACGTCTTTGAGCTTTGCGCGCATATCGCGAATGGCTTTTTCGGTGGTTTCCCAGTCGATACAGGCATCTGTAATCGATACACCGTACTTCAGGTCTTCCAGGTTCTCTGGAATGGACTGGTTACCCTCGTTGATATGACTCTCCACCATCAGGCTCTGGATAGACGTGTTGCCTTCCAGAATCTGGTGCGTCACATCCTGCATCACCAGCGGCTGAATGGCCGGATCCTTGTTGGAGTTGGCGTGGCTGCAGTCCACCATGATGGACTTGCGCAGTTTGGCCTTCTCAAGCGCCTGCTCGCAAAGAGCCACGCTCACTGAATCGTAATTCGGTTTGCCACCGCCGCCGCGCAGAACCGCGTGGCCGTAGTTGTTGCCTTTGGTGCGGACAATGGCAACCTTGCCCTGCTGGTCAATGCCCAGAAAGCTGTGCGGGTGTGAAACCGACTTCATGGCATTCACAACGACATCCAGACTACCATCAGTGCCGTTCTTGAAGCCGATGGCCATGGACAAGCCGCTGCTCATCTCCCGGTGGGTCTGGGACTCTGTGGTACGGGCGCCAATGGCCGACCAGGCAATGGTGTCCTGCAGGTACTGGGGAGAAATCGGGTCGAGTGCTTCGGTGGCGGTGGGCAGCCCCAGCTCGTTGATGTCCAGCAGCAACTGGCGCCCGATGTGCAGGCCTTCTTCGATATTGAAGGTGTCGTTGAGGTGCGGGTCGTTGATCAGACCTTTCCAGCCAACGGTTGTCCGGGGCTTCTCGAAATAAACCCGCATAACCAGAAGCAAAGTGTCGCTGACTTCATCTGCCAGTTTCTTGAGACGGTTCGCGTAGTCTCTGGCGGCATCGACATCGTGAATGGAGCAAGGGCCGACCACGACAAACAGGCGGTGGTCCTTACCATCCATGATATCGTAGATGGCCTGTCTGCCATTAGCTACGGTATCAGCAGCGTTGTCAGACAGTGGCATTTGCTCTTTCAGAGCTTCCGGCGTGATCAGCGTTTCCTGGCTGGCCACATTCAGGTTTTCCAGTTTCTTCCCGGACATCTAAACTCACCCGATGGATATTTGAAGACTTTTGTTGGAGGCGCCGGCGCGCAGTTGCGGCAGACCCCGGCGAGTTGGTTATACTGCGTCATTTACAATTCCTTTTCAACGCTTCCACATAATGGGTCCGGGATGTCGCCTGAACAACAGAAACCACAATATGGCCCGTCGTCACGCAAGGTGGTTTCCAAACGAATCAACAAGATCCTGTCAGGCATCCGGGTTCCGGATCTTCCCTATCCGGCGGGCAAGGTTGCACCCGAGGCAGAACCGGAATGGCGATCGCTGTTGTTGTCCTGCTGGACTGCGCAGCGGGACGAACGGGTTACGGAAGTATTGGGTTCGGTCGATATCGCCTGGACCGTCCGGCAGGTCAACGCCGCTTACCTCTCTGACCGGATTATGGATCTGTTCCTCAAAACCAGTGGCCTGCATGTCACATTGATTACCCGGATTGCCCGCTTGCGTTTCTGGCTGGCGTGGCGTCTGGATGTTGCGGATTCGACGGCCTTTAGTGATTTGTTGCTTGACTGGCTGGACAACCTGCAAGAATGGCGGGGCTGGAGCGACACCGGCGGCCGGTCTTCCCGTGCCTTGCTGGACCAGCTTGATGCTTTGAAACAGGTTGTCTCCACCAGCTTTGAGCAGGAATCCCCGGAGCCCGTGGAAAGCTTCTGCGAGCACTGGCTGGCAGATGCCCGCAAGCGTATTGCCCAGGTCAGCCGTCTTCGCGAGAGACTGCTGGAAACCGAACAGGGCGCTTCCCGGCAGCGGTTTTCAGACCAGGTTTCGCGAGCCCTGATCGGGCGGGCTCTGGAGGGGCGCCAACTCCCGATTTCCATCAGTCGGTTCATTCTCAATGAGTGGTACAAGGTGCTCAAGCAAAGCGTCTGGTTGGAAGGCACGGGTGGAGAACTGCACCGGCATGCCAACAAACTACTGGAATGGCTGGTCTGGGCCGGAGACCCTGAACTTTCAAAGCACGATCGTAGTCGTCTTTACCACGTTGGCGAACAGATCGAGGATCGCATCACGAATGTCTGGTCGCGGGCACTCTCCAGTCCTCCACCTGTGGATGCGATTGCAGAGGTACAATCAGAAATTGTCGCACGGGTTCGTGGTGATGCTCCCGAATTACATCCGGCACTGCCGGAGCCCGGTAGTTTTTCCTGGGACGCCAGCTGGTTGTCGGTGTTGCCGGTTCCAGCCTCGGAAGCGGAACCTTACCACCAGCAATGGTATGTGGAAGGTGAGGGTGCCGGCGAGCAACGCCGGTTTTTCTTTGCCTTACTCGAACATACCAATGAAATTCTGTGGACCAACGGCGTGGGGGCAAAGCTTGGCCTGCAGAGCTGGCAGAGTTTTGTCAGTGCTCTGGATAACAAAGCGCTGAAGCCGCTTCCGGCACCGACACCGTTTGGGCAGGTGCTTGATGAAACCGTCACCGTTCTTGCGCAAGTGTGCGTAAAGCAACAGAAACAGCGGGAAAAGGCAGCAGAGCAGGCCCGGGCCCGGGCTGAGTCTCTGCGACAGGAAAAGCAGGCTGCAGAACACAAGCGCCAGCAGGAGGAAGTTGCCCGGCAGGCTGAGATCGAAAGACAGAAAGCTGAGGCGGAACAGCAGCGCCTGGAAGATGAGCAGGCGGAGCAACAACGCCTGAGGCAGCAAATGGAGCGTGAGGCCGGTGAACAGGTCGACAGCATTTCTCTGGGCGGGTGGATCGCCGTGGTTACAGAGGCGGGGGCGGAACCGGCCAGGCTGAAACTGGCAGTAAAGATCGCTGCTTCCAGTAAATTTGTGTTTGTTGACCGTCTGGGCCTGAACCGCACTGAATTCCGTTATGACGACCTGGTGACCGGCATTGTTGAAGGCCGTATCCGGGCATTGGGCAAATCCGCTGAATTTGATGACACGCTGAGCCGGGTTGTTGGCAGAATCCGCGTAGGTCGAAGCTGAAAATGACTGAGAGTAACAATGACTGATCAGAACTATACATTCGGAACCGGACCAGAGTTGCCCCGGGGCCATGATGACCGCGCGGATTATCGGCTGACCGCACGGGCGGTAGCAGGCGTTCAGGTAGAGACATCAGAGCCTCTGGAGATGGCAATTCCGGGTGTCGCCGACCAAAGGGTTGTGGAATGCAGGATTCGCGACATATCAACGGGCGGTTTCAGCCTGATATCCCGGGAAGCCTTTACCGAAGGATCGATACTGACCTCCAGGGTTGATCTGGGTAATGGCAAGGCCCCGTACCGGCTGACTATCGAAGCGATGTGGTGTCGCCCGGTGACTCAGGGGTATCTGATCGGGGTGAGAGTGCTTGAGTCGGATGAAACCGATTACCTGGAATGGATGGAAGCGGTTGCGGATGCCCTGGCAGAGGGTTGAATAAAGCGCCCTCAACGAAACAGGGCCGGCATGTTGGTGCCGGCCCTGTTTCGTTAAACGCGAGCAAACAGGAAATCAGTCTTCCAGTTCACCCATGCCGGTGATGTTGAAACCACCGTCAACATACATGATCTCGCCAGTAACACCGGAGGCCAGATCAGAACACAGGAAGGCGGCAGCATTGCCGACTTCTACGGTCGTGACATTCCGGCGCAGCGGGGCACGGCGGGCGTTTTCGGCCAGCATGCGACGGAAGCTTGCGATACCGGAAGCGGCCAGGGTCTTGATCGGGCCAGCAGAGATACCGTTAACCCGAATACCTTCTTTACCCAGGCTGGCTGCCATATAACGAACGTTGGCTTCCAGAGAGGCTTTGGCCAGACCCATCACGTTGTAGTTCTGCAGAACCTTTTCAGCGCCCAGGTAGCTCAGAGTCAGCAGGCTGCTGCCTTCGTGCATCATGTCCCGGGCACCCTTGGCCAGCGCCACAAAACTGTAGGAGCTGATGTCGTGGGCCATGCTGAAGCCTTCACGGGTGGTGACGTCAACGAAGTTGCCGTTCAACTCATGGGCCGGGGCATAGCCGACCGCGTGAATGATGATGTCGATGTTGTCCCAGTGCTTTTTCAGCTCGGTGAACACATTCTCGATTTGCTCATCACTGGCTACATCGCACGGGAAGGTGAGATTGCTGCCCCACTGATCGGCGAATTTCTCAACGCGGGACTGCAATTTTTCATTCTGATAGGTGAAGGCCAGTTCGGCGCCTTCACGGGCAAAAGCCTCGCCAATGCCGTAGGCAATGGAGTGTTTACTGGCAACGCCAACAATCAGTGCTTTCTTGCCACTGAGCATACCCATGGGTTCAAACTCCCTGTGTTCTTTGGTTTCAATAAATTATCCCGGACCATTAAGGCCCGGGTAACGATCAATTGGTCGTAGACCTGTAAAACAACGCCGCACTGAGCAGTTCCCGTGTGTAGGCCTGCTCAGGATTCCGGAATATGGTTTCAGCGTTTCCATACTCGACGATCTGCCCCTGCTTCAGCACCAGCAGTTTATGGCTGAGTGCGCGAACCACGGCCAGATCGTGGCTGATAAAGACATAGCTTAACCCATATCGGGCCTGAATATCGCGTAACAGTTCAATCACCTGCTTCTGAACCGTCCGGTCCAGCGCCGAGGTAGGTTCGTCCAGAATGATCAGTTCCGGTTGCAGTACCAGTGCCCGGGCGATGGCAATTCGCTGGCGCTGGCCGCCGGAAAACTCGTGAGGGTATCGGTGCCGGGCTTCCGGGTCCAGGCCGACATCTGTCAGCGCCTGAACAACCCGGGCATCGTGACGTTCACGCTTGCCCGGTTCATGAATGTCCAGGCCCTCACGAACAATTTCAGCCACGGACATTCGGGGGCTCAGGCTGCCGAACGGATCCTGAAACACGATCTGCACGCGCCGGCGCCAGGGCCGGAACTGTTTCTGGGTCATGGCACCCAGTTCGGTACCGTCCAGCCGGATACTGCCTGTGGCGCCAGTCAGTTTCAGCAAGGCGTGGCCAATCGTGGTCTTACCGCTGCCACTTTCACCAACAATGCCGAGCGTTTCTCCGGCACGCACCGAAAAACTCACGTCCTGAACCGCATGAAAGCTCTCTTTCACTCGCCCGAACATGCTCTTGCGAATAGCGAACTGAACGTTAAGGCCCTGCACCCCCATCAACTCCCGGTTGTTGCCGGGCACCGCCTCCGGCTGCTCCGGAGGTTCCGCGTTGATCAGCTTGCGGGTGTAAGGGTGCTTCGGGTTCTCGAATAACGCCTCACAGCTCGCTTCTTCCACGGCCCTGCCACGCTCCATCACCACCACCTGATCGGCGTAACGGCGCACCAGGGTTAAATCGTGAGTGATCAGAAGCATGGCCATGCCCATTTTCTGTTGCAGGGATTCCAGCAGCTCCAGAACCTGCTTCTGTACGGTCACATCCAATGCCGTAGTGGGCTCATCGGCAATCAACAACTCCGGTTCGTTGGCCAGGGCCATGGCAATCATGACGCGCTGTTTCTGACCGCCCGAAAGCTGATGGGGATGGCTTTTCAGTTTCGCTTCCGGGTCGGGAATGCCAACCAGTTGCAGCAGTTCCAGACAGCGCTCACGGGCCTGCGGGCCCCGCATGCCCATGTGCAGCTCCAGGGTTTCGGTAATCTGCTTCTCGACCGTATGCAGCGGGTTGAGCGAGGTCATGGGCTCCTGAAAGATCATGCTGATTTTCCAGCCACGGACTTGCCGCAAGCGCTTTTCCGGAGCCTGCAGAAGATCTTCCCCGTGATATTCGATCTTCCCCGTGGGATAACCGGCATGGCGTTCATCAAGCAACCGCAGAACGGACAGCGCAGAGATCGATTTTCCCGAGCCACTTTCACCGACCAGGGCCAGCGTCTGGCCCGACTGAATCGCGAATGACAGTTTGTCGACCACCAGCGGGCCGTTATCGAATTGTATGGAGAGATCCGAGACGCTCAGTAAATCAGTCATATCAGCTCTTTCTCGGGTCGAAGGCATCACGAACCGCTTCCCCTACGAATACCAGCAGGGTCAACATGATCGACAGGGACACAAAGGCGGAAATGCCAAGCCAGGGGGCGTGCAGGTTGGTTTTGCCCTGCGCAATCAGCTCACCCAGCGAAGGTGATCCGGCCGGCAGGCCGAAGCCGAGAAAATCCAGAGACGTCAGGCCGGTAATGGCGCCGGTCAGGATAAACGGCAGGAAGGTGAGGGTGGCCACCATGGCATTGGGCAGAATGTGCCGGAACATGATGCGTCGGTTATCCAGACCCAGAGCGCGGGCTGCTTTCACGTATTCGAAATTGCGTGCGCGCAGAAACTCGGCCCGAACCACGTCTACCAGCCCCATCCAGCTGAACAGCAGCATGATGCCCAGTAACCACCAGAAGTTGGGCTGGACAATGGCCGACAGAATAATCAGCAGGTACAGCATGGGCAGGCCAGACCAGATCTCGATAAAGCGCTGCCCGAACAGATCGATCTTGCCGCCGTAAAAACCCTGAATCGCGCCTATGATAACGCCGACAATGCAACTGGCGATGGTCAGGGTCAGGCCGAAGAGCACCGAAATCCGGAAGCCGTAGATCACTCTGGCGGCCACATCCCGGCCCTGGTCGTCCGTGCCGATCCAGTTTTCCGCACTGGGCGGCGCCGGTGAGGGCACGTCCAGATCGTAATTGATGGTGTTGTAACTGAACCGGATCGGGGGCCAGAGCATCCAGCCATTGGCCTTGATTTCATCCGAGATAAAGCTGTCGCGGTAATCCGCTTCGGTTGGTAAGAAGCCACCAAAGGTTTCTTCGGGAATGGATTGAACTACCGGGAAATAAAGGTCTCCCTGATAAGACACCACGAGAGGCTTGTCGTTGGCGATCAGCTCGGCCCCCAGCGACAGCCCGAACAGAATCAGAAACAGCCACAGGCTCCAGAATCCCCGGCGGTTATTGCGAAAATTCTGTAACCGGCGCTGTTGTATGGGGGAAAGCGCAGGCATGTCAGGCACCCTCCCGGCTTTCAAAATCAATACGCGGATCAACCAGCACGTAGGTGATGTCGCTGATCAGTTTCAGCACCAGACCCATGAGGGTAAAAATGAACAGCGTTCCGAAGATCACCGGGTAATCGCGGTTCAATGCCGCTTCAAAGCCGAGCAACCCAAGGCCATCCAGCGAGAAGATCACCTCAATCAATAGCGAGCCGGTAAAGAACAGGGCCACAAGAACGCCCGGCAGGCTGGCAATGACAATCAGCATGGCGTTGCGGAATACGTGCCCGTAGAGCACCTGTTTCTCTGGCAAACCTTTGGCTCTGGCGGTAACCACATATTGCTTGCCGATCTCATCCAGAAAGGAGTTCTTGGTCAGCAGGGTGAGTGTGGCAAAGCCGCCTATCACGTTGGCCGTGACGGGCAGTGCCAGGTGCCAGAAGTAATCGCCGATTTTCTGGTACCAGGTCATTTCTTCGAAATTGGACGACGTCAGGCCCCGGAGCGGGAACCAGTCGAAATAACTGCCACCGGCAAACAGCACAATCAGCAGGATGGCGAACAGAAAGCCGGGGATGGCGTAGCCGATGACAATGGCGGAACTGGTCCAGACATCAAAGCGGGAGCCGTCAGAGACGGCCTTGCGGATGCCAAGGGGTATGGAGATCAGATAGATGATCAGGGTGGACCAGAGCCCGAGAGAGATCGATACAGGCATCTTGTCGAGGATCAGCTCCACCACTGACCGGTCACGGAAAAACGAATCACCGAAATCGAACGTGGCATAATCCCCGAGCATTTTAAAAAAGCGCTCATGGGCAGGCTTGTCGAAGCCATACATCACTTCAATTTCTTTCAGCAGCTCTGGCGGGAGCCCTCTGGAACCTCTGCTATCGCCGGAGCTGGTCGCGGCCACTTCACCGGCTGTGCCGCCACCACCAGCGCGGGCGAGGGCGCTTCCGCCGTGGCCTTCCATCTCTGCAATAAGCTGTTCAACTGGCCCGCCCGGTGCAGCCTGAACAATGATAAAGTTCAGTAGCATGATCCCCACCAGGGTGGGGATGATCAACGCCAGTCGCCGTAATATATAAGTGCCCATTCAGGGTACGGATCCTTTGAATTATTACAGGCAGGTTGGAACCTGATTGATCAGGGGGTGATCCACCAGTTATCGATGTCGATGCCGTTCTTGGGCGTGGCTTCCGGGCGCTGTAATTTATTCCAGTAGGCCACCCGGTCTTTGGTCAGGTGCCAGTGTGGAACCACGTAATGGCCGTGCAACAGCACCCGGTCCAGAGCCCGTACCCGGTGTATCAGTGCTTCCCGGTCAGGGGCCTGAATAACCAGGTTCACCAGCTCGTCAACAACCGGATCGTCGACCCCCATGTAGTTTCTTGAGCCGGTCACATCGACATTGCTGGAATGCCAGTACTCCCTCTGCTCGTTGCCCGGTGAGTCCGATTGCGGGATCACCTGACTGATCATGTCGAAGTCGAAATTACGAACCCGCTGAACGTACTGGTTACTGTCGACCAGCCGAACGGAGACATCAACGCCCAGTCGTTCCAGATTTTTTCTGAAAGGCTGAACTACCCGCTCAAAGCTCTTCTGGAAAAGCAGCACTTCAAAAGCCAGTGGTTCTCCGGATTCAGTGTGTACCATCCTGCCGTCGCGGACAGCGTAACCGGCTTCCCTGAGCAACTTCAGTGCAATACGCAGGTTGTCGCGCAGGGTCTGGTCGCCAGCCGTGGTGGGCGGGGCATAGTCTTCTTCGAAGACATCATCGCTCAGTTGATCACGGAACTGCTCAAGAATCTCAAGCTCCCGGCCGGTGGGTAGTCCGGAGGAGGCCAGTTCACTGTTCTCGAAATAGCTGCTGGTGCGCGTGTACTGATCAAAGAACAGGTTTCGGTTAGCCCACTCGAAGTCAAAGGCATAGGTCAGGGCTTCACGAACTCGCGGATCCTTGAAAACCTCTTTCCGGGTATTGAAGGCAAACCCCTGCATCCCACTGGGGCGATGGTGTTCAATCGCTTCTTTGGTGATCTGGTCCTGCTCAAATGCGCGGCCGGTGTATGCGGTTGCCCAGTTCTTGGCAGACGTCTCCCGGCGGAAATCGGAATTGCCGGCCTTGAACGATTCCAGTGCGACCGTGTCGTCGTTGTAGTATTCGTACCGGATTTCATCAAAGTTGAAGCGCCCCTTGCGTATGCCAAGATCCTTCGCCCAGTAGTCTTCGATGCGCTCGTAGGTGAGTGAGCGGCCTGCTTCGTAGTCGGCTATGCGGTAAGGCCCGCTGCCAATCGGTTCATCCAGGCCGCTGCCGGTAAATTCACGATCCTGCCAGTAATGGGCCGGCATAACAGGCATCTGGCCCAGAATCAGTGGCAGCTCACGGTTTTCGGTGTCACTGAGGTCGAAGCGTACTCTGTGGCTGTCCTCAACGGTCACGTCCTCCACTTCGGCATAATAATTCCGGTAAAAAGGATGACCTTCTGTAGTGAGAATCCGGTAGGAGAACTCGACATCTTCCGCGGTAATCGGCTCGCCGTCGTGAAATCTGGCCTGTTCGCGCAAATTGAACACCACGTAACTGCGGTCTTCCGGAACTTCGACGCTTTCGGCAATCAGCCCGTATTCGGAAAAGGGCTCATCTGCCGAGGATTCAAGCAGCGTATCGTATACGTAAGTGGTTATGCCTGCCGCCGCGACACCCCGCACAACGAATGGATTGAAGCTGTCAAAGCCATTGGCCACGACAGACATCCGCAGCGTGCCGCCTTTGGGAGCGTTCGGGTTTACGTAATCAAAATGAGGAAAGTTTTCGGGGTATTTCAGTTCGCCGTGCATGGCGATGCCATGCACGGGTTCCACAGGGCTTAGAGTCTGACTGTCTGCGCCGGCCGGGCCGGCTGGGCCCATAAGTGCAAGGAGGGCAAACAGGCCGCTCAGTGAAAGCGGTATTTTATGAGTCGGTACTTTGCGCGTTTTTGTCATGGTTCTCGCACATTATGGGCTGTTTCTTACGTCCACGTAGAGTACCAGACTTTGTCCGGGTTGCAGATAACGGTCAGTATTAAGATCGTTCCATGATGCGATGTCCCGGACGTTCACGGCAAAGCGGTTGGCAATGACGGAGAGCGAATCCCCACTGCGAACGCGATAACCCACCTTCCGGACCATGGCCTTATCCTGCTCTGAGCGACTGTTGGCCGCCAGAGTCTGCGGTGAGCTCTGTGACCAGATGACCAGCTCTTTGCCGGGAATCAGCGGATCGCCGGGCGCCATGCCGTTCCATGCAGCTACCTGCCGCACCGAAACCCGGTGTTCCCGAGCGATGTCCCAGAAAGTATCACCGCTGCGCACGGTGTGGCGTACCTTGTTGCCGTCTCTTTTGCGCTCCTGGGTGCGTTGCAGGCGTTGGGACTGGCTCAGAGCATAGGCGTCTGTGCCTTCGGTGGCTGACGGAATCAGCAGTTGCTGACCAACACGGATCAGGTTGGAATTGAGGTTATTAACCTGTTTGATCACGCTCGGTGTCGTGGAGAATTGCTGCGCGATTACGCCCAGATTGTCCCCCCGGCGAACCGTATAATCCTGCCAGGAAACCCGTTTGTTTTTCGGAAACCCGGCGAGGGCAGTTCGGAACGTTTCTGCTTTCTGTTTCGGCACCAGTAAACGATGAGGCCCATCCGGATTGGTGGCCCAGCGATTGTAGGAAGGATTCAGCAGATAAATCTCATCAATGTCGACACCCGCCAGCTGTGCCGCCTGCGCCAGGTCGAGCTGGGAGCCGGTTTCAACCACTTCGAAGTAGGGCTCATTTTCCAGAGCCGGCAATTCGATGTTGTAAGCCTCAGGATCGTCGAAGATTTTCGCCAGAGCGATCAACTTGGGTACGTAGTGCCGGGTTTCCCTGGGCAGCGACAATGACCAGAAGTCTGTCGGCTTGCCGGCATTGCGGTTACGGCGCATGGCAATGGAGACGGTGCCACCGCCGGCATTGTAAGCGGCCAGCGCGAGCGTGTAATCACCATCAAAGCGGTTCGCCAGGCGGTCCAGATAGGTGAAGGCGGCATCGGTGGCTTCAAGCACATCCCGCCGGTCATCGTGCCACCAGCTCTGGGTCAGGCCGAAATACTTACCGGTTGAAGGAATAAACTGCCACAGGCCTGCCGCGCGACCGTGAGAATAGGCGAAGGGGTCAAAGGCACTTTCAACCACCGGTAAAAGGGCCAGTTCGGTGGGCAGGCCCCGGGCTTCGGCTTGTTCGATAATATGGTGCAGATAGCGGGAACCGCGATCCACAACCCTGTCAATGTAGTGGGGGTGACGGACATACCAGTTCAACTGCGCCTGAACCCTTTCATCATCAATATCGTGGTCCATCCCGAAACCGGCCCGCAACCGATGCCAAAGATCATCACGGGAGGTATCAGCCTGCTCTTGCTGCGTCGGCTTTTCGAGTTTTTTACGAGCGTCTTTCGCCTGTTTTTGTAGTTCCGGCGAAATGGCATTGTCCAGGGGAGCATCCGCCCCCGCCTTCTGGTTTGCATGACCCGCTGTGACTGAGGCTTTGAGATCTTCATCGCCGGTAGCGACCACCACTTCTTCGGAATCCATCGGATTGCCGTTAGCAGACTCGGTGTCATTATTCTGGAGCAGGTTGCTGCAACCGGTAACAAGGGTGGTGGTGAGCAGCAACAGGCTGAGGCGTTTGAATGGCATAGGTAAATGATTCCTCAAAAGTGATCCTTGCCATGCCTGACAGCAGCGAATATATCCTGTTCGCTGTGGGCCGGAAGGGCATGGTCGGCACAATATTTTTCTGCAGCAGCAATGACAGCCGGATCATCCCAACGCAAAAACGGGTTGAGTGACTTCTCATCGGCAATGGTCGTCGGAATTGTTGGCAGGTTCTGGTCCCGCAGGTCCATGCAGCGGCGCTCAAACTGCTCAAGGCCGGCATCTTCTGGCAGCCAGTTCCGGGCGAAGCGCAGATTGGCCAGTGTGTATTCGTGGGCACAGTAAACCGCCGTTTCATCCGGCAGCTCACGAAGAGTTTTCAGTGAGTTATACATTTGCTCGGCAGAGCCTTCAAACAGCCTGCCGCAACCGCAGGCAAACAATGTGTCGCCGCAGAACAGCATCGGGCGGCCGCTGACAAGGCTGCTGGTGTAATAGGCTATGTGGTCCAGAGTATGGCCGGGTACGGCCATGACATTGAAGGTGAGCCCCTGCCAGACAACTTCATCTCCGGGATGGACGGTGTTGGTGGTATTCCTGAACGGCGAATCGGCCGGGCCGGTTACCCGCACATCAGGAAAACGCTCTCTGAGCGAATGGATGCCGCCGGTATGGTCAGGGTGATGGTGGGTCACCAGAATAGTGTCCAGCGTCAGGCCCTGTTCGGCCAGGCAGGATTCCACCGGCTCGGCCTGCCCGGGATCGACAATCAGGGTCTTGCCGGAGTCATCGTGGGAAAGACACCAGATGTAGTTGTCAGTGAAAGCGGGAATGGCTCGGATACTGAACATCAAAACCCCATGTGCTTGTCGAATGTGCCTGTTATCATAAATCAACATGGTCTCCATCCCAAGAACGGGAGGCTCCGTTCCATACTGGTAAGGGAGAGTAAAGCGTGAGTGTCTCGGTGGAGGTTGATTACACCGCTCGTCATGAAAGCTTTGAGCGCTGGTTTCAGAGCTCTCTTGGCCGGGCCATGCTGGCCAGTCAGCGCATGGTGCTGGATGAGGCTACAGCCCCGTTAACCGGCGCCCGGCAGTTGCAGGTTGGCCTGAGCCATCGGCTACCCCTGGCCAGTGGCTCGGATTTCTCCCAGAAAATTATCACCACGCCAGTGTGGCACGCGCAAATCCCGGACGGTGTAGCAATTTGTAACGCCGGTGAGCTGCCGTTCCCCGCAGATTCCATGGACCTGGTCATTCTGCATCACACGGCGGATTTCTCTCCGGACCCTCACCAGGTTTTGCGGGAATCCGCACGGGTTCTTCGTGGTGAGGGCAAAATTGCAGTGATTGGCTTCAACCCCCTCAGTCTTTGGGGGCTGCGCAGGGCGATCTCCAGGCACCATGAAGGGCCCTGGGGTGGCCGATTCCTGTTCCGTTCGAGAATGGAAGACTGGCTCAGGTTGCTGAACTTCGAAATTGATGACTCGGCAACCCGTTTCTGCACATTGCCTTTCCACAATGCCGGCAAACGCCATGGCGGCGTTAAAGGTTCTCTCGACTGGCTGCCGATCGGCGCGTATTACTGTATTCTCGCCCGCAAACACGAAGTCGCCCGCATCAAACCCAAGATGAACTGGCGTAAAGCGAAAGTCATGCCTTTGCCCGGTGCCATGGGGGCACCGGGTGGTTGTGCCAATCAGGCCGGTACAATGAGACATGAGCAAAAAAATCAGGAGAAGTAATGGCCGGCAAGGTAGTCATGTACACTGATGGAGCCTGCAAGGGCAATCCCGGGCCCGGCGGATGGGGCGTTGTTCTGCGCTATGGCGATGCCTGCAAAACCCTGCACGGCGGTGAGGCCCAGACCACCAATAACCGGATGGAGCTGATGGCTGCAATCCGGGGCTTACGGGCATTGAAACGGGCCTGCCAGATAGAGCTGTACACCGATTCCCAGTATGTGCGTAAGGGCATCACCGAATGGATGGACGGCTGGAAGCGCAAGGGCTGGAAGAATTCCGCGAAGAAGCCGGTGAAAAATGCCGACCTCTGGAAAGAACTGGATGCCGAAACCACCCGCCACGAGATTAACTGGCACTGGGTAAAAGGGCACTCCGGAAACCCGGATAACGAACTGGCCGATGAACTCGCCAACCGGGGCGTCAGCGAACTGGCCACTTCCTAAACCGATTATCCCTGCTGGAAAACTGGAATAGAGGCAATGCGACAGATTGTACTGGACACCGAAACCACCGGTATTGATCCGAACGACGGTCACCGGATTATCGAAATTGGTTGTGTGGAGGTTATTGAGCGGGAACTGACCGGGCGCAACTATCACGTTTACATCAACCCGGATCGGGAAGTTGAAGCCGAAGCCATCAGCATTCACGGCATCACCAACGAGTTCCTGGTCGACAAACCGAAATTCAGTGAAGTCGCCGCAGAGTTTTTTGAATTCATCAAGGGAGCCGAGCTGGTTATCCATAACGCGGCGTTTGACGTTGGCTTTATGGACGCCGAGTTTGCCCGCCTGAAACCGGTGCGCAAAACGGCCGACCATTGCGGCATCGTGGATTCCCTGGCGATTGCCCGGGCCAAGCATCCTGGCCAGAAGAACAGCCTCGATGCGCTGTGCAAACGCTACGGCGTGGATAACAGTAACCGGGAACTGCACGGCGCGCTTCTGGATGCCGAGATTCTGGCCGACGTTTACCTGTTGATGACCGGCGGGCAGACGGCGCTGTCGCTCGACGCGGATGCCGGTGAAGGGGGCTCGGGTGCAGGCATCCGCCGGGTCAGCAGTGACCGGCCCCCGTTAACCGTGGTTCGCGCCAGTGATGACGAGCGCTCAGCCCATGATGAATTTATGACCATGATGGCCGGAAAAGCCGGCGAAACTGTCTGGGCAAGGCTTGAGAACGGGGAATGAGAACCAGGTCAGACTCTATTGCTTTTCCGGTGCCGTGTTCTTGAGCTCCCTGAATTTTATGTTATAAGTAGTGAGCACCAACAGGACGCGGTAATCTCCGCAAAGTAACAGGAAGCGTTTATGGTTCAACCGTCTCTGGCGACGAGGTCTCACTCGTTTGATCTGGTCAGAAGTGAAATAGAACAGACCATCAAACAGGCAGAAACCAGTCTGGAACGCTTCCAGGATAACCGCGAAAAAGTGGGAGAACTCGAAAACTGTGTTGACTACCTCAACCAGCTTCGGGGTATCTTCATCCTCGTGGAGCTTCAGGGAGCCAGTCGTCTTTGCTTTGAAGCCGCGGCAATGTCCGATGACATGCCTCCCGGCGATGAGGCAAACGCAAGGCTGACCGCCATCAACGGTGCGCTTTTCACGCTTCGCCGTTATGTTGAATATTACCACCAGCAACGGGAAGACCATCCCGAGCTGTTGCTGCCCGCCATTAATGAACTCAGAGAAGCCCGGAAAGAAGTACCTTACCCGGAGTCGTGGTTCTTTAACCTTACCATTACCGAACATCCGGATTTTTGTGCCGGTCTGCCCCTGCAACCCCTGAGCGAAAACGGGGAAGACCAGGAGATACTGGCCCGGCGCATGCGGCTGACCTTTCAGGTCGCGCTGCTGGGCATTCTCAAGGATCGAAACCCGGAGGTCAGCAAGCGGTTGATGGCAAGGGCTGCCCGAGGCCTTGCCCGTCTTTGCCGGGGCACCCCGAAAGGCCAGCTCTGGTGCCTGTTTACCATTGTTGCCAACACCATGCTCGACAGAGCCATGAGCTTCACCAGGGCCCGAAAACGCCTGCTCATGCAACTCGAGAAAAGTGCCCGGGAGATCATCTACGTTGGCGAGCCGGCCATGCAAAAGGCCACGCCGGATTCCCTGCTGACCGACTTGATTTATCTGCTGTATCGTTCCGGCTCGGCCAATCCTGAAGTGGTTGATGTGTTGTCCAGCTACAAGCTGGCACCTTCAACGTTTCCGGACACCATGATGGAAGCCCATGCACGGCGCCTGTATGGCCCGGGAACAGACGTTCTCCGTTCCCTGTCGGAAGCTCTGCAGGAAGAGCTGAACCTCCTGAAAGACAGGCTCGATATCATTGAAAGGGGGCTTGAACCAGACCTCGCCGAGCTTTCAGCCATTTCTGACGGGCTTGAGCGCATCGCCAACACCCTGACCATGCTCGACCTTGGCAAACTGGCTAACCTGGCCCGGGATGAAGCGTCCCGCCTGCGCCAGTGGGAAGAAGAAGACCGCCTGCCCGGTGAAGATGAACTCTACCGCCTGGCCGGCTCGGTGCTGGCGATTGAAGATGCCGTTATGCAGTTTGTGAACCGTGGGATTACCTCCGAAACGGACGCCATGGCCACAGCCGCAAACAACCAGGAAACATCGGTATACCTCCAGGAAGCCATCTGGGTTGTCGCAGACGAAGCCCGTAGCGCACTGACCCTGGCAAAGCGTGCCATTACCGCGTTTCTGGAATCGGATTACGACAAGCTGCACCTGGCTAACCTGCCCGGAACCTTGCACAGCATCTGGGGCGGCCTGGAGATGATCAGTGACCCCGAAGCGGCAGAGGTCATTGCCCGAATTGCAGAGTCTATTCAACAGCAGCTCCTTGATGCGAGGGAAGCGCCATCTGAGCAGGTGCTTGAAGCGCTGGCGGATGCCCTGACATCGCTTGAATACTATATTGAAAGTATTGGCCGTAACGAAGAGCGCAATCCCGATTTGCTGAAGCTGGCGCAAAGCTCTCTGGACGGTGTCGGTTTCTGAACCTCGCAATACCTTCCAGACACAAAAAAACCTGCGCCGAAACGCAGGTTTTTTCATTTCACGGGTTAACGATTAACCCATATTGAACAGCTCGCCAAGCTTGGTGGCCAGCATCATGTCGCCTTCAGCGCGGAGTTGGCCGGCCATGAACGCCTGCATGCCATCGGTCTCACCGGAAACAATGCCCTTCAGGGTTTCAGAGTTCATGATCAGAGTGACTGAGGGATCATCGTGAGGGCCTTCTGCCAGCTTGCATGTGCCATCGTTGATAACCAGATGGTACGTCTTGTCATCTTCGATATCGAACTGGAAAACCAGATCAAGACCCTTGGCCGCCTCGGCGTTGAAGTTCTGTTCGAGTTTTTCGAATACCTGATCTACAGACATTGTTCTACCTTTATTGATATGGGTGTCCTCGAAATTCGACTTTATGGTGAGTGTTCGGTGGTGTCAAGCAAAATCAAACGGCTGTTTTAATTTTCTTGAGGCGCTGCTTTATAACAGCTTCCCGGACAAGGTACACTTCCGTGTTTGCAACAGACTCCCTGGAGAACGCATCTTGGAATTTCTTACTGAATACGGCCTGTTTCTCGCCAAAATGGCCACCTTCGTAGTGGCAGCCGTGGTACTGGTATCCGTTGTTATTTCTTTGACCCACAAAGAATCCGACGACCATGGCGACGACGGTGAACTCAAGATCCGTAAACTCAACGAGCATTACCGCAAACTGAAAGAATCCATTCAGAGCCGGCTAATGTCTGCAGGCGAGCGTAAAGCCTGGCAGAAACAGAAGAAAAAAGAAGAAAAGGCCGAGAAAAAAGCCGCCAAAAAGGTGCCCGCCACCGAAGAGGCCTCCGAAACCAAATCCCGCATTTACGTCATTGATTTCGATGGCGACATCAAGGCAAGTGACACCGACAACCTGCGCCGTTCAATTTCAGCCGTAATGAGCGTCGCCAACCCCGAGACCGACGAAGTGGTTATTCGCCTGGAAAGCGGAGGCGGGCTGGTACATGCCTATGGCCTGGCGGCCGCCCAGCTTGACCGGCTGCGCAGCAAAGGCATTCCGCTGACCGCCTGCGTCGACAAAGTCGCGGCCAGCGGCGGCTACATGATGGCCTGCGTGGCTGACCGCATCATCGCCTCGCCCTTTGCCGTACTCGGCTCCATCGGCGTTGTCGCGCAGCTGCCGAACTTTCACCGGGTACTGAAGAAAAATGACGTAGACTTCGAAATCCTCACCGCCGGCGAACACAAGCGCACGCTCACCATCTTCGGTGAAAACACCGAAAGCGGCCGGAAGAAATTCCTGGAAGACCTCGAAGACACCCACACGCTGTTCAAAGACTACGTCAGCGAACGCCGCCCGAACCTGTGAGTCTCTACCACCAGGCCGATCAGAGCCAGTGTCCCCAAGAGTCGGAGATGCCCCGAAATTACTACCGGAAGCGGAACAGGGTTACCAGGCCATCGGTAAGGCGT
>JAVLAV010000250.1:0-274 GCA_031580735.1 Marinobacter sp.
TCTTGGGAAGCCCTACCCGCCCCCGGTCTGTTAACGGCAGAGTTGTCTGCCGGGAAAGTTGAAGGCAAGTTAGAAGTATGGGAGCTGGAGTGTGGGTGTCCTTTCCGGGACTGTCTGCAGCATGGATGCTGCAGTCAAGCGTACAGGGACGTATTTACAGCGTGTCCCGGAAAGGACACCCACAGTCCGGCTCTTGCACCAGAGCAATCAGGCCATAAAGGAAGCCAATATGAGCGAACCAGAACGAAATCGCCTATCAGGAAAGGCCCTGGAG
>JAVLAV010000250.1:284-529 GCA_031580735.1 Marinobacter sp.
CGGATGCTGGAGCGGGTTCAGACCCGTTTGCGGGAGGTTCAGAAAACCTCGCTGGAGACGCTGGAAGATGAAATCCAGCGGGCAGCAGAATTTGAGTACGACCTGGAGGAAATGACCCGCGAGGAAGTGGACCTGCTCAGTGCTTACCTCAAGCGGGACCTTCAACACCTCATGCAATTTGTGGATGAGACCGGCGAGGGTCTGAAGGAGTGGCTGCAGCTGGATCTCTCAATGCTGGAGCATCG
>JAVLAV010000251.1:0-528 GCA_031580735.1 Marinobacter sp.
TCAATCAATTCGTCGTAAGTCATTCCGCTCTCCCGCTAAGCGATAAAAAGTTCAGTAAATCGTTTGACAGACTCAAACGATAATGATTATCATTGCCCCACCAAATGACGAAGGTCGTATCATTTGGTCTCTCTCATCAGGAGCTAAAAGCTCTTTTTATGCCCCGCCTCTGGCGGGGCTTTTTTACCCCATCACCTCTTTCTTACGGGCAATATCACTGCAAGGGCCACCCCCGCGACAAACCCGCCGAGGTGAGCCTCATTTGCCATTCGCCCCATTCCGAGCATCTCTGGCAGGGCAGTGAACCCGACCACCATCCAGATTACCGCGAACGTAACCAGCGCCGGCGGAAACTGAAACCTTGGATTTCTTCGCTGACTGAGCCAGCAGTACCCCAAGATCCCGTAAACCACGCCGGAAAGCCCCCCAAAGAGGGGGCCGGATACCGCATACTGAAGTCCATTGGACAAAATACTGGTTATCAGAAACAGGGTTATCAGGCGTACGCGACCGTCAAACCATTCAACC
>JAVLAV010000252.1:0-527 GCA_031580735.1 Marinobacter sp.
CCTGAAGTCGGAATGGATACCCAGGCTGGGCTATAGAAACCTGTCAGAGGCTAGGCGAGACATATCAGGGTATCTGATGAGTTACTATAACCAGCAACGGCCTCATGCCTTCAATGGTGGGATATCGCCCGTGGCGGCAGAGGAAAAGCTTAAAATACTGTCCGGGATTAGTTGACCACTACACTCTGCTTCTTATGCGGCTCAATAAGAAGGTACATTATTAAGTTCGATAGCGCTGCACCGGAATGCCGCTTGTATGCCGCGCTTGCATCTTTAACATTTGGAAGCGAAGAGTCGGTGGCGTATAGCATTTTATTTCTTTCATTCGCCAATCCCTGTATATAATCGTAAATGGACTCAATGCCCTTTTCGGAAGCAACACTCCTGACCTCTGTGGCGTAGTCCCTAACTTTGCCATCTGGGTCTGTCGAAACTAGGCCTAAAGGTGGCTCGGGAATCACACAGTATTGCCTCCCATCCTTAACGCTAATTGGCAATCTAATTCTAAGAATATCGGCTTTGTGTCA
>JAVLAV010000253.1:0-524 GCA_031580735.1 Marinobacter sp.
CTCCCGACCAAAGTGCAGGAAAAGCTCAATACCCGAAGGAAACTGCGCCGGAAAGCCAATAAACTGGACCTTCTCGACGACAACCAGGATAACGTACCCTGGCTTTAAGGCTCTGAATCTGGCCGGAAACTGTCATAACCTCACCTCTCTTTATCGCGCATTATAAATGCACCTTAAAGTTGGCCGTCATAGACTGCCACCGCTTCGGGAATGGTGTACCAGTCCTGTTTCTGGCTTGCCGCCTCGGCCCACCAAACCAGCTGCCACCCGTACGCAGTTGCGCTGGTCGGATTTCGCCCGGTACAGGGCGGTGTCTGCCGCCTTGAACAGTGCCGTCACGTCCGGGTATTGCTGATCGGAAATAGCAGAAACACCGACACTCACCGTCACCCGCCCGCAAGGCACATGTTGCCCTATACACAGCAGTGCAGCAGGTTCCAGGCCTGAAGGCAATCCCAATGCTTCCTTTACCCTTGAATCCTCGAACCCTGCCACGAGAACACAACCAATTCCGAGAGCCGTAC
>JAVLAV010000254.1:0-523 GCA_031580735.1 Marinobacter sp.
GGCAGGAAGCGTTTCTCTCCCGTGCCGCACTGATTGAGGCTGCGGAACACAGCATCGATGCACAGTATTACATCTGGAGTAACGACGCTTCCGGTCAATACCTGGCCGGCCGACTTCTGCTGGCTGCAGACCGTGGTATCCGCGTCCGGTTGCTCCTGGATGATTTCAATGCCGAGGGCATTGGCGAACTGTTTGCTGCCCTGGGTACCCACCCGAACATCCATATCCGTATTTTCAATCCCGCCAGAAGCCGCAATGGATGGGGTCGCTGGGTCTCGTTCCTGATGGATTTCGACCGCATCAACCGGCGCATGCACAACAAGACCTTCGTGGTGGACGGGGCCGCGGGTATTGTTGGCGGACGTAACATAGGCGATGAGTATTTCGGGTTTGATACAGGCCGCTATTTCCGAGACCGTGACGTGCTCTCGTTGGGGCCGGTTGTCGAGGGAATGACGGACAACTTCCAGGCCTACTGGAACAGCCGTTGGGCCTTTCCGGTGTCAGCCCTCTATCCCGATAC
>JAVLAV010000255.1:0-522 GCA_031580735.1 Marinobacter sp.
GTGGTCGATTCATGAGCTGGGTGATCGCGATTACCAACCAAAAAGGCGGCGTGGGCAAGACCACCACGGCGGTCAACCTGGCCGCGGCCCTGCAGGCCTTCGGCCGACGCGTCTTGCTGGTGGACATGGACCCACAGGGCAACGCCACCGTCAGCTCGGGCTATGCCAAGAACGAGATCGAGCGTCATGTCGGGCAGGTCCTGCTCGATGAGATGCCGGCCCAGGAAGTAATCCTCGAGACCGACCCGGGTGGCTACGACTTGCTGCCCGCGACCATCGATCTGGCCGGGGCAGAATTCCAGTTGGTTACCCGCATTGGCCGGGAGACCAAGCTGCGCCAGGCCCTGGCGCCTCTGGTCGAGGACTACGACTTCATCCTGATCGACTGTCCGCCCGCCCTGAACACGCTCACCATCAATAGTCTGGCGGCGGCCGACGACGTGCTGATCCCGGTGCAATGCGAGTACTTCGCCCTGGAAGGGCTCAGCGCCCTACTGGACACGGTCGAGCAGGTGCGCCTGG
>JAVLAV010000256.1:0-522 GCA_031580735.1 Marinobacter sp.
GCGACGACCTTCATCTCAAACAGGGTCTCTGCCGGGAGGTTCTGGATAACCTCAATCTTGTCAAGCTGGCGGTCTGTGTAGACCTTGAAGCGCCGTTCCTCGAACTCGGTAGTGGGTATCCGGTTCGGAAAGGTGACGATGGAGTTCATAGATCGCCCTCTGTGTTTGTGGCCAAAAGACTGGAGGATGGGGTTCCATCTCCGTTGGTTAAAAAACGGGCAGGCGAGTATACATAAAACGAGGTTTGTTTTCAGGTCTAATTAATAATCCCGGTTTTGAGGCCGGCGGGATATGCATTTCTATGTCTAAATCCCGCTAAAAGCAACGAAATTCGGCTAAAAGTCACGAAAATAAAGAAATTATTATTTTTAGTGTATGAACGAATTGAGTGTCGGTAATAATACTACGACATTGGTCTGATTATGGTTGTCTGATGGCCCGAAAACGGTCATTCTTCCGTAAGTAATCGAAAGGTTATCGGAAAACTGGATCTAAAAGCCAGTTTGATTGAATTCGGAGGTC
>JAVLAV010000257.1:0-522 GCA_031580735.1 Marinobacter sp.
CCCGGCGTATGCGGTCCAGATAGCGACGACGCTCCGCCCAGTAGGCTGCCACTTCAGGGGCGTGGATTTTCCGTCGTTTGCCGGCGGCCGTCTGTCCGGGCCTGGCGGGTTCGGGCGGGGTATCCGGTGTCAAGTCAGCATGGGTTTCTGTGGTCATGGAATCAGGTACTGCCTTGTGGCTTCGGGTTAGTGCATGATAATAGAAAGTACGTGTTACCCTACAATCCCCATTTGGTTAAAGACAGGATAGTTTGAATGGCTGCAGTGATCGAAAACACCGTCCATCCGGCTTTTGAAAAGCTTCGCAGTCACCGGATCAGCACTCTGAACGTGACGGTTGAAGAGTATCGTCACCGCAAGACCGGTGCCCGCCATCTTCACCTGGCGGCAGACAATGACGAGAATGTGTTTTTTGTGGCCCTGCGGACCTTTCCCATGGACTCCACCGGGGTGGCCCATATTCTCGAACATACAGCACTTTGTGGTAGCGAGCGTTTTCCGGTACGTGATCCGTTTTTCATG
>JAVLAV010000258.1:0-521 GCA_031580735.1 Marinobacter sp.
TGGTCTGCATGTGGATGGCCGGGTGCGAGGTAAAGTCCTTGCCGAAGAGGGCAGCGATGCGGTTCTTCGTATTTCCGAGGTTGGCGAGGTCTCAGGTGACATCGTCGCCCCTCATGTCGTGATAAACGGGACAATTCATGGGGACGTCTATGCATCGGCCCACCTTGAGTTAGCCGAGAAGGCCTCTATAAACGGTAATGTCTATTACAACCTGATCGAAATGGCGATGGGTGCTTCGGTTAATGGCAACCTGGTGCATCAGAGGGAGCCTTTGGGCTTGCTCACCAAGGACAGTCACGACACAAAGCCCGAGGCTCCGTCCGTGGATCAGGCTTCAGCAGAGCTGAGTGAAAGTTCTGAAGGTGGTGGAAAGTCCGAATAGTTGATTGTTTTACTCAGGAATACCATAATCGCTTAAGTTGTTTACAGGTAATCCGGAGGCGAACTTGAGTGTAGTTCAGCAACAGATGGGCGCGCCGCTGTTTTTTAGCGATAGTGCCGTTGCCAAGGTGCGTGAATTG
>JAVLAV010000259.1:0-519 GCA_031580735.1 Marinobacter sp.
CTGCAGGTTGGCGTTGACAACGAACACCAGGTTGTCGAGCTTCTCACGCACGGCGAGACCGATGGCGCCGAGGGATTCCGGCTCGTCCATCTCGCCGTCACCGAGGAAGGCGTAGACCTTGCGGGAGCTCACCTTGCCGAAGCCGCGTGCTTCCATGTACTTCATGAAGCGCGCCTGGTAGATCGCCATCAGCGGACCCAGACCCATGGAAACCGTCGGGAACTGCCAGAAGTCGGGCATCAGCCACGGATGCGGATAGGAGCTGAGTGCCTGCTCATGGGCGGCTTCCTGGCGGAAGTTCAGCAGTTGTTCTTCGCTGATACGGCCTTCGAGATAGGCACGGGCATACATCCCCGGGGCAACGTGCCCCTGGAAGAACACCATGTCCGAACCTTCCGGGTGATCATGCCCCTTGAAGAAGTGGTTGAGGCCCACTTCGTACATGGTGGCACTCGACTGGTAGGAGGCGATGTGGCCGCCGACCGAGGAGTCCTTGTTCGCGCGCACCACGATGGCCAT
>JAVLAV010000025.1:0-34503 GCA_031580735.1 Marinobacter sp.
GTTGAACTGCTGCAATCCGACCCCGGTGCCCGTATCACCACGGCCGGGTTGGCCAGAATGGTGGGCGTGACAGAAGCGGCGCTGTATCGGCATTTTCCCAGCAAGCGCAAGATGTTCGAGGCTCTCATCGAGTTTGCGGAGGAGGCGGTGTTTTCCCGCTGTCAGGTAATTCTGCAGGAGCAGGAGGATGTTCGGGTCCGGCTGCAGCAGCTGGTGCATCTGGTGCTGGTGTTTGCCGAGCGCAATCCGGGGCTATGCTGTGTGCTGACGGGCGATGCGCTGATGGGCGAAGATGAATCCCTGCGCAAGCGCTCGTCGCAGTTTTTCGAGCGTTTGGAAACGCAGATCCGTCAGGCTTTGAAAGAAGGCGAAATCCGCCAGGGTTTGGGGCCACGAACCACCTCGGCCCGGGGTGCTGACTTTGTGATGGTTTTCCTGGAAGGTCGCATTCAGCGGTTTGTGCGGTCGTCTTTCACCCGTCTGCCTACCACTGACTTTGACGAGGCCTGGGGGCTGGTTTCTGAGTCTGTCTGGGGTTATTAACTCCGGAGTTAGTCTCGTTTCTGGCCTGAAAGTCTGGCGTTTTTTCGACCTGTAGCCTGTTTGATTTGGTGGTGAGGTTGATGGCCGGGATGCCTTTCCCGAAACCGCTACAAGCACATCCATGTGCGCTTCTCTCAGGCCATCCCTGGCCTTCGAAATTTCGGGAAAGGCACCCCGGCCATCCCCCTTCGTACTTTTTCAAAATCGCTTGAAGTGCTAAGAGATTCGTGGAGCGCTTTTCCGGAAAATAGCTTCAAAGCTAAGCGACACCCTCCTTTTTCTTTCCTGCGATATTACCCGTGAACGAAACGGCGCGGGTGGGGTGGGCCCTTCACAGAATTTCGAAGGCCAGGGATGGCCTGAGAGAAGCGCACACGGACGTGCTTGTAGCGGTTCTGTGAAGGGCCCACCCCACACGCGCCACCCCGAAACCATCAGGCTACGGGTAAAAGAACTCCATACTAGGAGTAAGAGCGCTCGAATCTTAGTCGTATCTGGAAGCCGACCGCAAAATAGCCCGTACAGGCGTCCAAATAGCCGGCGCCGAAATCAGTATGTCGCGGCCCCAGAGGTCAGCCGGATAGCCAGCAGGAACGTCACCGAAGTGCCCGGCCGTAGCGCCGGCTTCTGTGGCGATCAGGCGGGCGGCGGCGAAGTCCCAGGGGCTGACGGTTTCGTAGTAGATGTCCAGACGGCCGCAGGCCACCCAACAGATATCCAGAGCCGCCGAGCCGATGCGGCGCAGGTCGCGGCATTGGTGGATCATGGCATCGAGGCGGTTAAGCAAAGGCTCGAGGCTGTCCTTGGTGTACGGGAAGCCGGTGGCGAACAGGGACTGCCTTGGGTCGGTCGCACCGCTGTGTCTGATAGGTCTGCCATTCAGAGTGGCGCCTTCGCCCTTGGTGGCCCGAAACGTCTCGCCGGGGAAGGGCGCATGGACCACACCTACCTGAACCTCGCCTTTTTCAGCATAGGCAATGGAGATTGCCACCTGGGGGTGCCCATAGGCGTAGTTGACCGTGCCGTCGATGGGGTCAATGACCCACAGCGGAGTATCCAGTTCTTCAGCCTGTGACAGATCCGGCATGGTTTCTTCAGACAGAATGCGGTGGCCCGGAAAGCGTTTGCGGATGGCGGCGGTGATGAATTCATCGGCCATGATGTCTGCGTGGGTGACCAGCTCGGTCTGGTGTTTGTAGTCGGTGCGCAGGGTGTTCTCATCGCGCTCGTGGCGGACGAGTTCGCCAGCCTCTCGGGCCAGGGCTTCGGCGAAATCGGTGATTTCTCGCAGAGACAGTGAATCAGACATGACACCCTCGATTGCAGAATATGAGGGTGTCATTCTAACACGGAGCGGTTACAGGCTTTGCAGCCAGTGCTCTATTTTGTCCATGGCTTTGGCCAGGCGCGGACAGGCCTGGTTGACGAAATCGTCACCCAGCGTCTGGTCTGCGTACTCACCACCTGCCAGGGCCAGCGCTTGTTTGCCGTCGAAGTCAACAAACGCCAGGCGGGCGGCCAGGTGATCCGGCTGGAAGCCGAAATCGCTGGAGGGAAGAATGGCAACACCGGTATTTTCCAGCAGTGCCGTGCACAGGGATTGTGAGGTCTTGATGTCCTGTTGTGCCAGTTTCTCACGGTAGCTGGAGAAGTCCGGGAACAGGTAGAAAGCACCCTGGGGTTTTTGCACGACCGCGCCCATTTCAAGCAGGCGGCGGTGCATGTATTCCCCCACCACTTTGAGCACACGCCGCGACTGTTTCAGATACTCGTTGATATCGTCGCCGCCATTGAACGCGGTAATACCCGCATGCTGGATAGGCGCGCTGGTGGAGGTGAAGGTCTCGCTGGCGATGATCGCCATGGCATCCTGAAGCGGGCGCAGTTCCGGCGGGAAGATAAAGGTGCCCAGGCGCCAGCCACCAGCGCCCAGCCACTTGCTCATGCCGGTGCTGATGATGGTGCCTTCCGGATAGTAACGGGCAATGGATTTATGCCGGCCCTCGAAATTCACTTCGCCGTAGATTTCATCTGACAGCAAAATCAGCCCGTACTTGCGCGCCACATTGGCAATCGCCAGCAACTGATCATCGGTGTAAGTACAGCCGGTCGGGTTGGACGGATAGTTGAGAATCAGAATCCGTGGCCGTGAGGGGTCGTCCCGGCAAATAATGTCCAGCTCTTCGGCGGTCAGTTGCCAGTTGTTCTCCGCGTGAGTTGGCAGCCAATGCACCGAGCGGCCGATGATACGCGCCTGGGGTGCGTAGGAAACCCAGCTCGGACGCGGAATCAGCAGGTCGCCGTAGTAGGCGAGTTGCAGGATGAACAGCAGCTCTTTGGAGCCGGGCCCGATCAGCACGTCTTCCCAGCTCGAACGCATGTGCTCATTGCGGTTGATGTAGCCGGAGATGGCTTCGCGCAGACCTTTCAGGCCTTTTACCGGCAGGTAGTCTTTCTCGTGGGCATGGTCTTTGAGGGCCTCAACAACGCGTTCGGGCACCGGGAACGGAGACTGCCCCAGGCCCAGTTTGATGATGTCCTTGCCTTCGGAGCGCAGCTGATTGCTCAGCTCGTTGATGCGCAGGGTGGCCGAGGGCTGGATGCCCCGGACGTTCAGGTTGATCGCGTAACGGTGGTCGTGTTTGATGTCCATTGTCCCGGTCTGTTGATGGTGGTAGACACAGGCAGTATAGGGAACGCAAACATAACTGTGAGCCGGATACTGATAGGGGATTGCCGAAGTCAGCGGTTCTTGATCAAGACTTCCACCCGGCCGTTGCGAGGGCTTCCCTTGCCGCCCACAGGCATATAATGCCCATAACCAGTGTACGCCACGTCGGATACTTTTGCGTCCTCCAGTGCCTTGCGTACTGACAAAGCCAGCAGTTGCTCAGAACCGGTGGGGCTCGAGTTCCATGTGCAGGATTTTGGGTCCCAGCATGATAATTCTGCCGGTGTAGCGTTCTTCGCCGGTGGTGGTGAAATCGAACAGGAACCGACGCCAGACACGGAGGCGACCATTCTCGTCGCGTTTGACCCATATCCCCCGAAGGAATACCGCATCGTCCAGCAACAGAACGTCCATGGTCTTGCAGTAGCGGCGCGCTGCCTGCAGGACAAAGTCTGTGATGGCCTTGGCTCGCCACCAGTACCAGACAGCAAAGCCGGCGACGAAAAGCCAGAAGAGGGTTCCCAGGGTCAAGTTGTTGGCGATCCTGTCAGTTGTGGGGATAAGCGTTCAGGTCGCCAGCCTACCTCATTGCACCGGTTCGGGAAATTGCTTCTTGCCCACTCCGGGTTTGCGGACCAGCAAACGGTCCCGCAGCATGTGCAGGAAGTGGCTGGTCAGGAGTTGCGCCTGATCAACATGATTGCCCAGTAGCTCAGATTCCTCGCGGGCGTTTTCGCTGCTTTCTACCGATTGGTTGCCGAGCTCCAGAAGGTGCCCGGCCTGTTTCTCGACTTGCACCGCCAGTGCTGATTGTTGCTCAGAAGCACTGGCGACTTCCCGTGCGCAGTCATCAATGATGTCCATGTCATTCAGGGTGGTTCGCAGCGCCTGGCTGGCTTCATCGGCCATGCCGGCGGTGTGGTCGCAGGCCTCCGAGCCTTCGTTGATAACGCTGACGACCATGCGGGTTTCTGATTGCAGTTCCTCGATCATGGTATCGATACGTTGTGTGGACTCGTGGGTGCGCTTGGCCAGCGCCCGGATTTCGTCTGCCACCACGGAAAAGCCCCGGCCGGCTTCCCCTGCCCGGGCAGCTTCGATGGCGGCATTCAGTGCCAGAAGGTTGGTCTGTTCGGCGATTTCACTGATGACTTCCAGCACGACAGTGATGGCGTTACTGCGTTCGGAGAGCTTTTGCATTTCGCCATTGGCGTTGTCCAGGCGGCTGCGTAGGCGGGAAATGGCCTGATTGACTCCGTTCATCCGGTCCTGACACTGCCGTGCGGAATGCCGCGCCTCACCGCTGGCCTGTTCGGTGCGGGTGGTCATTTCGCTCACCCGGTGAACACTCCGGGTAAGTTCTTCAAAGGCCCGGGTAATGTCTTCAATATCAGTTTGCTGATTACGAATACTGGTGACCGAGCTTGACACCCATTCCATGGTTTTCTGTTTCTTGCCGTGCAGCATGCCAATGTTGGCATGCATGCGGGCGGATACGGCTCGCAGGGTGGCGTCCCTTTTCTGTCGGTCGTATTCAATCCAGGCGCCCTCGTCCCGTCGGCCGGTGTAGATCCAGGGCATGACCGGGTGCGCGTGACAGCAGGCGTCCCGGGCGGTTCGCATCATTGGCAGGGTGAGCCAGAACAGGATGGCAAACACCGCCAGAACCAGGGCCTGGAGAATGATCATTTGCGGGAGGGCCAGAGAGGCCAGTCCGAAGATCACAAGGCTGCCGGCAAGTAGCGCGTAAAGGCAGGCCAGCTTGGATGTCAGAGGAGGGCTGATGGCCTGAAAGCGCCGGGGGATTTTACCCTTGTTCCAGGCGGTGTAGGCGGCCTCGGCTCTCTGGATCTGGACCCGGTCGGGCTGGCTTCGAACCGACTGGAACTCAACAATCTCGCCGTTTTTTTTGATCGGGGTAACGTAGGCATCCACCCAGTAATGATCGCCGTTCTTGCACCGGTTTTTGACAATGCCCCGCCAGGAGTCACCATTTTGCAATGTCTCCCAGAGGTTGGCAAAGGCACCTGGCGGCATGTCCGGGTGGCGGATCATGTTATGGGGCTGGCCAACCAGCTCCTCGATATCAAACCCCGCCACCTCCAGAAAATCATCATTGGCGGCGGTAATCTTGCCTTTCGGATCGGTGGTGCTGATCAGGTGATAGGTGGCGGGGTAGTCGCGCTCTCTCCCTGTGACCGGTTCGTTCGTGCGCATGTATCGCTCCAGAATACATTTTATGTGTACTCACTATCGACCCGCCGACCTTTGCACGATATCCGCTTATTGCAAATCTTGAGGCACTGTATTTGCGCACATACCTCTTTGGTCAAAGGTGCACCTGTTTTGCAGGATGTGGATAGGTCGAGGTCGTTTAGAGCATATGCTTGAAGACAAGAAAATATATTTCAGCACTGAAGGCAGGCGAGGATGCAGGCGTTGAATGAACATGATTTCAGGGCTCTGGTTGATAATCACCCCAGGGCCATCATGCTCTCGACCCCGGAAGCGACCATTGTCTATGTAAATAACCAGTTCCAGTCTGTGACCGGTTACCGGCCGGAAGACATCATTGGCAAGACTCCGTCGGTTCTGAGTTCCGGGCTGCACTCCCGGGGTTTCTACAGCGATATGTGGGTGTGCCTGGAAGAGACCGGGCGTTGGGAAGGGCTGATCTGGAACCGGCGAAAAAACGGGGAGAATTATCCGCAATGGCTGACCATCTATCCGGTGGAATATGACGGCCGCAAGCTTTACGCCGGTATATTCATGGATGTTGAGGAACTGACAGCCAATGATGAACGCCTGGCTATCAACATCTCCGCGCGCCAGATCTCCGACGGTCGTCTGGAGGACTTGCTGGACCTCGAGGTCGTGGCTGAAGGTATTGAGACGGAAGCGCAGAAAACCAGACTGACGGAGCTGAAGTGTCATCGGGGGCAGCGCTATCTGATGGCTCGGCCATCACCACTGGCGAGCCTGGCGGCGATGTAGATCTCAGGATTTAGCCAGGTCGACAGGGTTTGACAGGCATCAATAAAGAGCCGGAAATCGACGGGTTTTCGAGTATTTTGCAAAATTTGGCTAGGGTGTTGTGTGGCTTTGCCTTACAAGGGCTGGGTCATTCACTGCCGGTGCGAGCCGTATGCGCAACCCTGATACCCGATCAGAACTTGAAGCTTACCTGCGGCTGAACCGCGCCACTTCCGGCGAATGGCTGCATGCCCTCCGCCAGTTGCTGGGCTGTGGGAAGATGGCGTGTAACGTGCAGCGCCCCCAGGCCATGTTGGGGTCGCTTTCTGCACTGGAATCCGATGCTGGTGTGATTTGTGTGCTGAACGTTGCCCAGGAAATGGAGCTCGGGCACTGTCAGCTTGCCAGCCTCTTGCTGGCGATGCCCATTGAAGGTCGCTGTGAGATTACGCTCGCTGAAGGCACCCGGCTGCCGGTCGTGCCTTTGGCCATGGTTCCTGCAGAGAAGAATTTCACGCTGACGGTGGGTGCAGGCAGTCAATTGGTGCTGGCTTTCCCTGTCAATCGGGAACTGCCCCGGTGGCCGGAGCCCGCATGCGCGGCTGCACTGGCCGATAACCTGTCGCAGTTTCTTTTCCATTCGGAGTATTTCCAGAGTCATCAGCATGCCTGCATCCAGGCCAGCCATCTGTTCGCGACCCTGGAGCAGGTGTTGTTGCACGGCCCCCCGCCCCACTCAGAAAGTCAGGGAATGCCGGAGCTGGATCGACGACTGATCCGGGTAATCGACAAGATTCGCTGTGAGCCGGAATGGGCTTTCAACCTGCAGGAGCTGGCCAGCCATTCCGGCGTCAGCGAGCGTAATCTGTATTATCTGATGAAGCGGGAAACCGGTATGACCCCCTATCGGTTCTATCAACGTTGCCGGTTGATTCGTGTGCGCCGACGGTTGGTGGATTGCCAGTGCGATATTCCGCATATTTCCTGGTACGCCGCCGATGAAGGCTTTTCTCACCTCGGACGGTTTGCAGCGCTGTATCGTGAGCATTTCGGCGAACTGCCCAGTGAAACCGTGCAATGGCGTCGTCGTCTGCAGGCGCTGGACGAAACTGAAGGCAGTCAGGCTTCAATCGCGGTCTGAAAGTCGTGAACCAGGACGGACACAAAAAGCCCGCCAGGGCTGAGCTCTGGCGGGCTTTTTGTTGGGTTGGTGCTTGTCAGTGACTGCCTGCTGCTTCTTTGTCAGCGTCTTCTTTTGCCATCGTGCCGTGGTGATCACGGGCCAGCAGAAGGTAGAACGCTGGCAGCACGAAGATGGTGAACAGCGTGCCAATGCCCAACCCGGCACTGATGGTCAGACCAATGGCAAAGCGGCTTTCTGCCCCCGGGCCGACTGCGATCAACAGCGGCACCATGGCGAAGATCAGTGCCAGAGAGGTCATGATGATCGGGCGAAGCCGGATTGCGGCTGCTTCCACCACTGCATCAAATTTGCTCAGGCCCCTGTCTTTCTGCAACAAGTTGGCGAATTCCACAATCAGAATGCCGTTCTTTGAAACCACGCCGATCAACGTGATCAGCCCCACCTGGGTATAAATGTTCATGGTGGCAAAACCCAACACAATAAACGCCATGGCGCCGGCTACGGACATAGGCACCGAGACCAGGATGATGAAGGGGTCACGCCAGCTTTCGAACTGTGCCGCCAGTACCAGATAGATCACCAGCAGCGACAGGAAGAATGTCACCATCAGTGCGCTGCCCTGGTTGGCCAACTGCCGGGTCTGGCCGGTGTAGTCGTTGCTGAAGCCCTGAGGGAACACCTCGGCAGCGGTGGTTTCCATATAGTCCATGGCCGTGCCCATGGCCACGCCCGGTTTCACAACGCCTTGCAGGGTCAGCGAGTTCTGCTGGTTGAACTGGGTGCGGTTGGACGGCTCCACCTCTTCGCTGAAGCTTACCACGCTAGACAGTGCCACCAGTTCGCCATTGCCGGACCGGATGTAGTAGTCATCCAGGGATTCCTTGCTGGGCCGGAACTGGTCGTCCACTTGCGGCATGACCTTGTAGGAGCGCCCTTCCATGTTGAATCGGTTGATATAACCGCCGCTGAGCATGCTGGACAGGGATTCCCCGACATCCTGCATGGACAGCCCCAGGTCTGCTACCCGGTCGCGATCCACATTGATCCGGGTGACCGGTTTGTCGAAGTTGATGGACTTCTGCAGAAACATGAAGTTACCACTCTGCATGGCTTTACCCTGCAGCTCACCAGCCACTTCGTCCAACTGTTCGTAGCTGCCGCCGGTTGTGATCACGAACTGGAATGGCAGGCCGCCACCGGAGCCAGGCAGTGAGGGGCGCGGGAAGACGGCTGTTTGCAGTCCGGTCACATTCTTCAACTCGGCATCCAGCTTGGGCTGGGCTTCGAACTGGCTGATGTCCCGCTCGCTCCAGGGCGCCATTTTGTAACCACCGAAGACTGCATTTGGGCTGGTTATACCAAGGATCATGAAGTCCTCGTGGTAGCCCGGAACCCCGGCAATGCGCTCCTGCACCTCCCTGCCGTTATCAATCAGATAATCCATGGTGGAGGTTTCGGGGCCGAGCCCCTGATAAAAAAGAATGCCCTGATCTTCGGTGGGTGCCAGCTCGCTCTGGCTCATATTGACCATGAAGTAGATGGAACCCAGTACCACCACCGCGAAGAAAACCACCACGGATTTGGTCTGCATCAGGGAAATGAGCGCCCGCTTGTAAAGGTTGGCCAGGCCGTTGAATGTTTTCTCCACCAACTGCTCAAAACGGCCCGGATTGCCGTGTGGCTTGAGCACCTTACCGGACAGCATGGGCGAGAGAGTCAGCGCGACGATACCGGAAATCACAACGGTACCGGCCAGAGTGAAGGCAAACTCGGTAAACAGTGAGCCGACCAGGCCGCCCATAAAGCCGATGGGGGCGTATACCGCCACAAGCGTGGTGGTCATGGCAATGATAGGTACTGCCATTTCCCGGGCGCCGTTGATTGCGGCGTCAAAGCGGGATTCGCCCTGTTCGATATGCCGATGCACGTTTTCCACCATTATGATGGCGTCATCCACCACCAGGCCAATGGCCAGAACCATGGCCAGCAGGGTGAGAAGATTCAGGGAGAAGCCGAACATCAGCATCACGAATGCACCACCAATCAATGATAGTGGTACTGCCACGGAGGGCACGACTGAGGCACGAACCGAACCCAGGCACAGGAAGACAACGACCAGTACGATGACCATGGCTTCCAGCAGAGTCTTGATCACCTCGCTGATGGAATCTTCAATAAAGTTTGAAGCGTCATACGCCAGGACCACATTCAGGCCCGATGGCAGCTGGTTTTCGATCTCGGGCAACTCGGTCTTCACCAGATCCGCAACGGTGAGCGGGTTCGCGCCCGGTGCCATTTCGATGGCGACGAAAGCGGCAGGTTCGCCCTTGTAAAGCGCCAGTTGATCGTAGGTTTCCGAACCCAGTTCTACCCGGGCGATATCCTGCAGGCGAATCTGGGTATTGTCAGACTGTTTAACCACCAGGTTCTGAAAAGCTTCAGGGTCGGCAATATCAGTGTCACTGGTCAGGCTGATCTCGGTATATTTGTCTTTCGTTTTGCCGACGGCAGCCTGGTAGTTGTTGGCCCGGAGTTTTGCCGCGACATCGGATGGGGTCATGTCGACGGCAGCCAGCCGTTCCGGGTCGAGCCACACGCGCAGTGCGAAATTCCGGCCCAGAATCTCGGCTTTGCCCACGCCCGACAGAGCCTGCAATTTGGGTTGCACCACCCGGGTGAGGTAGTCGGTAATCTGTGGCACTTCCAGCTCAGTACTGTAGAAGGCGATGTACATCAGTGCGGTGCTGTCACCGGTAGTGGAGGTTATTACCGGGTCTTCCGCTTCGGCCGGCAACACATTGCGCTGACTGGCCACCTTGGCCTGGATTTCCGCCAGAGCATCGTTGGCGTCATAGTTGAGGACCATTTTCGCCTGAATGGTGGACACGCTCTGGGAACTGGTGGAGGTCAGGTAGTCGATGCCACTGGCTTCGGCGATGGCCTGTTGCAGCGGTGTGGTAATGAACCCTTTGATCAGATCCGAGCTGGCACCGGGGTAGGCCGTGGTGACGGTAACCGTGGTGCTCTCCAGTTGCGGGTACTGGCGGATTTCCATTTCCATCGCCGCACGTGCGCCAATCAGCAGGATCAGCAGGCTGACGACCGTGGACAGTACCGGCCGATGGACGAATATATCAGTGAAGCGCATTATTCAGACGCCTCCTTGCCGGATTCGTCCTGAATCTCGACCCGCTGGCCGGCACGCAGCCTCAACAGGCCTTTGGCGACAACGGTTTCGCCAGTCTCCAGGCCGGAAGTCACGGCTGCGCGACTATCCCGAACTTCACCGGTCGTCACTGTGCGGCGTTCAACGACCCGCTCGCCGTTGTCATTTTCTTTCACCACAAACACGAAATTGCCGTAAGTGTTATAGGAAATCGCGGTTCTGGGTAATGTAACCACTTCGTTTTCCCGGGGCTGCCCGGTCTTGATAGTGGCGAACATCCCCGGGCGCAGGAGGCCTTCCTCATTATCAAGAGTGGCGCGAATGCGTACGGTGCGGGTTTCGGCGTTTATCGAGGTATTGATGGCGCTGACTTCACCTTGGAATGTTTCTTCAGGTACCGCAGCAACGGTAACGGATACCGGGTAGCCCTTGGCGACTTCCGAAAGGTATTTCTCCGACAGCGTGTAATCCACATAGATGGGATCGAGCATGTTGATTTCGACAATAGACGTGCCGGTAGCAATGTACTCACCCTGATCAATCAGGCGGATACCCAGTGTGCCGTCAAACGGCGCCCGGATTACTTTCTTGTTCAGCTGCGCTTCGGCTTCGTTTACCCGGGCCCTGGCTGCATCGTAATTGGCTTTGGCTTCATCGTACTGGGACTGGGAGACGGCGCGCTTGGGCAACAGGTCGGAAATCCGTTGGAACTCCTGGGCCGCCAGTTGAGCTTCCGCGCGGCGGGTGCGTAGCGCGGCTTCATCAATCGCGGCATCCAGGCGTATCAGGATGTCACCCTTACTGACCGTATCGCCGGATTCAAA
The DNA here is from genome assembly GCA_031580735.1 of Marinobacter sp. Classification (GTDB taxonomy): domain Bacteria; phylum Pseudomonadota; class Gammaproteobacteria; order Pseudomonadales; family Oleiphilaceae; genus Marinobacter. The sequence goes on from JAVLAV010000025.1 coordinate 11,322, forward strand.
GTTGACGGTTTCAACTACCCCGGGTACTTCGTTGGCGGCGGCAATGCCGTTGATCGCCTTGATGCTGCCGACCGATTTGATGGCAGGCTGCCAGCTCTCAGTGGTGGCATCGGTGACGGAGATAACGGCTGGTGCCTGCGGCTGGGACAGCTGCTTTTCCATCTGGCTGAATTGATAGAACTTGTAACCGAAGATACCGCCCAGCACGAGGCCGAGGAAAATGATCACGATGACGAAGCGGGAAGCGGTGCGCATAGATCTGTACCTGAAAATGGGGTGGCGATAGTAATGACACGCGTTAACAAAAAGTTAAGGATAGGATGCTACAAAAGCTGCTGCTATTTGTCACCCATTGGCGCAATCATCATAGTATAAATACTGTGGTAGGCCCCCGGGTACGAGCAACGCAAGCTGGCGGATCAGGGCAGGATCTCCACTTTTACTTCCACTGTCTGGTTCTCGGTACGGCTATTGTTCACGCGGTAGGTGATGCCTTTTTTCTGACTGTCTTGTGAAGAACGGGTTCCGCCCAGGCTGACCCATTGGCCCGGATCGACTCGCCGGATCGTCACCAGCGCTTCGGTTTCGTAACCTTCTATGGCGGCCGGGTCTTCCTCAAAGGAGACGATGGTCAGTTCCACGGTCTGATCAGAAATGGATTGGGGACTGACCACAAATCCGCTGCGGGTTTCCACCTGTTTCAGGACCGCGGCCGGGTTTCGGCCACCCTGAATGGCAAACGGAAGCGTGCGCACATTGCCTGAAGTGATGTGGGCAGACTGACCATCCTGCACCACCAGGTGTCGTTGACGGGTGGCGTTTGTGGAAATGGTGTTGTGGCGGAGGTTGGCCCTGGCCTCATTGCTGGATGCGCTGACTCCGCCGCCGGATTCCTTGCCACCTATGTCCTGACGATAGCGGATGGTTACCCGCATTTGTACCGGGGCCACATCAATGGATTCCACCAGTTTGCCGATTTCATCCAGCAGTCGGGGCTCTCCGCGGATAACCAGTTGCTGGTTCCGGGCGCTGACCGTGATCTGTTCACCCTGATAGAGATCCCGGACCTGCCGGGCCATATCGTCGGCGCTCCGGTTATTCAGTTCGTAGATACGGGATTCCGGTTGCGCCAGGGCAGGGCTGGCGGAAACGGCCAGAATCAGCACCAGTAGTAGCCGGACAGTTGTGGCCTGAGAAAGTGAACGGGTCATCGGAATCTCCGGATTTCGGGTTGCCAAGTGGAAAACCACAGGGTTATAGTAAAAAGCATGAAGACCACACACGCAGCCTGTCAATTGAATGTTCTGAAAGCTTTTGGTGAGAAACTGAAAGCCGCGGGCTCTGCTGTGTTTTTTTGGTGGTTTGGTTATGGCTTTTATTTTAGCCAGAGCCCGGGCCGCCCGTAAGATCTTCATCGACCGAATATAACGAGGAAGGCAGCCCGGCAAGCAACCCAGGCTGCCACCGGACTCAAAAAGCCCCGACTGGTAGCCCAGCCGGGGCTTTTTGATTCTGATACAGGGAGAAGGGAACACCGACATGAACATGCCTCTGCAAGCTGACACTCTGGATGCCGCGCCGGTCAGTCGTGGCCATCATCGCAACGAGACCAAATTACCCACCGCCCTGGAGCTGCGTGCGCAGTTCCCCGTCAGCGATCAGTTGGCCGGGAGTATCGCCGCTCACCGGGACGGGATTCGCCGGGTGCTGCATGGCCAGGATGATCGCACCCTGATTGTGATGGGCCCCTGTTCCATTCACGACGAGCAGGCTGCGCTGGAATATGGTGAAAAACTTAAAGCCCTGGCCGACGAAGTCAGTGACCGCTTCCTGATTGTCATGCGGGCCTACCTGGAAAAGCCCCGCACTACCGTGGGCTGGAAAGGGCTGCTGTACGATCCGGAACGCACCGGGCAGGGTGATCTGAAACAGGGGCTCGAGCGATCCCGAAAGCTGTTGCTGGCCCTGTCGGAGCTTGGCCTGCCGTTGGCCACAGAAGCGCTCGGGCCATTCATGATGGATTACCTGGGCGACCTGGTGAGCTGGACGGCTATCGGTGCCCGCACCACAGAGTCACAGATTCACCGCGAAATGGTCAGTGGCCTGCCCATGCCGGTGGGCTTCAAAAACGGCACTGATGGCAGTGTTGGCGTGGCAATCAATGCCATGAAATCCGGTTCGCACCCGCATCATCACATGGGGATTTCCCATTGTGGGTCGCCAGCAATGATTTCCACACCGGGCAATCCGGATACTCATCTGGTATTGCGCGGTGGCCGGGGCATAACCAACTACGATGAAGTCAGTATTGCCCGGGCTACTGAGCAGTTGGAAAAGGCCGGTGTCAGTGCCGCCGTCATGGTGGATTGCAGCCACGATAACGCACAGAAACAGGCAGAGAGGCAGTTGGATATTGCCCGGGAAGTGATGGCCCAAAAGCGCAAGGGCAATCGCCAGATCAAGGCGCTGATGCTGGAAAGCTTCCTGGCCTTTGGCCGTCAGGATGATGGTGACGACCTGACCTACGGCTGCTCGATTACCGATCCGTGCCTGAGCTGGGAACAGACGGAGGCTCTGATCCGCTCACTGTAGACAGCAACAATTGCCCGGCCAGCAGCACCAGGACGCCGCCCATGACCCTGTCCAGCCAGTGTCCGAACCGGTTAAAACCCCGGCGGACACGGGGGTGGGTAAAGAATATCGCCACCATGGCGAACCAGAGCCCGGTGGCCAGTGCCATATAAAGACCATAACCGGCCTGAAGCATTACCGGCGTGCCCGGATTGATCACCACCGAAAACAGCGACACGAAAAACAGGGTTGCTTTCGGGTTCAGGGCGTTGGTCAGAAATCCCAGACGGAATGCCGCCCAGCCTGTCTGTATTTTTCCCTCTTTCGCTTCAACATGAACGCTGCCGGGCCTGGCCCGCAGGCAATGCCAGGCAATCCAGAGCAGGTACAGTGCGCCGACCACTTTCAGGATGGTGAACAGCAACACCGATTGCTGAATGATCAAACCAATCCCCAGCAACGAATAGCCCACATGCAGCAGAATGCCCAGGCCGATGCCTACGGCACTGAACAGGGCGTTGCGGCGTGACTGAGTCAGCGCCTGACGCAAAATGATGGCAAAGTCCGGCCCCGGGCTGGCGACAGCCAGCAGGTGAACCAGTGCCACAGTAAGAAATTCCAGCCAGTATTGATGCACCTGAAGTCTCCGGGTCAAGGCAGCGAGTGCTGTAAACGTGAGTTGATCGGTGACAAGCATAAGAGGATTTTTTCCAGGTTTCACCTGTCACCAATCTACAGGCTTTCTATACTCGTAGCTTAACTTGACGAAAAGCGGGGTAATTCTGCCCCTGCTAAGGAGACCGGATGGACAAGCGAGATGTGGATATAGCCATCATCGGCGCCGGTACCGCCGGCATGGTGGCGTATCAGCGGGCAAGCAGGAAAACCGATCGTGTAGTCATTATTGAAGGCGAGCAGTACGGCACTACCTGTGCCCGGGTCGGATGCATGCCCAGCAAGTTACTGATTGCCGCTGCAGACAGAGCTCATGATGTGCGCGATGCCGGTCAGTTCGGTGTATTTCCGGGAGAGGTGCGAATTGACGGCCAGGCGGTGATGAGGCGTGTTCGCGCCGAGCGTGATCGTTTTGTGGAACCGGTGGTGCATTCCATGGAATCCCGGCCGGAGGAACAGCGGTTGATGGGCCATGCCCGCTTTCTCGACAGCCACAGGCTGGTGGTCGGGGAGCATACCGAAGTGCATGCGCAGCGCATTGTTATTGCCACCGGCTCCCGGCCGCATGTTCCCGGTGTTCTGAAGGGTGCCAAAGACCGGTTGATTGTGAATGATGACCTGTTTGACTGGCAGACCTTGCCGGACTCAGTGGCTGTGTTCGGGCCGGGGGTGATTGGACTGGAGCTGGGCCAGGCGTTGAGCCGTCTGGGTGTCCGGGTTCGCCTGTTTGGTGTTACCGGCGGCCTTGGTGGTCTCCGCGATGAAAAAATACGTGACTATGCGCTGGAAACCTTCAAAAACGAATTTGCCCTGAGTCCGGAAGCGGACACCCAGAAGGTACAGCGCACCGAGCAGGGCGTTCAGATTACCTGGCAGGAAGAAGGTAAGGAGCATCAGGAAACGTTCGACTACCTGCTGGCCGCCACCGGCCGGCGCCCGAATATTGACCACCTGGATATCCAGAACGCCGGTATCGAGCTGGACGACCGGGGCATGCCGTTGTTTGATCCGTACACCTTACGTTGCGGCGACAGCCATATCTTTATCGCTGGTGATGTGAATAACGACCGTCCGTTATTGCATGAAGCAGCAGATGAAGGCCGCATTGCCGGCGATAATGCGGGGGCTTATCCGGAAGTACGTGCCGGTTCGCGGCGGACGCCGCTGGCGGTCATTTTTACCGATCCGCAGATTGCCACGGTCGGGTTGAGCATCCACCAGGTCGATAAGCAGTGCCACAGCTGTTTTGGTGTTGGCGAAGTCTGTTTCGAGGACCAGGGTCGCAGCCGGGTCATCGGCAAGAACCGGGGCCTGTTAAGAGTATATGGCGAACATGGCAGTGGATTGTTTATGGGCGCCGAGATGTTCGGTCCGGCGGCGGAGCATATTGCTCACTTGCTGGCCTGGTGTGCCCAGAAGCGAATGACCGTGAGTGAAATGCTGGATATGCCGTTTTATCACCCGGTTATTGAGGAAGGCTTGCGAACCGCTCTGAAAGAACTCAGCCGGCAATTGAATACAGGGCCTGCACCAGGCGAGGAGTGCATGGATTGTGGGCCGGGGGGTTAGCCCCCGGCCACGTGGAGAGCGATCCAGTGAACAGCCGGGATCAGGCGCTTTGGGGGCTGCCCGGATTCAGTGTTGTGGCTTGGGCGGTTGCATTCTGCTGGCGCCGGGCCCAGATTTTCTCGTGGAAAAAATAGGCCACGGTATTAATGGCGGGCTCGACCATGGCAATCAGGCTGCCGATCAGGATATCGCCGGTCAGCAAGTAGGCCACCGTGAACGCGACTGTAAAGTGAGTGATGGCAAAGGTAATTGTCTTCAGCAACGACTGGTCACCGTTAGCTCCGTGCTTGTGAACGAACATTTTCATCGTGCTCATGATCAACTCCGCTTGCGTCATGTCTATGGTCTTATTTAAGGGCAAACGAGAACTATTTCCAAATAAAATGTGTCATTGTTTTTGATAGCTGAATCCTATGCGCAGGCAGTAAAGGCCATAATCTTATGCTATCAATGGCATCAAGTAACTAAACTGGGGATCTGTCCCGGTTTTGGCGTAGAGTAAGAAACCAAGATAATTTCCGAAAACGAATCAGGAGGTTTTATATGGGTAAGAATTTCATTGGCCTTGATACCGAGAAAACAGAGCAACTGGCCAGCGCACTGAACGATCTGCTGTCCAATTACCAGATTTTCTACATGAACGTGCGTGGCTACCACTGGAACATCAAAGGTGACAACTTCTTTGAGTTGCACGTTAAATTTGAAGAGCTGTATGACGACCTGTTGCTGAAAATTGATGAGATTGCCGAGCGGGTACTGACTTTGGGCCATCGCCCGGCGCATGCATACAGCACTTATATGGAAAAATCCCAGATCCCGGAACGTAAAGACGTTTCTGATGGCAAAGAAGCCATGGAAAACATCGTGGAAAGTTTCGGTAAAATCATTTCCCGTCAGCGTGAACTGCTGAACATGGCTGCTGAAGCAGATGACGAGGGCACCAATGCCCTGATGAGCGATTACATCTCCGAGCAGGAAAAGACGGTGTGGATGTATCGCAGCTACCTGGGTGAGTAATTTTCAGACGTTGTAGCAGTTACAAAATGGCGACCTAATGGTCGCCATTTTAGTATTCCCCTCCCTGTAACCGGATTGCCGCCAAACTGTCTTCTCTCTGACACCGGTTTGTCACGCCGAATGGATAGCGTTATTCGCAGACAAAACCCCTTCGCAAATCAGAGAGGCGTACATGGAATTTCGCAGATCCATCTTTGCAGCAGCCATTATATCCGCAACCGCCGGACTCTCAGGCTGCGCCGGCGATGGTGCCGTTACAGCTGAAACCACCAGGACCGTTGCCAACCAGCAGATTTCCCTGACAGAAATAGGTCGCTTTACCTCTGCCGACAATGAATTTGACGAGAGCGCTGCAGAAATCGTCGCCTATGACCCGAACAGCGCCAGAGTCTTCGTGGTCAATGCCCAGCAGGGCGCGGTGGATGTTCTGGATCTGAGCAGCCCTGCCAATCCCGGGAAAGTTGGAACACTCTCCGCTGCTGAATACTGGCCAGAATCCGGCGCCATTAACAGTGTCAGTGTGTCTGATGGGCGAGTGGCCGTTGCTGTGGAAAACAGCATTAAGACGTCTGCCGGCCGGGTGCAGATCTATGCTTCTGATGGTTTGCGTTTTCTCGGCCAGGTAGACGTAGGCTCGCTTCCCGACATGCTGACGTTTACACCCGATGGCCGGCACATACTGGTAGCCAACGAAGGCGAACCGAACTCCGACTACAGCACCGATCCAGAAGGCTCCGTGACCATTATTGATGCGTTGAATCCGGCTGAGCCCACGGCGGTTACTGTTGATTTCAGAGATTTTAATCGGGGTGGATCCCGGGCCGGGGAGTTGCCTGAGCAGGTACGGGTGTTCGGTAATTTTGGTCGGACCGAACTTCAGGTTACAGGATTTTCCGACCATGAGCCGGCCTCTCTGACGGTAGCCGATGCAACTGCCGTTAAACCCGGTATGTGGATGACCATTGCCAGCAGTGAGGGTGATCCATTGCCTTATCGTGTTGCTTCTGTGGCGGGTAACAAAATCACGCTGACGACAGGCTTTGATGGTGATACTGAAGCGGGTAGCGCCGACACGAGACTCCGTGCTTATCTGCACGACGGACAATCGTCCGTGGCCCAGGATCTGGAGCCGGAGTACATTGCGGTGTCGCCGGATGGCACGGAAGCTTGGGTCACCCTTCAGGAGAATAATGCGGTTGCGGTTATCGACATCAACCGGGCCGAAGTAAAACGTATTATCGCCCTTGGTACCAAGAACCACGCCATTCCGGGCAATGAGCTCGATGTCTCTGACAAGGACGACGCCGTTAATATCCGAAGCTGGCCGGTTCAGGGTATGTATATGCCCGACACCATTACGTCAGCAGAAATTGCCGGCCAGGTTTATTACCTGACCGCCAACGAAGGCGATGCCCGCGAATATGACGGTTTTGTGGAGGAAATCCGGTTTGCAGACGCACCCCTGGCTGATCACGGTGCATTCAGGCTGGCCGATTTCAGCGACAAGGCGGGTATTGGTCGCCTTCTAACGACCCTGACTGCCGATACCAACGGCAATGGTGAGCTGGATCAGTCGCTGGCCTACGGTGCCCGTAGTTTCAGTATCTGGAGTGCCTCTGGCGAACTGGTTGCTGACAGTGGCAACCAGTTTGAGGTTATTACCGCACGGCTGTTGGGTAACAGCTTCAATAATGACAATGATGAAAACAGTGGTGACAGCCGAAGTGATGCCAAGGGGCCTGAACCCGAAGCCATTGAAACTGCTGAGTTGAATGGCCGTACCTACGCGTTCATTGGCCTTGAGCGTACGGGTGGAATCATGGTCTACGACATCAGCAATCCTGCCAAACCGGATTACGTTCAATACCTCAACAACCGGGACTTTGATTACCCGATTGAAGACCGCATTGATGAAGGTAATGAACCAGCCTGGGCTGCCGGTGACCTTGGCCCGGAAAGTATTCTGTTCGTCAGTGCCGAGGATGCGCCGGGAGACCAACCGTTATTGATCGTCGGTAACGAAGTAAGCGGCACCACAACGATTTACGGCATCCGTTAAAGCCTTTCTTTTCCTTGATTTTCAGAATGTCAGAGCGGTAGAGACGCCACCGCTCTGACATTTCTGTGCTTTCCCCTGCCAGATCTTCGATGACATCAAATTGCCGTAAATATGTAACTAGCTTGCAATAAGCTCCCTATAAATTGGAATTTCAAAGCCAAAGGGTCAGCCCGGCTTTGAGCTCATGTTGCGTTTTGAGTGAAAACCTTGATGCCGGGATGCTCCCGGCTTTTTTCCAAATTCGGATGATCTCGCGCTTGTCCTGAGCGGCCGCGAGGTGATCAACCCAGCGAACGGGGTGCTGTCTTGAAAGAACGTGTTTTGCCACTGGCGCTGCTGGTCTCAATGTTTTCCGCTCAGGCTTCGGCCGACACCACGCTTGAACTGGGTTCCTGCCTGCAGACCCACGTGGTTAATGGTCAGGAAATGACCGCTGGAGCCGGGGAGTCGATCACCCTGAGCAATGGTACCCAGCAGCTGGTGGTTGACTGCACTGCCAACCTTGGTCGCTCCGATGACGATACCTTCCCGGAAACCAGTGAGGCCTTTGTGCTTTTGTTCAAAGCCGCAGACGCCAACCTGACCCTGTCAGCGCCGGCATTGCAGACTCGCCGGGACATGGACTCCCTGAATCGCAAACAGAATTTCCGCCTGGTGACTGATACCGGTACTCCGGTGAATTACCAGGTGGATGTTCTGGAAAAGGAAGGCTTTCAGGTATTTCGGGATTACGCGGAAGAACTGACGGCCTTTAACCGCACCGAATCTCCGGCAGCGTTGCTCAGCCGACTGCCGGCGTCGTCTGGTGCCAACACAAACTCCGCGAAGCCCCTGTCCGAAGCCGGTAGCCAGGGCGCTGTGGATCAGGAAACGGTTCGGCAAATGCTGCGTTACTGGTATTTGCAGGCCGACACGAAAACTCGGAACGAGTGGAAGAACTGGATTCAATCCAGCAATTAAAAGCCCATAAAACCAATCGAAAGTGGAGTGAAAACCCATGAAGAAGCTTCTTCTGGCTGTTGCTGTGTCTTCTGTAGCGGCAGGTTCTGCCAACGCTGCAACCATTTACGAGAAAGACGGCTTTACCTACAAGCTGAACGGTGATTTTCAGGTTCAACTGCGTCAGGACCCGGGCCAAGATCAACATGCTGAAGTCGAGTTTGATGACCTCGAGCTGAAAAACTACGTGAGCTATGACCTAGGCAACGGCTTGACCGGCTTTGGTCGCCTGGACTTTGGTTTCAAGGATGCTGCGGAAGATGATGGCGATGCCGGTGCATTGGAGGAAGCCTATGTTGGTATGAAGTACAACGTAGCGTCTTTCTCATTTGGTAAACAGAACTTCGCCTCTGACGAGTTCGGTGTCGAAGAGTCTTATGAAGACGTACTTGGCGAAGACCAGTTCGACAATGTCTCGACAGACGGTGACGATACGTTGCGCCTTGATGTGGAGCTGGATGCGGTCTATCTCGCTGCATCTTATGAAATGGAAGCTGAAGGTGAGGACAGTGAAAATGGTGAGTACTTCGACCTGTTTGCCTCAACCGAGTTTGCAGGCCTCACCCTGGGCGCAGCCTACCAGAATGCGACGCCTTCAATCGGAGCAGAAGACTTTGACACTTGGGGTGTTAGCGCCTTTTATGACTTCGATATTGCGTCCATTGGCGCCGATTACAGTGTGACCGATGAAACAAACGTCCAGGCAGAGCAGACTCTGTTGAACGTGGTTACTACCTTCGATGTTGCCAGCACTACGGGTGTTGCTCTGGGTATGCGTAACTATGATGAGGATGTTACTGGTTTCGAAGATATCACTGAGTGGTACGCCAACGTTACCTACAAGTTCCCGGCTGCGAAAAACGTTCGCTTGTTTGCGGAAATTGCTGACACCGATGCCGATGATGCCGACATGGGTTACCTCGCCGGCATGCGTGTGAAGTTCTAAACGCCTGTTACCAACACAGCTCAACTGAGGGCTGTGTCTGGAATCCAAAAAAGGCCGGGCAGCATCGCCCGGTCTTTTTTGTGCTCCGCTGGAAAGGTCCCACATCGGAGCCGTGCCATAACCACGAAGGTCAGTAAGTAGAACTCATCCCGAACCATTCGGGGAAGATAACGATCAACGCCAGCACCAGAATCTGGATCAGGATAAAGGGCAGAATCCCTTTATAGATATCCACGGTTCGCACTTCTGGCGGCGCCACCCCTTTGAGGTAGAACAGCGAAAACCCGAACGGGGGTGTCAGGAAGCTCGTTTGCAGGTTCATGGCAATCAGAATGGCGAACCACAGCATGTTGATGCCCATGGCTTCGGCCACCGGCGCCAGAATCGGCACGATGATGAAGGAAATCTCCACGAAGTCGATGAAGAAGCCCAGCACCAGAATCACCAGCATGGCCAGAATGATGAAGCCCCACTGTTCGCCGGGCAGCATCAGTAGCCATTCTTCCAGCAGATAATCCCCGCCGGTGTAACTGAACACCATGGAGAAAGCCGTGGCGCCAATCAGGATGGCAAAGACCATGGCCGTGACCTTGACCGTGTCTTTGGACGCATCCCAGACCATCTTGAAAGTGAACTGACGATAGATAATGGCCAGAACCACCGCGCCGACGCCGCCCAGAGCAGAGGATTCAGTGGGCGTGGCGATACCGGTAAAGATAGAGCCAAGTACTACCACGATCAGCGCCAGGGGCGGAATGATGGCCAGCAGGGCGTCGAAAATCTCCTTGCCCCGGCTTGCTTCCTCGTCCTCTTTGGGCATGGCCGGCGCGGTTTCCGGCTTGAAGCGGGTCATGATCAGGATGTAGGCAATGTACAGGCCGATCAGTACCACACCGGGCATCACGGCGGCCTTGAACAGATCACCGACGGGCAAACCCAGAACGTCACCCAGAATGATCAGGATGATCGATGGCGGCACAATCTGGCCCAGGGTGCCGGAGGCACAGATAGTGCCGGTAGCCAGGCGTTTGTCGTATTTGTGGGCCAGCATCACCGGCAGGGAAATCAGGCCCATGGCCACCACACTGGCGCCGACCACGCCGGTGGAAGCGGCAAGCAGGGCGCCAACCAGAATGGTGGAAATGGCCAGGCCGCCGGGCAGGCCGCCAAACAGCCGGCCCATGGACGTCAGCAGCTGTTCAGCAAGGCGGGTGCGCTGCAGCACCACGCCCATGAAGATGAAGAGGGGTACGGCCATGAGTACGGTATTCTGCATCACGCTCATGATGCGGTACGGCATGAAGGCAAACAGATCCATGCCTTCGGCAAAGATGCCGAAGAACAGTGCGACGCCACCGAAAGTGAAGGCGACAGGGAAACCGACCATCAGCATGATCAGTGCGACGCCAAACATAATCATACCAATCATGCCAGGCCTCCCGCGCTATGCTCACCTGCGTATTCTTTTTCACCGGACATGACGCGGATGGCGTGAGTGATCATGTTCAGTCCGGCGACACCTATGAAGAACGCACTGATCGGAATCACGGATTTGATAATCCAGCGATGTGGCAGGCCACCGGGGTCGCCACTGCCTTCGCCCATCTGATAGGCATCAACTGTGAAGCTGTAGCCGTAGTGAGCGATCAGGTAGGCGAAAGGGATGACAAAAATAGTGGCGCCAACGATGTTAACCCAGGCTTTGGTTTTCTGACTCCACTTGGTGTACAAAACGTCGACCCGAACATGGCCGTCCGTGCGCAGGGCGTAGGGAATGCCCATCAGGAACACCACTGAGTAAAGGTGCCATTCCATCTCCTGCATGCCGATGGAAACATCGTTGAATGCATAGCGCATCACAACATCATAAAACACGTTGGCTGCCATCAGGATCATGGCAACGCAGGCGATCCAGCCGCACAGTTTAGAGAACCAGGCCAGGCCCTCATCCAACTTGATTATCCAGCGCATGTGAACGTCTTCCTCCGCCAGGCGGATTGTCGGAATGGTGTATTTTACAAAGAAAAAAGCCGGGATCACTTGAAGAGCGATCCCGGCTCTGTTCCTGCATGGCTTCTAAGTTTACTCGACTTCAGCCATGGTGTTGAGGTACGCGCGTTCAGAAATATTCGTGTAGGCGCGGCTTTGTTCCAGATACTCCTGCTGGGATTCAATGATCGTCGCAGCCATCGGGCTCTCTGCGGCTGCTTCGTCTAGCAGCTTATTGTTAGCCTCGTACATGGCATCGAAGATCTCATCCGGGAACTGTTTGATCTGCACATTCGGGTGCTCTTCACGGATGTTGGCCCAGGCTTCTGCGTTGGCGTGCTGAGAGTGTACCAGCATGTCGTAAGAGGCCGTGCGCATGGCAACACGCATGATTTCCTGCAGATCAGCCGGCAGTTCCTCCCAGACCTGCTTGTTGACCAGGAATTGCAGCTCCGTTGCCGGCTCGTGCCAACCGGTGTAGTAATAGTCCGCGATTTGCTGGAAACCCAGACGCAGATCCAGTGCCGGACCTACCCACTCAACCGCATCTATAGTGTTGCGCTCAAGAGCTGTGTAAAGCTCGCCCGGAGCAATGTTGGTAGGGTTGACGCCCACCTCGGCAAACACCTCACCGGCGAAGCCCGGGATGCGCATTTTCAGACCGTCCAGGTCCTCCAGGGAGTTGATCTCCTCGCGGAACCAGCCGCCCATCTGAACGCCGGTGTTGCCACCCGGAAATGACAGCATATTGTGGGGCTCATACACTTCCTGCATCAGCTCCATGCCGCCGCCGTGATAGAACCAGGCGTACTGTTCCATAGCGTTCATGCCGAAGGGCATGCTGGTGAAGAACAGGGTTTCGGGAACTTTACCCTTCCAGTAATAGGAGGCGGAGTGGCCCATGTCGTAATGACCGGCTTTGACCATGTCGAACACGCCCAACGGAGCTTTGTGCTTGTTGGCCGAATCGATACGAATTCTAAGGCGACCGTCAGACATTTTCTCGACGTTTTCAGCAAAGCGCTTGGTGGTGTCACCAAAGATCGGGAAATTCGGTCCCCAGGTTTCGGCGAGTCTGAGTGTGAATTTTTCCTGAGCGAGCGCCTGGGTGGCGGCAAAGGTGGTTGTCACGGCCAGTACAGCCGCAGAAAGAACAGAACGGATCTTCATTGTTATTCTACCCTCTTTGTCTTTATTTTATCGTAGTGGCCGACTCCAGACCTGTCAGAAATCGGCACCTTCAACCTGACTGAGCGTAGCAATTAAGTTGGACGAACGGTAGTCGTTCTAACCAATTTGCCATCGGAATTCAGGCCGCTCACATGTCCTGCATTCGGCCAATGGAACCGGCCATACGCATGGACTCATGCTCCTCGAGTTCTTTAAGGTCTTCCGCCAGCTCCTTGGCCTCCCGAATCTCCGCCTTGCCGGCCAGGGAGTCATACAGCGCGATCACCCGGTCGTGAAACGCAAAGATTTCCCGGCTGATCTCATCAAAACTCTTGTCGTTGTACTGCATGTCGCAGGTACGGTTTTTTTCCACCGGTTTATGCACGCCGTAGTCGTACAGGCGGGTTTGCATGGCTTTCGAGTCGGCCTGGTTCTGGTACTCGGCGACTTCCCTGGCCAGGAGATCTTCATGAGTGCCGAGGTACTCGAGGAGGGCGCTGATCCTCTCGTTGCCGTTGAGTGCCGCGGACTCTTTCAGGCACCGGGCGTGGTGCTCGTGCATCTGGCGGGTCCACTCGATTAGGTCGGCAAAGGTTTTGATTTCCATAGGTTTGCTCTCCGGTCACAATGGAAGTTGTATTTTACCCCTTATCATAACAGTCTAGTCTGGATTATGGCTTGATGGAGCGTGGAATGAACCCCTCTACCCTTATAGGTATGGTCGCGGGCCTGGCAGTTCTGGCCAGCGTGTTGTTCTGGTCGGCGGAAGACCCGGCCCTGTTCATCAATCTGCCCGGCCTGGCGATCGTGGTGGGTGGCACCCTGGCAGCCACATTCATTTCCTTTCCGCTGGGGGAGGTGCTTCGTGTTTTCCGGCTGTTCGGCACGGTTGTTCGTAACGAAAAACTCTACACCCAACGCGATATCGATGAGCTGGTGCGTATTTCCAGGCTGTGGATCGACGGCGATCTGGCCGCAGTGGAGCGCCAACTTGAAAGCGTGCGCAATCCGTTTCTGCGGTCGGGGGTTCAGTTGGTCATCGAGCTGAATCCGGAAGAAGACATTATGGACTTCATGGAGTGGCGGGTCGCCCGGCTAAGGGCCCGGGAGCATGCTGAAGCTCAGCTGTTCCGGGTGATGGCCAGTTTTGCCCCGGCGTTCGGCATGATCGGTACCCTGGTCGGGCTGATCAATATGATGTTCCTGTTGGACAACGGCAGCATGGATGTTATCGGCCAGCAGTTGGCCATCGCGCTGATGACCACCTTTTACGGCATTCTGCTGGCCAACCTGATCTTCCGTCCGGTGGCCGTGAAGCTGGAGCGTCGCACGGAACAGCGGATTATTCTGATGCGCATGGTGATGCAGGGCATTTCCATGATGAGTAAGAAGCGCAGCCCGTCGCTGATGCGGGAAACCCTGAAATCCTTTGTCGCCAGCTATGACGATGAGATCCGTGATGTGAGGCCAGCGGTAACGGCGCCGCCCCGAACGGCAAAAGGTGGGTCTGCCACTAAAACAGGGGGCGTCCGGGATGTCTGACCTTGATCAGGCGGCTTCCAGGGTGGCCCGGCGCTCTGACAGTCTGCGGATTCCGCTGGTTAGCAGTGCCGAGGAAGACAGCTGGCTTATTACTTATCTGGATGTGATCACTCTGTTACTGGTGGTCTTCGTGGTAATGCTGGCGTTCTCTGGTGGCCCTTCCGACACACCGGGGGCCGGGGAGGTGCAGAGGGTGGAAGTGGCAACCGTGAATGACCCTCTGGCCGAAACCGCTGTGCCGGAAATGACCACGGAACCGGTCAACCCTGCGGCTGAATTTGCAGGCCGGGCCCTGAGTTTTCTGCAGGAGGCGGGCCTTAGTGAAGAAGTGGAAGTGATTGAACAGGAGGGCGGGGTCAGCCTCCGGGTCAGCAGCGAGATACTGTTCGCATCCGGCGCCGCAACGCTGACCAATCAGGGTATTGATCAGTTGGAGAAACTTGTTCCGTTGCTGGCGGAGTCGGATTACAGGATTACTGTGGCCGGACACACGGACAACGTGCCGGTGCGCAGTCAGCGTTTCCCTTCGAACTGGGAGTTGTCTTCGGCCCGGGCCGGCAGTGTGGTGCGGCTGTTCGAGGCCGACGGCATCCCGTCCTCGAGAATGCAGGCCACGGGCTATGCCGATACCCGGCCTCTGGCACGCAATGACACCGAGCGAGGCCGCGCACGCAATCGCCGGGTTGAACTTGTTTTGCAGCCACCCGTCGATAATACTGATGAATGACCGAATTTGAGCATCTGGCGGTATAGAGAACGACCGCAACGGGGAGGTATGAATGGCAGTGTCGCTGGGGATCATCGAAGGCTTCTATGGCCCACTGTGGAGCTGGGAAGAACGGCGGCAACTGGTTCAGACCCTGGCACCCCATGGTTACGATTTCTATCTGTATGCACCCAAGGCCGATGCCTGGCTTCGGCGGCGCTGGCAGGAACCTCATCCCGAAGAGCAATTCCGGAAGCTCGCTGATTTCGCCCGTTTTTGTCACAGGCAGGGCATGCGCTTCGGTGTGGGCCTGAGCCCCTACGAGATCTTCAATAACTTTGATCAGAATGCGCAAGAGCAGCTCGCTGGCAAGCTCAGGGCTCTGGAAAAGCTGGGGCTGGATGAACTGGCGATCCTGTTTGATGACATGCGGGCCGACATTCCGGATCTGGCCCGTGTTCAGGCCGAGTTGATGCATTGGGTTCGTGAACACACCGATATTCCCCGCCTGAGTATCTGCCCCAGCTATTATTCCGATGACCCAGTTCTGGACCGGGTGTTCGGCGAGCGGCCGGCGAATTATCTGGAAACCCTGGGGGCGGCACTGGACCCTTCGATTCAGGTGTTCTGGACCGGTGAGGAAGTCTGCTCCCGGGAAATCACTCCGGGCCATCTCAAACGGGTTGGTAAACTGCTTGGGCGTAAACCGGTGCTGTGGGATAACTACCCGGTGAACGATGGTGATCGTATGTCCCGACACCTGCATTTGCGTGGCTTTACCGGTCGTCCGGCCGGCAACGCTGCCTGGCTGGCGGGCCATGCCATCAACCCGGCACTGCAACCGACCCTGACGACGATACCGGCCCTGACTCTGGCAGAGAGTTATCGCCTGGGGCCGGATTATCAGTATGGTCAGGCGTTTTTACACGCTGCCCGGGAGGTGCTGGGCCAGGAACTGGCCAGCCAGCTGCGCCAGGATCTTATGGCCTTGCAGGACACGGGCCTTGGCCGTTTGAGTGACGAGCGCAAGCAGGCGCTAATGCACACCTACGATGCCTTCGACCATCCGGCCGCCGGCGAAATCATGCGCTGGCTGGCCGGCGAGTTTCAGGTGACCGACGAGATGGTTGAAACCCAGTAACAGGGTTATTCCAGGTAGTAATCAAAAGTGGAAACTACCCGCACGGTTTTTACCGGTTGCTGTGGTTCGGAAATGCCGGGTGCCTGGTCCCGGGCCAGAATCTGGAACACGCCCTGATTGGCGCGGCGCAAACCGCCCAGGCTGGCGTCGGCATCCTGGGCAAACTGGCTTGCCGCTTCCCGGGCCGCCGTGGTGGCTTCTGAAATCATTTCCGGTTTGATGTCATTCAGGCGGTTAAACAGGTAGGTAGGCCCGCTGGGGCCGTAGTCAGAAGACAGCACCACGCCGGAATCCACCAGTTCACTGACATTCTGCGCCGCCTGGCGTACCCGGTCGATATTGGTGCTGCGTACCATCAGTGTCTGATTAATGATGAACTTCTGAGGGTTATTGTTGCCGCTGTAGGCATTGGCGCGGGTGTCGGTGACGTCCAGCCGTTGCAGTTCCACGGCTGAGGTGTCGATGGCCTGCAGTTTGAGGAATGCCATGATCGCCTCGCGACTCACCCGGGCCTTTTCCTGGGCCTGGCCAAGGGTGTCGCCGGTTGCCACGAACCGCAGCGGCCACAGTGCCAGATCGGCCTGCACTTCACGCTCTGCCACACCTTTGACGGTGACGTAACGGTCGCCCGTGCGTAAATCCGTGAGACCGGTACTGAGCAACATGGCGGCGATGATGGCGCTGACGCCGAGAATGACTGCGGAAACAATTTTCATGGGACACTCCTTGAACTGAGGCATGCCGAAAAGGCCGGCACTGGCTGCTATCCTTGATTCATCCAAGATTACCGGTAAGCCGGTGTGCGGAAAAGAGGATAAACATGACAGATGTGGCTATTGAATGTGTGCAGGGCGATATCACCCATCAGCCTGATATCGACGCCATCGTTAACGCGGCCAATGCCCGGCTGATGCCGGGCAGCGGTGTGGCGGGCGCTATTCATTCGGCGGCAGGTCCCGGTCTGGCACAGGAGTGCCGAGAGCTGGCGCCCATCGCGCCCGGCCAGGCGGTCATCAGCGGGGGGCATGATTTGCCGAACCGTTATGTCATTCACTGCCTTGGGCCGGTGTACGGAGTGGATCAGCCTTCTGACCGCCTGCTCGCCGATTGTTATCGCAACGCCTTGCTGCTGGCGGATGCCGGAGGCCTGGCGTCAGTGGCCTTTCCGGCAATTTCCACCGGTGCTTTCGGTTATCCGGTGGAAGATGCCGCCAGGGTGGCGGTTGCTGCTGTCCGGGAAGTGGTGCCGGAGATGAGCCATATGCGCCTGATCCGGTTTGTGTTGTTCAGCGATCAGGATCTTGCCGTGTTCCGCTCGGCACTGGCCTGAACGAGCGTTGCCTCATTCGCAGTCTGTCGGTTTGCTACGGCTGAAGCGCTCCTGCATGGCTTTGCGTTCACGGTCAGTGTCTTTGAATTCTTCTGGCAGCGGCTGGATAAAATAGAGGTAGTCACCCTGGTCGCGATTTCCTTTCAGCGGCGCAGTAGCGGCGTCTTCTGGCCAGAAGATCGGTGAGATTACGGCGATAGTCAGCTCTGGGGCCCGCTTTTCCAGTACGGCAACGGTGCCCAGGCGCTCCTCGCTGTGGAAGGTGCCGGTCAGGTGAATGACCTGATGGCCCGGGTGTGCCGCCCGGGCCTGGAGAATCCGGTCGGCCATGGTGTTGTCGCGCAGCAGCTGCGCCCGGTAGCTGTTCATCATGCGCTCGGAAATCGCCTCATCGCCAGTGCCGTGGCTGCCACGGATGGCTTCAGCAAACTTGGCCTTGTAGGCCGGTGTGTCCAGGAAAGGGGAATCCGGCAATTCGGCCCGCAAAGAGGGGCTAAGGCTGTCCAGATAATCCGGGCCTTTGCGTCCGACACAGCGGACGACATCCGCAGGCGCATTGGCGGCGATCACCGGAACGCTGTTGTGCCGGGCAAACTCCACCAGTGGCCGGTAGGAGCCCCGGTAGTTGTCCCAGGCCTGGCTGTCTTCGAGCATTTCGGTTTCGCCGGTGCGGCCTGCCAGGTAATCGTTCAGGGCCTGCTGATGATCCAGGTTGAACTGTTCCATGCTCAGGACCTGCTCCGGGGTTTGCCTGAACAGGGACTGCTGTAACTGCGCCTGCAGCAAATGCGATGCGTGATGGCCGTGGTGTTCACCGATCACCACAACATCCGTGTTCGCCAGTTCTGATGCCAACCGGGCAACGGAGAGGGTGTCTCCGGTTCGCGGGTCTACAATATGAGCCTGGTACTGGCTTGTCGGTGGCGCAAGTTGTGAAGTTTCAAGCGGCATGGCAACACATCCGGAGAGGGTGAGGGCGAAAAGAATCAGGGCGAAAAGGAGTGTTTTCATAGTGGTGTTATACGCCCTTCGGCTCAATCGGTTTTCTGCTGATGTTGCTCCCGCCAATCGGGGCCGAGCCTGGATTCCACGTATTCACGAATAAATTGCCGGACTTTCTGGGAGGGCGTGACATCGTCTTCTTTGCACAGCGCCTCGAAAGTCGCTTTTTTCTCCGGATCGATCAGCAGTGTCAGTCTTGCGGTGCGGTTTTCCATGGTCTGAAGGTATCTCTCTGCATGTCGTTCTGTAAATCTTATATGTTAATCAGATTAACATTGAATGTACAAATAACAACCATATAATGTAAACAAATTCCAGTCGTCGAGTAACGTCATGCCCCATCGAGCCCATCTGTTTTCTCTGCGTATTGCCCATGCCTTTCGCGAGGCTTGTCTGGGCGAACGGTACGATGGGCACCGTTTCCTGAAGGATGTTATGGCCGGCGTTACGGTGGGCATTATTGCTATTCCACTGGCCATGGCTCTGGCCATTGCCAGTGGTGTTGCACCGCAGTACGGGCTGTATACCGCCTTTATTGCCGGTTTTGTGATTGCCCTGACTGGCGGCAGCCGTTTCAGCATCTCCGGGCCTACGGCGGCGTTTGTCGTCATTCTCTATCCGATTGCCCAAGAGTATGGCCTCGGTGGTTTGTTACTGGCAACGCTGATGTCCGGTGTGCTGTTGATCATCATGGCGGTGATGCGGCTGGGCCGGTTTATTGAGTACATTCCCGAGGCTGTCACCCTGGGCTTTACCGGTGGTATTGCGGTCGTGATTGCCACCCTGCAGGTGAAGGATTTCCTGGGTCTGCCGCTGGAATCCATGCCTGAGCATTACTGGGACAAGTTGTCGGTACTGGCCCAGACGCTACCGGAAGCGAGTGGCATGAGCACCCTGGTGGCAGTTGCCACGTTGGCGACCATGCTGTTGTGGCCGAGATTGCGAACCCCGGTGCCCGCGCATTTGCCAGCGGTTCTGGTGGGCAGTGGTCTGGCGCTGTTGCTGAATGCCAGTGGAGCAGGCATTGAAACGATCGGCTCGCGCTTCAGCTATTTGCTGCCGGATGGCTCCATGGGTGCCGGCATTCCGCCATTCCTGCCGGAATTTGCCTGGCCCTGGCAGCAACCAGGAGCCGATGGCCAGCCACTGGGGCTTTCCTGGGATATGGTGCGCGAGCTGCTGCCCGCCGCCTTCGCCATCGCCATGCTTGGGGCCATTGAATCTTTGCTGTGTGCGGTCGTGCTCGACGGCATGTCCGGTAAGCGGCACAGCGCCAACAGCGAACTCATGGGCCAGGGTATCGGCAATATTCTGGTGCCCTTTTTCGGCGGTATTACTGCCACTGCGGCCATTGCCCGTTCCGCGGCCAATTACCGGGCCGGGGCGCAGTCGCCGGTGGCGGCTATGGTGCATGCGCTGGTGGTACTGCTGGCACTGGTTTCGCTGGCGGGTGTGTTGGCCTACCTGCCGATGCCGGCCATGGCCGCGCTGTTGATCATGGTGGCCTGGAACATGAGTGAGGCACCCAAGGCCGTGCACCTGCTGAAAACGGCACCCCGCAGCGATGTTCTGGTGTTTCTTACCTGCTTTGGCCTGACCGTGGCCCTGGACATGGTGATTGCCATCACCACCGGTGTGCTGCTGGCGGCCGTGTTGTTCATGCAGGAAATGGCAAAGATGACACGGGTGACGGACATCACTGCCAGTAAGCGTATCAACCGTGAACAGCTTCCCGAGGGCTGGCGGGTATTCAAGATCAATGGCCCGATGTTTTTCGCCGCTGCTGATCGTATTTTTGGTGAGCTGGCCGAGTTGTCCCGGGAAGCCCGTGGTTTTGTCCTGTATATGGACGGTGTCACGGTACTGGATGCCGGCGGGCTGTCCGCTCTCACCAAGCTGATCGCCACCTGTCGGGAGAGCGGCAGCAAGATTGTGGTTGCTGATCTTCAGTTCCAGCCGCTGAAAACGCTCACTCGAGCGGGGCTTGAGCCGGAAGCCGGTGTCAGCTATTTCACTCCGACGCTGGAGGCGGGCCTCGAAGTGGCCCGAGGCCACAAAGCCTGAGGCACTCTTCTTTCGCGGTACTCTTCTTTCACTGCACTTTGTTCTATCCTGTGTGGGCACTATCTCAGCACAGGAAACACCATGCTGCCATTTCGCCTGATTGACCGGGTTAAATTCATTGTTGAACGCCAGTTGGTTAAAGGCGCCGGCTTCCAGCTACTGGTTGTCGCCTTCTTTATCGGCCTGATTTCGTTGCTGGGCGGCCTGCTGGTCCTGTTGCCGCAGGCTGAAGAATTCGAGGATGCCGGTTCTGCCATCTGGTGGGCATTTCTGCGTCTGACCGACCCGGGTTACCTGGGTGACGACGTTGGCACCTGGCAGCGCATTGTTTCCACACTGCTGACTGTCTCCGGCTATGTGGTGTTCATGGGTACCCTGGTGGCCATCCTGACTCGTTGGCTGATCGCCAAAATGGCCGATCTTGAGCGTGGGCTGACCCCGGTGACGCTTAAAAACCACATGGTGGTGCTGGGCTGGACCGCGCAGACACCGCCACTGGTCTCGGAGTTGTTTGGTTCGCCGGGCCGGATGCGGCGTTTTCTGGAAAAACACGACACCCAGAAACTGCGCGTAGTGGTGCTGGCCGAAGAAGCCGGCGCCGGGCAGCTGCACGAATTGCGCAGTGAGCCGGGCATTGGTCGCAGGGCCCGAGAAGTCATTCTGCGTAGTGGCTCTGCCATTCAGCCTGAAGCCCTGCACCGGGTTGCCTGCCTCGATGCGGCTGCGGTTATTGTGCCCAGCCAGGTATACGGGGCCGGCAGCTTTGTAACATCCGATGTGGAAACTGTGAAAGCACTGCTGTCTATTGCCGCACAGGCCCGGCATTTCGCCACGGAGCTGCCGTTTGTGGTGGCGGAAATCCAGGACATGCGCAAGTTGCCGGTTATCGAGCGCGCCTACCCCGGGTCTGTTGAAGTGGTGGCCGGTGACGCCACTATCAGCCGTTTGATGGTGCAGAATGTGCTGCACCCGAATCTTTCTGAAGTCTATAACGAGCTGCTTACGGCCGGTGAAGGCAATGAGATTTTTGTTCGTGGCGGTGAAACAGCAGATGGTCTTACCGTTTCAGAGCTGGCCACTCAAAGACCGCACGCCATTGTTCTGGGCTTGCTGCACCCCTCCGGTGATCACCGGTGGCAGGTGGACGTGCCGGCTGCCGGAGACACGGTGATTCGCCCTGAGGATCGTGTGGTGTTGTTGGCCTGTGACTACGACCATACCGGGGCCGACCCGAAAGCCGAGCGCCTGGCCGGTTTCGAGCGCACTGTGCGGCCTGCTCCGCATAAAGCGCAGGACCGAACCCACCGTGTGCTGGTGCTTGGCTGGAACCGGCGGGTGCCCAGCCTGGCAGCTGAGTTTGCCAGTTATCGGAGCTGGTCATTTGAGCTGGATCTGGTGTCTGCGATTCCCCTGGATGAGCGGGAACGGGAGATTCGCCGGCATGGTGTTGACCTGAGCCATGTAAACGGTCGTCTGCTGGAAGCGGATTACATGGTGGAAGATGACCTGAGAAAGCTGAAGCCGGCTTCCTACGATACCGTTATACTGCTGAGCAGTGATCGTATCGGTTCCGATGAAGAAGCGGATGCCCGGGCTATGGTCGGTTACCTTCAGTTGGAAGACATTCTGTCCCGCTCTTCGGGGCGGCCACAGGTCATCATGGAACTGAGCGATCCGGACAACCGGCATCTGCTGTACGGCCATCAGAGTGAAATGTTGATCAGTCCGATGATTCTCAGCCATATTCTGGCCCAGGTTGCGCTGCGCCGTGAATTGCGCGCTGTGCTGGATGATCTGTTCACCGTGGGCGGTGCAGAAATCCAGTTCCGGGATCCTCATGATTATCCGTTACCGGCCAGCACCAGCTTTCAGGTGCTGGAAAAAATAGTCGCGGCGAAGGGTGAAGTGGCTCTGGGCATCTACCGGGCCAAAGCCGACGATCGGGGCCGGCACTTGTTGATGAATCCGCCTCGGGATACCTATCTTGGTTTGTGCGAAGGGGATCTATTGCTGGTGATGTGTCGCACCTGAGCCGGATACTGAGTCGGGTTTATGCAGGCTCAGTCAATGGTTTCCAGCAGAGCGCCCATGATGTCGTCCATCACCACGAAACCTTCGATTTCGTTATCGTCCAGCACCAGCAGGCGCTTTACTCTGTGCTCAGTCATCAGGCTCGCCGCGTGCCTGAGCGCAAGGTTTTTTCCAACACTGATCACCGGTTTGGCGCAGACATCGTAAACGTTGAGCAGGTCGATATCGCCGTCTTCTGCAATCACGGCTTTCAATACATTGGTGTAGCTGATCAGGCCCCAGGCATCGTGCTCGTTCTGGCGCTCGACCACCAACGATTTCACATTATTTCTTTTCATCAGTGACAATGCTTCGCGCAGAGTGGCGAAAGG
>JAVLAV010000260.1:0-518 GCA_031580735.1 Marinobacter sp.
CGAAAATAAGGTGCATCCGTAACGTTGGCCAGCGACCCGGCTCAATGGTAACCGAAACTCTAGAAAACGGGTTTTTGATACCAATAGATACATCAAAAGAATCAGATTTCAATGCTGATTTCAAATATATAAGTTTCATCAAGTTAAGTCTTACTCACCAAAAGTTACGCGCCTGAGAAAATTTAGCTGATTGTAGAAAAAAGGGGGAAAGACCCCCTAAAAGTTATAGAACCTTAATGAAAATCACACCATCATATTCAGCGTATCAGAGAACCCTACTGTAGAGGTTTCAAGCTCCTATCTACAAAAATGTGGAATTTTGCATTTTTTGCCAGAAGAAAGATCACGGATGCGTGTTTATTTGTTGTTTTGTTTTTTTGTTGTTTTTTTCCCCCAGAAGTGATCGTATCAGCCCAGTGGTCCTAGAATATCGTGGGAGGGCTCATTAGAATGGAAATTAAAAGTTCTAGTGCTCTTTTTAAGTGATAAAAAAATGGAGGGCAACTAGGCCCCCTCCC
>JAVLAV010000261.1:0-517 GCA_031580735.1 Marinobacter sp.
GCATCGGCATTTGCTGGCTGCTGTTTGGCAATACGGGTAACTTCTGGACCTTTGCCATCGTGTGGGCGGTGGTTCTGCACACGTCGTTTGTGCTGTGGGGGATGATTTCCCTGGCGCAGGCTATTGGTGGTAAATCTCCTTATTTTCCGCGGCGCTTGCTGTGATCGGTTGATTGGGAGTATGGATTGGTCGGGGGAGGCCTTTCCAAAAAGCGCTCGAGCCCTCCATGGGCGCTTATGTTCCGCCATCCCTGGCTCCACAAATTTTTGGAAAGGCCTCCCCCGACCAACCTTTTCTATCACTGTCCTGGCTTTCCGCGAATGTATTGGGAGTTTTAAAAGCCTTCCTCAGCCCGACGGTTACTTCGCGCTTGAAGCTCAAAGGCTTAGGTGAAGTCCCGCCAAAGCTGTAACTACAATAATTGCCCATCCTTGTGACGCCAGCCGCCACTCCGGTGGCGCCCACCGCATTTCCATAAAATGATCGACCAATAAAGCCGCTTTAACGATCACCAGCG
>JAVLAV010000262.1:0-515 GCA_031580735.1 Marinobacter sp.
GACCAGATATTCGAGAAGTTTGCCCAGGCGGACAGTTCCAATACCCGTACCGGAGGCGGGACCGGGCTAGGGCTTGCCATTACCCGGGAGCTCATAGAAAGAATGGGGGGCTCCGTCGGCTTTTGCTCCACCGCAGGTATCGGGTCAACGTTCTGGATTGAACTGCCACAACACGAACCCTCGTCGAAAGACTGACCAGGGAACTTTCCCTGGTCAGTCTTTTACCTTCATGCAGACTTCAGCATTTCCCGCACCACATAGTGCAGGATGCCACCATGGCGGTAATACACCGCCTCGTTGGCAGTATCAATCCGCGACAGCAGTTCACAGGTTTCCGTGTTGCCGTCCGGATAGGTCACCGTCATCTCCAGTTTCTGGCCCGGCTTGATGTCGCCGGACAGACCCTTGATGCTGATGGTCTCTTCACCTGTAAGTTTGAGACTCTTACGGTCTACTCCGTTCTGGAACTGCAATGGCATAACGCCCATACCAATCAGGTTGGACCGGTGAATCCT
>JAVLAV010000263.1:0-514 GCA_031580735.1 Marinobacter sp.
ATTGATCACCCACCATCCCGGCCCGGCTCAGGGGCAGGCCGGCCTTGAGGTACAGGCTGCGCCGGACCAGATCCAGCCGGTCTTCAGCATCCTGATTGCCCAGCCAGCTTTCCAGGCGCTGGTAAAGCATGATGTAGGGGTCCAGCTCATCAACGCTGAGCCGGCCCTCGTGCACAGCCTGTTTGAAACTCGCCGACAGCAGGCTTTGCTTCTGATCGGTGGCGTAACACTCAATCAGCAACAATTTGAGTATGGCTTTCCAGGGCGCATCGATGCCCTTGTACAACTGCCAGATGCCGGCCCCGGGGAATTCCTCGGGGGGAATGGCAGGCACCGGGCCAAAATCGATGTATTCCTGGGGTTTGATAAAGCGGCAGTCAACCAGCCGGCGCCGGCATTCGTCATAGCGGTGTTCGGAGTCCACAGGCACCAGCCACCACAAGGGGTATTGGCCGGCCAGG
Source organism: Marinobacter sp. (assembly GCA_031580735.1). Taxonomy (GTDB): domain Bacteria; phylum Pseudomonadota; class Gammaproteobacteria; order Pseudomonadales; family Oleiphilaceae; genus Marinobacter. The sequence continues at coordinate 462 of JAVLAV010000263.1, forward strand.
TGAATGCTGGTGCGATAGAATTCGTCCAGCAACAGATAATGCTGGGCGCTGCC
>JAVLAV010000264.1:0-513 GCA_031580735.1 Marinobacter sp.
ATTCGTCAAGAAATAACCCAGACAGGAGCCGTGTTATGACGCTGAATATTCAACTCGCACCGCTGATCAGCCTGGGTGCCGGCATTGCCATACTGGTATTCCCGAAGCTGCTCAATTACATCGTAGCGGGCTATCTGATCGTGATAGGGGTTCTGGGGCTGTTGGGGCACTCACTCTGAGCTGTCTGGAATTCTGAGGCAACGGGTTGACGTCCGGCGTAAGCTTGATCAGCCCCGGCCGCCAACCCATTCCGTCCTTCACATTCATGAGCCCGGCATCAAAGCCGGTTCTTCAGTTCGGCTTTCGCCTTGTCGTTCAGTTCCTGATAAATACTTTCAATATCTTTGAAGAACTCAACAACTTCACTGGCGCCACCTTTTTCGGCGTCTTTGATGTACTGCTTGGTGTGATGAAGGCCCTGAGAGGCATGGTACAGGGTACTGATAAGATCATAATTCTCGTCTTTCACTGGATAGTCAGCCATATAGCCTCCTCCATGTTCATAACTTGAAT
>JAVLAV010000265.1:0-513 GCA_031580735.1 Marinobacter sp.
ATGACGGTGAACGATAAGCACCTGATTGGTGAAATGATTCAGCTGTGCGGGGGTGACAACGTCTTTGGTGACCTGGACCGCCTGGTGCCCCGAATCAGCCCGGAAGCGGTGATCTCCGCCGACCCGGAGGCCATCCTGGCCGGCGGCATGGGCGAGGAAAACCGCCACTGGCTGACCCGCTGGCAAGACTTTCCGGAAATGACCGCCACGGTGCGGGACAACCTGTTTTTCATTCCACCCTCACTGGTGCAGCGCCCCACACCGCGCATGCTGGAAGGCACCCGGTTATTCTGTGAAAAGCTCGAGGTGGCCCGTGGCCGGCGCTGATTCCGGAGTGTGGTGTTGATTCGCCCCATTGGATTACCACTACTGATTCTGGCATTGGCCAGCTTGCTGGCCATTGGCCTGTCTGTGGCCATTGGCAGCGTGGCCCTGACGCTGACGGATCTTGGTGCGGTGCTGTTTGGCGATGCCCCGGCATTGCACCGGACCCTGGTGCTTGAACTGCGCCTG
>JAVLAV010000266.1:0-513 GCA_031580735.1 Marinobacter sp.
TTTTGCTTGTTGGCTTTCTTGGCCATGAGGATTGTCTCCTTACGCTGCGGTTTGGATGTGAGGCGTGCTGTTTCAGGCCATTTGTCTAAGGCCGGAAGATGGTCCGGAAGAACGTCGGGACTTCAGTAACTGCTTTTTCCTGACTACATCCCGTATCCGCTTGAGCTTGTCCGCCAGAGCGGAAGATGTCTGGCCATTAAATTCTACAAAATCAATCGAATAGAAGAAGTTGCTACAGTGCTTTCTGCGCTCTGTTACGAGGCCCGATATGCCATCGGCATGGATATTATCAAAGGGCATTTCCATAACCAGGTCGAGAACAACCGTATCGCCGGGATTGAATACCCTGTCGGTTTTCATCACACAGCCAAAATTATCCAGCTCGAACAGGGCCGCCTCGACCCGTTCGCGCCGGAACAGGCCACGCTTGACGTGAAAATGTGCAACAAGGTCGGGCAGTGCTTCGTTCATTAAATAATCATCTCTGACGTGTTCCGGGAGGCGGCCTCAAAG
>JAVLAV010000267.1:0-512 GCA_031580735.1 Marinobacter sp.
TCAGGATCCATCAGGCCGTCAAGCTCACCCTGATCAACCAGTTTCACCTTAAACAGCCAGCCATCCCCATAAGGATCTTCATTCACCTTTTCCGGCTCATCTTCAAGGGTCTCATTCACTGCAATAACCTCACCGGTGACCGGGCTGAACACATCTGAAGCCGACTTGACCGACTCTGCCACTCCGGCCTCCTCGCCACCGTTCACCGTGACACCAAGATCGGGTACGCCGATGTAAACCACATCACCCAGCTGTTCCTGGGCAAAATCGGTTATACCAACGGTCGCCGTACCGTCATCGGAAACACGGACCCACTGGTGAGTTTCAATGTATTTGAGATCTGCGGGTATATCGCTCATGATCGGATTCCCTGGTTGGATTTTTTGCGCAGTTTACCGCAAGAGCCTATCTCCAGCGAATACCCCGTGCCATAGTCATGAACGAATTCAGATAATCCACACCCTGATCCCGCTCACGAAGTCCCAAGAAGATCTGCTTGGTTATTCCCTGCC
>JAVLAV010000268.1:0-511 GCA_031580735.1 Marinobacter sp.
AGCGCCATCCCAACTGGTGGAATTTCCGGCGGGTTAACCCGGCAACTTCGCTGGTGCTCCAGGGAATATCCCGGAAAACGGATGGCTCTGGCCGGTGCAGGCCCAGCAGCGAATATCCTCCGTCAGACACCGGGCAAAGACAGGCGTCGTGGCTGTGCAGAGAGGCCGCCATGGCTTTGAGTTGCGCGGCCTCAAGTGCGGGACAGTCGGTGCCGATCAACATCACGGGTATACCATTCGCCAGCCCGTGTTGAGCGGCGGCAGCCATTCGGTGCCCGAGATCACCGTCGACCTGCTGAGACAGCTCAACCTCCGAGGCCATTGGCAGTTGTTGCCAATAGGGTGCCCGGGAGTCGGGCGCAACACACAGCTCCACCGGGCCGATCGCGGCTGTCAGTGCCTGCTCCAGTGTGTGTTTCAGCAGGCGGTCAGCCAGTTGCGCCGCACCCTCGGCGCCCAGCGCCGGAATCAGCCGGGTTTTGGCCAGGCCGGGTCTGGGTTCTTTGGCAAT
>JAVLAV010000269.1:0-510 GCA_031580735.1 Marinobacter sp.
GAACCGATGGCGGCGAAGCCGGTCTTCACCCGTCCAATGTCCATGATTGTGAATACGCCATAGGGGCAGTCAACTTCACCGGCGACAGCCCGGTTATTCTGATGAAGGACGGCCCCAGCCTGGGTGGTTTTGTCTGCCCGGTGACCATTGCCAAAGCCGAATTGTGGAAAGTGGGGCAGGTTAAACCGGGCGATCAAATCCGCTTTGTGCCCTTGAGTTTTGATGCTGCCCTGGAGCTGGATCGCCAGTGGCAAATATCCATTGATCAGCTGCGCCCTTTGCCACAAAGCTGGCAGCAACTCCCGGTCAATACATCCATTGCTGAGGTTTCGCCCTGTGTTCTGGCCAGTCTTCCTGCCAGTGGCGAGCGTCCTCAGGTGGTTTATCGCCAGGCCGGGGATGGCTACATCCTGCTGGAATATGGCGAGAATCTGCTGGATTTGACCACCCGTATTCGCGTCCACCTGCTGATGGAGGCGCTCAAGAGTCGCCAGGTGCCGGGTATTGAAG
>JAVLAV010000026.1:0-34259 GCA_031580735.1 Marinobacter sp.
CCACTTCCGTCATATACGGTAATCTGTTGGTCTATAATTGATCTGGCGTTGAAATAGCCAGTACAACTTGCCGGAATACATATCAAAAGTGGGTGAGGCCCGTGCTCAAGAATTTGTCGAAGACACACATAACCCTGGCAGCTGCGGCTACGGCACTAATCAGTACCGCAGCACTCATGAGTCCCAGCACTGATGTGGAAGCCAAACGGATGTCCTACACCATTGACCTTGACCAGCAAGGCGATGCCGGGAAAGAGGCCTCTTCCGCCAACAACGCGACCGTCAGCAAAGGGGCCGGGCCAGACACCGCACAACAAGCATCTATAGCGCCAGGCGCCAATGCCGGGAATGCGGCCCCTCAGGCGAAATCATCGCTGCCGGACATCGACTGGCAAGCGTTCGATATCAAGTCTGGCGACACTCTCTCATCGCTTTTCAAAAAAGCCGGCTTTAACGATGGCATCATGCTTTCTGTAATTCATGGCGAAGGCGAAGCGGATAAGCTTCAACGCCTGTATGCGGGAGAGAAAATTCAGTTCGGCACCAATGATGAAGGCCAGCTGGTAGCAATAGAGCTGAAGCGCAGCTTGCTAGAGTCACTTAAAATCACGAAAGCCGAAGAGGGCTTCACCGGCGAAACCGAAGTCCGGGAACCCGAAGCCCGGCCGGTTTTTGCTTCCGGGGAGATTGATGGCTCCCTCTACCTCGCCGCCCGTGAAGCCGGGCTCACTGACCGGCTGACCATGGAAATGAGCGGCATCTTCGGCTGGGTTATCGACTTCGTTTACGACATTCGAAAAGGTGACCGATTCGAGCTGGTCTATGAAGAACTGTATGTAGACGGGAAAAAGTTCGATACGGGCCGAATATTATCGGCCCGACTGATCAACCGCGACAGCGAACACGTGGCGCTGCTTTATACCGACAGCAACGGTGACGCTGATTACTATACCCCGCAAGGCAAAAGCATGCGCAAAGCCTTTTTGCGTGTCCCGATCAATGCCCGCGTTTCCTCACCGTTCAACCTTCAGCGCCGACACCCGGTGCTCGACGTGGTTCGTCCACACGAAGGCACTGACTATGCAGCACCTCCGGGCACACCCATCAAAGCAGCGGGTAGCGGCCGGGTGAAGTTCTCCGGCTGGAAAGGTGGTTACGGTCGTACCGTTATTTTGCAGCATGGTGACAACATCACAACGCTCTACGCCCACATGCGCGGCATTGCCAAGGGAATAAAGAGCGGCACCCGGGTAAAGCAGGGTGAGACGATTGGTTACCTTGGTTCTTCAGGGATGGTTACCGGGCCTCACCTGCATTATGAATTCCGCATCAATGGTGCAGCCAAAAATTCACGCACAGTGAAACTGCCGGACGCCAAGCCGATCCCGTCCAGCGAAATGGCACGGTTCAAGCAGGCCACAGAGCAAAGACTCGCCCAGTTCAACGTTTTTCGCGAGAACCCTCAACAACTGGCCATGGCTTCGAGCGAATGAGCGCGAAGTATTGGCTCGGTCTGATGTCGGGCACCAGCATGGATGCAGTAGACACTGTGCTGGTGTCGTTTGACGATCAGCGGTTAAGAATACTGGACTCTTTTTCACTCCCCTATCCCGAGGACCTTCGAGTCCGTCTCTTACAGGCCATCGGAAATCATGCTGACCCGGACGAACTCGGGGAGCTCGACACTCTGACCGGCCAACATTTTGCGCTCGCCGCAAATGAACTGATCCACCGGGCAGAAATAGAAAGCACCGACATCCATGCCATAGGCAGCCACGGACAAACGATTCGCCATCAGCCGTCCGGTACTGCGCCCTTCTCAATACAGATCGGCAACCCTTCTGTTATTGCCGAGACGACCGGAGTTACCACGGTGTCGAATTTCCGTAGCCGTGATCTCGCAGCCGGGGGACAGGGCGCGCCATTGGTCCCGGCCTTTCATCGCTGGCTGTTCCGCTCGACGAAGCAGGACCGGTGCATCCTTAACCTTGGCGGCATCGGCAATATTACCTGGCTGCCGGCCGATACAGCCGCCGCGATCACCGGATTCGATACCGGCCCCGCCAATGCGCTGATGGACGCCTGGTGTTACGACCAGACCGGAAAACACTACGATGAAAGCGGTCAGTGGGCCAGCGAAGGCAACGTGAACTCTGAATTGCTGGAGAGCCTGCTATCCGATGCCTATTTCGTGAAACCGCCACCGAAAAGCACCGGTAAAGAGCGTTTTAACCTGGGTTGGGTCAACACTCATCTGCAACGCTTTGACGATGTTCCTCCCGAAGATGTCCAGAGAACACTGCTTCAGTTAACGGCTACCACAATACTCCGGCAACTGCCGGAATCATCGACCAGCATGGCGGTTTATGCCTGCGGAGGCGGTACGTTCAATCCACTGCTTATGGAAGAACTCAGGAAGGGGCTTGGTTCCGTGGCGCTCAGAACCACAGCCGAGATCGGCCTTGACCCCCAGTGGGTGGAGCCAGTGGCATTTGCCTGGCTGGCCAGGCAAACCCTGCGGGGACTGGCGGGCAATGTTCCGGAGGTAACCGGAGCAAAAGGCGAGCGTGTACTGGGTGCAATTCACCCGGCATAAGGTCAGATAGCGAAGGAGCTGCCGCAGCCACACGTAGAGGTGGCATTCGGGTTCTGGACGACAAACTGGGAGCCTTGCAACCCCTCCTGGTAGTCAACGGTTGCCCCGACGAGATACTGGTAGCTCATGGGATCCACCAGCAACTTCACGCCGTCATGTTCCACCACAGTGTCGTCTTCCTCCTGATTTTCATCGAAGGAAAAGCCATACTGGAACCCGGAACAGCCGCCCCCGGTCACAAACACGCGCAGCTTGAGATCCGGGTTGCCCTCTTCCTCTATCAGTTCACGTACTTTGGTTACCGCACTGTCGCTAAAGAAGAACGGCGCTGCCATTTGTTGCTGCACTACACTCAAGGTCTGCCTCCGGCAAAATTCGTCTGTCGGTGATTATGGTATTCCTGAGTAAAACAATCAACTATTCGGACTTTCACGCACCAACAAATCCTCCCAGCTCCAGGCTTCTTCAAGAACCGGCTCACTTGTGCTGCGGCCCCGGGCAACCACTCGCACCTCTTCCGGCTGAAATCCCTCAGGCAGCACCACCCTGCCCTCTACATCCTGGAAATACCGGAACCGATACTCGATGCCCTCATTGTCCACATCTTCTGAGACATCATGCAACCGAAGCTCCAACGGGCCTCCGTCCTGAGCCCCGCTAATGGTAATGACGAGACGACCAGACAAAAAGCGTTCGTTATCACCGGCCTGGATGGCCACCAGAGCGTATTCAAACACTCGCTCCTGGTCGGTGGGTGTCAATACGAAACGATCCAGCTGGAATCCCTTTTCGGTTTCAGAAGGTGACATGATGTTGCGGTAGAAACCGAGATCGGACTCCAGTTCGGAGACTCGGGTTTCCAGCGCAACAATGGCTTTCCTGGCCTCCTTCATTGCCTGAGCATCAACAGCCCGGTCACTTTCCAGCCTGGCCAGCTTTAATCGGGCCTGGTGCTTCTGGTCGCGCAGCTCAGCCACTTCCTCGAGTAACGCCTTATTGGAGGTTTCGACCGTGGAGAATTGGCGACTTTGCTCTGCCATGCCGATCGCATAACCCACCATGGCGGCCACCAGCACGCAAGCCAACAGAAGCAGAATCCATCGTCTCGGGATCCTGGCGGAATCGGATTGTTCAGAACACGGCTGTCGCTCGCTCACCTGCATTCAGCCTCAGGGCAGCAGCGCCGGAGCAGTCAGCCCCATGGTTTCGTCCAGACCAAACATGATATTCATGTTCTGGACCGCCTGACCTGCCGCGCCTTTGACCAGGTTGTCGATGACCGACGATACAATCACCATGTTGCTCTGTTCCTGGCGGTGCAGCGCCATACGGCACTGATTGGCCCCGCGCACACTGCGGGTTTCCGGATGACTGCCAAACGGCATAACATCAACAAAGGGTTCATCTTTGTAGCGCTCTTCGAACAACACCTGCAAACGATCAAAATCGGCGGAATCGCTCAGTTCAGCGTACAACGTGGCCTCAATGCCACGAACCATCGGCACCAGGTGGGGCACGAAAGTCACGCCCGCCGGTTTACCGGCAGCGGCACTCAGACCCTGACGAATTTCCGGCAAATGGCGGTGACCAGAAGCGCCGTAGGCCTTGAAGCTCTCGCCCACCTCCCCGTGCAGCATTCCGATTTTCCCCTGACGACCGGCGCCGCTGGCGCCAGACTTGGCATCAGCAATCAACCGGCCTGAATCCACCAGCCCCGCTTCCAGCAAAGGCAGAAAGCCCAGTTGCACAGCTGTGGGGTAACACCCGGGGTTGGCAACCAGCTGAGCCTGACGAATCTCATCCCGCATCACCTCCGGCAGCCCGTAGACTGCCCTGGCAACCCACTCAGGGGTTTCGTGCTCCATGCCGTACCATTGGCCCCATACGTCCAGGTCTTTAATACGGAAGTCCGCAGACAGATCCACCACCCGTACGCCGGCTTCTATCAGTTCCGGAACCATGCGCATGGCCACACCATGAGGCGTTGCGAAAAACACCAGGTCGCACTCCGCTAACACATCAGGATCCGGTTCGGAAAACACCAGGTCGAAATGCCCTCGCAGGTTCGGGTACATGTCGGCGACCGGCATGCCCGCTTCGGAGCGTGATGTTATGCATTTCACCTCAACTTCCGGATGAACCGCTAGAATGCGCAGCAGTTCCACGCCTGTGTATCCGGTACCACCAACGATGCCTGTTTTGATCACTCTTCTCTCCAACGTAATCGGGTCAGAATTTGCTGTTAGTTTACCACGATAAGCCAATGACTTATTGCACCCTTCCGGGGCACGGCTACAATGTGCTGAAAACCCTCTGAATGGCCTTGCCACCGCAACCGGAATCCGGCGCCCATGCGTAACATCAGGCAACAGATCACAGAAAACCTGATTCCTGTTTTCCGCCGCAAACTCTCCGGAGTGGACGCCCTCCCGCAACTGGCGGTGCTGGGCCTGCTCTCGGGACTGGTCACCGGGGCGGTCATCCTGCTTTTCCGCCTGGCTATTGAGTGGCCGCTGGAATACTTTCTTCCCGGCGGAGGCTCGGAAAGCTTCGAAGAACTCGACATCCTCACTCGCGGCCTGCTCCCGCTTACCGGCGCCCTGGGGCTCGGGCTGCTACTTCATCGGCTGGCCATTCATGACCGCAAAGTGGGTGTCGTTCATATCATGGAGCGACTGAATTACCACCAGGGTTATATTTCCTTTAAAAGCGCCGTGGTCCAGTTCATTGCCGGTGTCACTACCGTCGCTACCGGGCAGTCAGCCGGCCGGGAAGGGCCCGCGGTACACCTGGGCGCGGCATTCTCCAGCCTGCTGGGCCAGTGGATGCGCCTTCCGAACAACAGCATTCGAACGCTGGTTGCCTGTGGCTGTGCCGCCGCCATTTCTGCCTCTTTCAACACCCCCATTTCCGGGGTCATTTTCGCTATGGAAGTGGTGATGATGGAATACAGCATCGCCGGCTTCACGCCCATCATTCTTGCCGCGGTGAGTGCCGCTATCGTCACTCAAGCGGTATACGGGGCCGAACCGGCGTTCAGTGTACCGGCCCTGACCATGAATTCCCTGCTGGAAATTCCCTGGATCCTGGTCATCGCGGTAATTATCGGCATTGCCGCCGCCGGTTTTATTCATCTGGTGGACAGCATGGGGCGCTACCATCACAGGCCGGTATTGCTGCGAATCAGCCTGGCCGGCTTACTGATGGTGCCTTTTGCGCTACTCGTTCCGGAAACCATGGGCATTGGCTACGACACCGTCAGCGACACCATGCATGGCAAACTTGGATTCTGGCTGCTTCTGGGCGTTGGTGTTGCCAAGCTCCTGATCACCGGGTTGACCATTGGTCTTGGCATGCCCAGCGGCGTGATAGGCCCTACCATTTTCATGGGCGCCACCATTGGCGGCGCCATGGGGGTTGTTGGGGGCTATATGTTCCCGGAACAGGCATCTTCCGTTGGCTTTTACGCCATGCTTGGTATGGGCGCAATGATGGGAGCTATTCTGCAGGCTCCTCTCGCCGCCCTGATGGCCCTGATGGAACTGACACGTAACCCGAATATCATTCTGCCGGGCATGCTGGTTATCACCACCGCCAGCCTTGTGACCAGTGAAGCCTTCGGCAAAAAGTCCCTGTTCCTGACCATACTGAAAAGCCAGGGGCTCAGTTACCAGAGTTCGCCGGTTATCCAGGCGCTCCGTCGGGTCTCGGTGGGTGCAATCATGGACCGGAGCATTCTGAGAATGGAACGGGAACTGACCGTCGAAGAGGCTCGGAAGGCCCTGAAATCGGAACCGAAATGGTTACTGATAGAAGGAAGCCAGGGACCAATGGCATTATTGCCCGCCGTGGACCTGGCGCGTTACCTGGAAGATTGCGAAGAAGAAGTGCGGGAGGAAGGCATTGAGCCACCCAAAAGTGTCGACCTTTTGGCTATTCCTGCTAATCGTCGGGATCTCGCGCCGGTACAGTACCAGGCCACGCTGGAAGAAGCGCTGAACGAATTCGACAGCACGCGCGCAGAAGCGCTATACGTACAACGTCATGTGGCTCCGATGATCCAGCGGGTTTATGGTGTGGTACTTAAATCCGACATAGAAAGTTATTATCAATACCGACGGAGCTGATCCATGCTTTGGGTGAAAGCCTTTCATATTATTTCTCTGGTGTGCTGGTTTGCCGGCATTTTCTATCTGCCGCGCTTATTTGTGTACCACGCCGCCTGCGAGGATCAGGCCGGTCGCGAACGCTTCAAGATCATGGAGCGCAAGCTCTACCGGGGCATCACCACGCCATCAATGATAGCGACGGTTATTTTTGGCATCTGGCTACTCAGTTACAATCTGTCCGGCTATTTCAGCCAGGGCTGGTTACACGCCAAATTGCTGCTGGTTGCCGTGCTGATTGCATACCACTTCTACTGCGGCCATCTGGTGAAAGTCTTCCGGGACGACAAGAACACACGTGACCACGTATTTTATCGCTGGTTCAACGAATTACCGGTACTTATCCTGCTGGCAGTGGTTATCCTGGCGGTGGTAAAACCTTTCTGAGGAGGCAAGGTCATCAATAAACGTTATACCCGTCCCCATGTATTGGTATTGTCCGGCCTGGACCCTTCCGGCGGCGCCGGCATCCAGGCCGATATTCAGGCCATTACGTCTTTGGGAGCCCATCCGTTGCCATTGCTCAGTTGCCTCACGGTTCAGGACACCCATAATGTTCTGGGCGCTGAGGCTGTGAATCCTGAGTTGATTCGCCAGCAACTGCAGTGTCTGGCCAATGACGTGCCCATTCATGCGGTAAAAACCGGCGCATTGGGTAATGCCGAGGTTCTGGACGTGCTGGTCGAATTCCTGGAAACCCTGCCGGGAGTACCCGTGATTGCCGATCCGGTTATCAAGGCAGCCGGCGGTGGCGATCTGGCCGATGCCCGGTTGGTACAGGCCATGAAGGAAAAACTGTTCCCCAGAGCCGAAATTCTCACGCCAAATGGTGAAGAACTGGCCTTATTGGGCGGCAGCGATGATACCGCCACCGCCGCCCGGAACCTGATGGAGACTGGTTGTGAGTCCGTGCTGGCCACTGGCGGCCACGGTACGGGCATTCATATCATCAATACGCTATTCAACCATGCTCCCGAGCCTATGGAGTGGGAGATTGAGCGTATTGGCGCCAACGAATACCATGGCACCGGCTGTACGCTGGCTGCCGCCATTGCCGCCGGAAGGGCCTGCGGACTTTCGCCCAGAGCGGCCATTTCCCAGGCTCAGAACTACGTGCACCGGACTCTGTTACATGCTCTGTCGGTCGGCAACGGCCAGCGAATCCCGGACCGGGGCATTCTGTGGGAACACTGATTCCGGGGCTGTATGCCATCACTGACGACCAGCTGACGCCGGCCAGCCAATTGCTGCCAGCCGTAGAAGCAGCGCTGAGGGGTGGTGTCGTGCTGGTACAGTACCGAAGCAAGACCGCTACAGATGCCGAGCGCCTGAGCCAGGCCACCGATCTGGCACGATTATGCGGCCAGGCCGGGGTGCCTTTGCTGATCAATGACGACCCACCGCTTGCCAGGCGGGTAAAGGCCAGCGGTGTACACCTGGGACAGGAAGACTGCTCCCTGCCACAGGCCCGAGCACTACTTGGCGAAGATGCGATTATCGGCATAACCTGCCACCATCGCCTGGAGCTAGCTCGTGCCGCCAAAGCCAACGGCGCCGATTATCTGGCGTTCGGGCGATTCTATAACTCGAACACAAAACCGGGAGCACCGCCTGCGGATGCCTCGGTACTGACACAGGCCGGCGCGCTCGGGTTACCGGTAACCGCCATAGGCGGCATCACAACAGATAATGCCGAACCATTAATCAGAGCCGGTGCGGATCTGCTTGCAGTAGTAGGCGGGTTGTTTGGCGGAACCCCCGAACAGGTTGAAAACCGGGCCAGAACTTTCGCGCAATTATTCGCCACTCATCATCCATCTTTCGCAAATCATACTGACAGGAGCTCACAGTGACCCATTCGGAAACCCTTTTTGAACAGGCCCAGAAGTACATTCCCGGTGGCGTGAACTCGCCGGTCAGGGCATTCAAGGGCGTGGGCGGCACTCCGCTGTTCTTCAAGCACGCCGAAGGCGCCTACATGTTTGACGAAGACGACCGCCGCTACATTGATTATGTTGGCTCCTGGGGCCCGATGATTCTTGGCCACTCAGACCAGCGCATCAAGGATGCCCTGCACGCGCAGGTAGACCTCGGCATCGGATACGGCGCCCCCACCGCCCTTGAAACCGAAATGGCAAAGAAGGTTTGTGAACTGGTGCCATCGATTGATCTGGTACGCATGGTCAACTCCGGCACCGAAGCCACCATGAGCGCCATTCGTCTGGCCCGTGGCTACACCGGCCGTGACAAGATCGTGAAGTTCGAAGGCTGTTACCACGGCCACGTGGATTCACTGCTGGTAAAAGCCGGTTCCGGGGCCCTGACGCTGGGCGTGCCCAACTCACCGGGCATTCCCGCCAGCCTGGCCGAGCACACCATTACGCTGAATTTCAACGACATCGACGGCGTGCGGGAAACGTTCAAGGAAATCGGCGATCAGGTTGCCGCCATTATTGTTGAGCCGGTCGCCGGCAACATGAACTGCATCCCGCCAGCACCAGGGTTCCTGGAAGGTCTTCGTGAAGTCTGTGATGAGCACGGAACAGTGCTGATTTTTGACGAAGTAATGACCGGCTTCCGGGTGTCTCTGGGTGGCGCGCAAGGCCTCTATGGCGTAACACCAGACCTCACGGCTCTGGGCAAGGTTATCGGTGGCGGCCTGCCGGTCGGTGCGTTCGGGGGCAAACGGGCAATCATGGAGCACATTTCACCGCTGGGTCCGGTTTATCAGGCTGGCACGCTGAGTGGCAATCCATTGGCCATGACCGCTGGCCTGACCACCCTGAATGCCATCTCCGAGCCCGGTTTTCACGATCGCCTGGCGGAAAAGACCAGCCGTCTCACCAAAGGTCTCAAGCAGGCAGCTAACGAAGCCGGTATCCCGTTGACCGTTCAGAGTGCCGGCGCCATGTTCGGGCTTTTCTTCACTGAAGAGCCGAACATCAGCCGTTTCGATCAGGTGATGGCCTGCGATGCGGAGCGTTTCAAGAAGTTTTTCCAGGGAATGCTGGATGAAGGCGTTTATCTCGCCCCGTCAGCGTTCGAGGCAGGCTTTGTCTGTGCGGCACTGTCTGATAAAGACATTGAAGACACCATTGCTGCCGCCAGGAAGGTCATGACGACCCTCTGATCAACGGTGTATCGACGGCGGTGGAGGCTGCCTGGCAGCCTCCACCGTTCGTCCGGTTACAAACGCTTCCTTACAGAGCACTGGCTCTTGCTTCCGCCTGATCGGCTCCTGCCACATTACCTCTCGCCCGACGAATATCCGCCAGCAACAACCAGCCGGCCCTCTGCATGCGGGTATCATTACCTGCCAGCGACAAGCCTTTGAGCGTGAACTGCTCGGCAGAACCCAGATTCCGGCTTTGCACATAACCCTCAGCAAGCTTGAAATAGATCTCCGGTGACCGCGGCGCAATGCGTTGAGCCCGCTCCAAACTGGCAATAGCACCGCTTGAGTCACCCTGACTCAGGCGTTGGTCTGCCTCCCGGATCAGCGCCAGTGCCGCCGATGGAAGCTCATCTCCGGATTCCCGGTAACTCGGTGAACGGGCAGGGGCTTTGGGCTCTTCCAATTCAGGCTGCTCGCTTTTGCGCCACACCGGTTCTTCGGAATCCTGGTCATCTTCGCCAGCATCGGGTGGCTGAGGAGCCTCAGGCTTTGACGCACCACCCATAGGCACGTAAATGGATTCGCCGCCGGGACCGCTGGCACAACCGGCAATCGACAAAAACAGCGTCATCAATCCGGTGCGCAGTAATACCTGTTTATTCATTGAAACAATCCTTTAAACCAACTACGTATCTGACCGCCAACGTTGCCGTCACACTCTATGCGACGCTCCGGCTCACTACCAGTGATGAAGGGCATCAACCGGGCATTGTCGCAGTTTTCGTCTGTCAGCGCTGCCTGCTCGGCGTCGACCCAGTGATAGCGCACACCATCGGGCACGACCGGCGAGAACCCGTGCTGTGGCACCTTGGCCATCATGGACGACCACACCGGCAAAGCGCCGGATGCACCCGTTAATGCGGTAGGGCCATTGTCATCCCGACCAACCCAGGCAACGGCCAGCAAATCACCACTGAAACCGGCAAACCATGAATCGCGGCCATCGTCGGTGGTGCCGGTTTTACCGGCCAGCGTAAGCCGCTCCGGCAACCAGTTATAAACTGAACGACCGGTACCTTCCTGCACGGTTTCCTGCATCACGTACTGAACCAGATGCGCCGCGGATGCATCGGCTACCTGATCCACTTCCAGGCTGTAGCGGGACAAGGGCTCGTTATGGGCATCTGTTACTTCCCGGATCGTCCGCAGGGGCGTATTGAAGCCGGACGAGGCCAGACCCTGATAGATTTGTGCAACCTCCACCGGCGTCAGCGCCAGAGTGCCCAGTAACATTGAGGGATAATCCGGTATCGGCGCATCAACGCCGAAGGCCCTCAACGTTTTCTGTACCTCCGGGATACCCACATCCAGTCCGACCCGAACGGTGGGCAGGTTGTATGAGCGCGACAACGCACGATGCAACGGCACCTCCCCCCGTTGCTTGCCGTCGTAGTTTGATGGCTGCCAGCGTTTGCCATCATCGAACTCCAGAGTGAAGGCACGGTCCAGCACCGGAGAAATCAGCGTATAGCGCTCCGGCTGCTGCAATGCTGTCAGATAGATAAAAGGCTTGATCAACGACCCGATCGGCCGGCGGGCATCCACGGCACGGTTAAACCCAGAAAACTCAGGGTCTTTGCCGCCCACCAGCGCCAGGACTTCGCCACTGTTTTTTGCGGTGACCACCAAAGCGGCTTCCAGAGTGTCCTTGCCGGCAAGTCTGGGCAGCATATCCCGGACCGCCGTTTCCGAGGCCTGTTGCACCGCCGGGTTCAGGGTGGTGAATATGCGTAAACCATCACTCTGCAGATCCTGCTGGCGATACTCCCGGGACAGGTGTCGGCGCACCAGATCAATATAGGCGGGGTAGCGGTTGTCACTGTACGAAGGCCGATCAGTGACATCCAGTGAGCGGCCGGCAGCCTGCCGGGATTCCGAGCTTGTAAGCAGGCCGGCTTTCACCATCTGCCCAAGCACAAGGTTCCGCCTTTCCCGGGCCCGTTCCGGATGCCTGCGAGGATTGTAATAACTCGGCCCTTTGACCATTGCCACCAGCAGCGCCATCTGGTGTACGCCCAGATCCTTCAACCGCTCGCCAAAATAGAACTGGCTGGCCAGACCAAAGCCATGGATGCTCCGTCTCCCCGCCTGCCCCAGATAAACCTCGTTCAGATAGGTTTCCAGAATATCGTCTTTTTCATAGTGCCATTCCAGCAATACCGACATCAGGGCTTCATTGGCCTTGCGTACCAGGGTCTGCTCACGGGTCAGAAAGAAGTTTTTCACCAGTTGCTGGGTCAGGGTACTTCCGCCCTGAACAATCCGCCCGGCCTTAATATTCGCTAACATCGCACGTGCAATGGACAACGGCGCGACCCCGAAGTGATCATAGAAATCCTGATCTTCCACGGCCAGCAGAGCACCGGTCAGCCGTTCGGGCACGTCCGCAAGTTGCACCAGCACACGATCTTCCCGATGCGCGGGATAAATTCCGCCAATCCGCGCCGGTTCCAGCCTGACTACCGCAGAATCCGGTCCCGACCGCACTGAGAGCGAGCTTACCCGGTCACCCCTGATGGTCAGCGATAGCTGGCGCCGGGGCTCTTCGCCATCCGGAAATCCGAATCCCCGGGTAGAAATCACAAACCGTCCGCCGTTGCGCTGGTAACTGCCGGGCCGCCGGCCGTCACCGCGACGATAACCGGCCATTTCCAGCTCGGTCACAAGCCCGGAGGCGGTCACACTGGCACCGTCATACAATTCCAGCGGCCGGGCGTATACCCGGGACGGCACCTCAAAACGTCGGCCTTCAAAACGGGAGGTTACTTCTGCGTCCAGATAAATCATCCAGCCGGCGAGGAAAACAACGCCAAGCAGGCCAACTCGAAGCAATAAACGCAGCAGGCCGCTGCCTGAAGACTTTTTACGGGAAGATCGGGATTGAGTCATGGCGGGATTATAACGAACCGGGCGAGGCCACCGGCAGCCTTGTTGTGTGTTATTTCTGTAATCAGCCCGTTATAGTAGACCGATAAAAATCAACAGCTTCACTGAACCAGGAGCACACTAGTGAGCGCCAACGCTGAAACCACATTGATTCAGGCACTGCAGAATCCGGAATTGTACGACCATCCAGTGGAAGACTTTCAGGTTATTGAAACCCATATTTCCCAGGTTCTTCTTACCGGCGACTACGCCTACAAGATCAAAAAGCCCGTGGACTTCGGTTTTCTCAATTTTTCGACCCTTGATCGCAGAAAACACTTCTGCGAAGAAGAACTCCGCCTGAATCAGCGCCTGGCGCCCAACCTCTATCTGGAGGTTCTGCCGATCACCGGAACGCCAGAACAGCCAGAGATAAACGGCTCCGGCGAGCCCTTTGAATACGCCATTCGCATGCGGCAGTTCGATCAGTCCCAGCTATTCGACAAACGCCAGGAGCGGGGCAACCTTCCTCCGGAGCTGCTGTCCGGCCTGGCGCGCCAGGTGGCTCAGTTTCACGATTCCCTGCCGCCGATCCCGGACGACAAGCCCCTGGGCACTCCGGAAGCGGTCTACGCCGCAATGCAGGAAAATTTCGATCAGATTCGGCCGCTGCTGGATGACCCGGAGCTGCTCAAACAACTGGACAACCTGGAAGAGTGGACCCGCACCACGTTCGAACGTCAGCGGGAACTGATTGCTTCACGCCGGGCCAATGGCCTGGTTCGCGAGTGTCACGGCGATCTGCACCTGGCCAACATTACGGTGTTCGATGATCAGGTGACCGTCTTCGACTGCATCGAGTTCAGCGACCCGTTCCGGTGCATCGATGTCATCAACGACCTGGCCTTCCTGTTGATGGATCTTGAATCCCGGCGGGAGCCAGCGCTGGCCAACCTGGTTCTGAACACCTACCTTGAGTACCGGGGAGACTTCGAAGGCCTCGCCCTGCTGCCCCTGTACAAGGCATACGGGCGATGGTGCGGGGCAAGATTGCCCTGTTCACCATGGGCAATCCGGGCCTGAGTGAAGATGAGAAGGCCGGGTTGATGCAAAGCTATCGCACCTACGCCCAACTGGCCGATGACTGCGAAGCCATGCCCAACCATTATCTGCTGGCCACAACCGGGCTATCCGCCAGTGGCAAGACCTGTGTCAGCGCTGCCCTGTCCCAGGAACTTGAGCTGGTTCGTCTGCGCTCGGACATTGAACGCAAACGCCTGCATGGCCTGGGGCCGCTGGACGACAGTAAATCCGGCATCGGTACCGATCTGTACAGCCCGGAAGCGACCCGACAGACCTACCAGCAACTGGCGCAACGCGCCGCTCAACTGCTGGCTGACGGCCTGTCGGTTATTGTTGATGCCGCCAGCCTGAAACACGAAGAACGCACTTTGCTGGCCGAAGTGGCGGAGAATCAGGGCGTGCCGTTCCTGCTTCTGCATTGCGAAGCCCCGGAACAACTGCGCCGGGAGTGGATCCGCAAGCGCAAAGGCGATGCTTCTGAAGCCACAGAAGCACTACTGGACGCCCAGCAAAGCTGGTTCGAACCACTGTCGGCTGAAGAAAAGAGCCACACGATTCATCTGCACACGGACCAGGAGCATGTAGCCGAAGCCGTTGCCGACAGAATCCGCCAGCATCTGGGTTTATCTGCCCGCGAGAACGGCTAAACTGCGGGATATCATGAACACTGTCACGGGGCAGACCATGGAAGACTTCAACGAGCACGAATTGCAGAAAATTGATCATCCGCTTTACGAAATATTGCGGAACGAAGATGTCAAAGCCTTCAATGAACAGAAAGCCGGGCTCCAGGAGCTTCCCAGCTTTGCGCACGGGGATTTCAGGGGGCTGGACTTGAGAGGGCTGGATGCTACCGGCCTGGACCTCCGCCACGCCTACTTCCGGGGCGCTGATATCAGGGGCATCGACTTCTCAAGAACCCGAATGGAAGGCGCCAGCATTGCCAGCGCGAAAATATCCGGCTGTTACTTCCCGCACCGGCTGGATGCAGACGAAATCGTCATGTCTCTGAACCACGGCACTCGCATGCGGTACGCCATTCTGCCCAAACAGTAATGCGGATGACGCCCGGCTGAATGTGATGCCGGGCGCATTGGTCACGCTTGCCTACAGCTCAAGATCAACGGGCACTGCTTTTGCCACGTCCAGGCGACCCGTGGGGTTACCGTCGTCGCCAATCAGCTCGGCGCGGTAAGCAAGCACATCCACACCCGCTTCACATGCCTGCCGCAACAACTGGCCATAACGGGCATCGATATGATCCGCCGGCCTGACCTGCTCAATACCGGTATGATTTACAACAAAAAGCAGAACGGCCCGATCCCCTTTGGCAACCTGTGCCATCAGCTCCCGTAAGTGCTTTTGTCCGCGCTCGGTGACCGCATCGGGAAAAAAGCCCTGGCCAGCCTCCGCCAACGTCACATTTTTTACCTCTACCCAGGCATCGGGCTGGTCGTCGTGACCAGACAGGAGCAGGTCAATCCGACTCTTCTCATCGCCGTACCGGACCTCACTGCGACACCGACGGTATCCCGCAAGCTCTGAAATCACGCCGCTTTCAATCGCCTCGCGGGCCTGGGCGTTGGGCCGGGCGGTATTCACGCAGGCCAACTGGCCTGGCACTGTTTCCACCAGCTCCCAGGTGTACTTCAGTTTGCGCTTTGGATTATCGCTCCGGCTCAGCCAGACCCGGGCGTTCTCCGGCTGGCAACCAAGCATGGAACCGGTGTTCGGACAATGGGCCACAACCTCGCTACCATCAGGCAACAGCACATCGGCCAGGAAACGTTTGTAGCGACGAATCAGCCGCCCTTCTACCAAAGGTTCAGGAAACTTCATGTAATCTCCGCAAAAGTCATTGTCACAAGGCTGGCACCCTCGCAACTTATCTGCTATTTTCCGCCAATTCCCGTTTCAGGACGAATGCTTTATTCAGGGTAGTCCGCGCGGCTAAGGTGCTGGCGCGGCGGAAGCAAAGCGTTCTTGTGAAGTACAAACAAGAGGCCGGGTTACATGGCAAACACTGCACAACAGCCAAGCGAACGTTTTACCAACTTCACCCCTTATGAAATGGCAAAGGGTGAAGAATACATGAGTGCGGAGATGCTCCAGCACTTCAAGGATCTGCTGCTGAAGTGGAAGCAGGAGCTGATGGAAGAAGTCGACCGCACCATGCACCACATGCAGGAAGACGCGGCAAATTACGCGGATCCCAGCGATCGCGCAACCCAGGAAGAAGAGTTCAGCCTGGAACTGCGCACCCGCGACCGGGAGCGCAAGCTGATCAAGAAAATCGACCAGACCATTGATCGCATCGACAAAGATGACTATGGCTTCTGCGACCAGTGCGGCGTAGAAATCGGCATTCGTCGCCTGGAGGCCCGCCCCACGGCTACCCTGTGCATTGATTGCAAAACTCTGGCAGAAATCCGCGAGCGCCAGACCGGCATCTGATCCCTATCGAAAGCCGGCCGCCCTGGTAGCCGGCTTGTTGAGTCGCTATGGAGCAACCACGGTACCGCGGGCGCTTTGCGCCCTCCCCCACAGGACCGCTGCACTTCGGCTCCCTCGTTACCGCGCTGGCAAGCTGGCTGGAAGCCCGCACGGCTGGTGGCGACTGGCTGGTTCGCATTGAAGATCTGGACCCCTTGAGGGAACCGCCGGAAGCCACCGGTCAGATACTGCGCTCTCTCGATTGTCACGGACTCTTCCCCGATGAACCGGTGTGCTTTCAGTCAAAGCGACACGATGCCTACCAGGCTGCCATTCAGTACCTGCTGGCACAGGGCCAGGCCTACCGTTGCCGCTGCTCCCGCAAACAGCTTCGTGCCCACGGCGGCTTCCACCCTGCCCGCTGCCGGGAAGGCACGCCGGCATCCGGCGACACTCCCTACGCCGTTCGCTTTGCTCTGAGAGATGAGATCAGCCATTGGCGGGACCAATTGCTTGGACCACAACAGCAACAGGTTCGTGCAGAAATTGATGATCCGGTGCTCCTGCGCAAAGAAGGCTTTTATGCTTATCAGCTGGCCGTGGTCGTTGATGATATTGACCAGGCCATCACCCATGTTGTGCGGGGCTCAGATCTCCTGGAAATGACGGCCCAGCAACAGCAGATCTATCACGCTCTGGGCTCCGGACCGCCTCAGTGGCTGCACATACCGGTAATCCTGAACGATGAAGGCCAGAAATTGAGCAAGCAAACCCATGCAGCGGCGCTGGATGACAACCGGCCAGCCGCCAATCTCGTCGAGGCATTGATCGCTCTGGGACAATGCCCGCCGCCCGGCCTCGCCGACAGTGCCGTTGATGAAGTGCTGGCATGGGGCCGGGCACACTGGCGGCGGCAAACCATTCCCCTCACATCCAGGCAAAATCCACATGAGCTTTAACGCTACCGGCCTTCTATTGGCCAGCTTTGTTTACCTGCTACTGCTGTTCGGTATTGCCTGGGCCACCGAACAGACACCAACGCTACGCAGTTGGGTCAGGCATCCGCTGGTTTACACGCTCAGCCTCGGCGTATTTGCCGGCATCTGGGCAATCTACGGCGCCGTTGGAATGGCCGTGGAGTCCGGCTACGACTTCGTGGCCTATTACATGGGGATCAGTGTCGCCTTTCTGTTAGCGCCGATACTGTTGAACCCCATCCTCAGAATCAGCCGAGCCCACCAGCTCACATCGCTGGCAGACCTTTTTGCCTATCGTTATCGCAGTCAATGGGCAGGCACACTGGTCACACTCTGCTCCGGCGCGGCGATACTGGCGTTATTGAGCATGCAGATTCAGGCGGTTTCGCTGTCAGCAAGCCTGATGGCGCCAGATACCTCCCCGAAGCTGATCGCCGTCATGTTCAGCCTGTTCGTGGTTATGTTCACTATTCTGTTTGGCGCGCGCCGGCACCAGAGAACAGGCAACCATGAGGGCCTGGTGCTGGCGATTGCCTTCGACTCTCTGGTCAAGGTCATCGCCTTGCTGGTGCTGGGCGGAGTTATCGTTTTTTCAGTGCTCGGTGGCATGGGTGGGTTGCAAAGCTGGTTCACCTTCGAGCCATCAATAAACCCAAGCGGTGATGGCAGCTGGCGCGCGCTGGCCCTGATGTCCTTTGCATCCGCGCTGGTATTACCCCACATGTACCACATGACTTTCGCGGAAAACCCTTCTTCCAGGGCACTGACCAAAGCCAGTTGGGGATTACCGCTGTATCTGCTGCTTATCGGCCTGCCCGTGCCATTGATCGCCTGGGGCGGCCAGGCGCTTGCCGTGGATATGCCGCCCGCATTTTTCAGTATTGGTATTGCCCAGGCTCTGGGCTTGCCGCAGTTGGCGCTCTTTCTTTACATTGCCGGCCTTTCCGCCGCCAGCGGCCTGATGATTGTCAGTACTCTGGCGCTTTCCGGAATGGTGCTCAACCACGTTGTTCTGCCTCTGAAAACCCCACGGGATCAGGCCGACATCTATCGGTGGTTGCAATGGGTCAAGCGCCTGCTGATCGCAGTCATCCTGTTTCTGGCCTTATTGTTCCATGAACTGGTGGGTCAACATCTCGAACTCCAGATTCTTGGCGCAATTTCGCTCACCGGCACTCTGCAACTGCTGCCCGGTGCACTGGGCGTTATCTACTGGCGACAGGGTAATCGCCGCGGCCTGATCGCCGGATTGCTGACCGGATTGTTTATCTGGGCCCTGACCATGGTCCTTCCTTTCTCCTACGCCACCGAGTTGCTGTATGTGCTGCAACTGCCCGTCAGTCCGTCCGAAGACAACTGGTATCTGCTGACGTTTTTCAGTCTGGCAATCAACGCCAGTGTGTTCATTATGGTGTCAATCTTCAGCCGGACCTCGCCAGAAGAAGTCAGCGCCGCCCAAGCCTGCTCGGTGGGCGCGTTGTCGCGCCCCCAGCGTCGGGAACTGCTGGCGACATCCTCCAACGAATTCATCCAACACCTGACAGATCCGCTGGGCACAAACGTTGCCAAACGCGAAGTGGAACGGGCACTGGCTCAACTGAAACTGCCAACGGTGGAGTTCCGCCCCTATCAGTTGCGGCGGTTGCGCGACCAGGTTGAAGTCAATCTGTCCGGCCTGCTCGGGCCATCGATTGCCCGGGACATCGTCAAAAGACATCTGGGCTTCAAGCCTGTTACCGGTGAAACCACTGGCCAGGACATTCGCTATGTCGAACGCGCCCTGGGCGACTATCAGAGCCAGTTAACCGGGCTGGCTGGTGAACTGGACAATTTGCGCAGACATTATCGCCAGACCCTGCAGAATCTTCCCATTCCGGCATGCTCCGTGGGTGATGACGGCGAGATTCTGATGTGGAACCACGCCATAGAAGCACTGACCGAAATCCCGGCGGATGAAGTTGTAGGGGCCAGACTGACGGCGCTCCCGGAACACTGGTACGCCCTGCTGAATGACTTCAACCGCGGGGATGACCTTCACCGCCATAAACACCGACTGGACCTGAGAGGCAAGCCTCACTGGCTGAACCTCCACAAGGCCGCGCTCAGTGGCCCTGACCACCCCGAAGGCGGGTCTATCATCCTGGTGGAGGATCAGACAGAAACCCGCCTGCTGGAAGATGAGCTGATTCACAGTGAACGGCTTGCCTCGGTAGGCCGGCTGGCCGCCGGCGTCGCTCATGAAATTGGCAACCCAGTGACCGGCATTTCGTCGCTGGCGCAGAATCTGAAGTTTGAAACCGATGATCCAGCCATTCTGGAAACGGCGGATCAGATTCAGCAACAGACCCGACGCATCTCCAATATCCTTCAGTCACTGATGAACTTTGCGCGCACAGGCAATCATAGTCAGACCAACCGCTACGAGCCGGTCAGCCTTTACCGGTGTGTGGCTGAATCCATCAATCTGCTGTCTCTGAGCGACAGGGGAATGGGCATTCATTATCTGAACGAATGTCCTTCAGGACTTTACATCATGGGTGACGAGCAACGATTGGTGCAGGTTTTCGTCAATCTTCTGGCCAACTCCCGCGATGCCTCTCCAGAGGGTGGCAACGTACGGATCAGTGGAAACACCGACGGCTACTCCGCTATCATCGAAATAACAGATAACGGCTCCGGCATTCCCGCCGACCAGCTTGAACATGTTTTTGAGCCGTTTTACACCACCAAGGCCCCCAATAAAGGCACCGGCCTTGGCCTGTCTCTGGTGTACAGCATTGTTGAAGAGCACTATGGGCACATTCAGGTTGATAGCCCCGCCAACAGTGACAGCAACCGGGGCACCTGCGTGAGACTGCGTCTACCAGCCTGTGAGCCTGAAACCGATACCGGCAAAAGCAGCCCGAACGAAAGGTCATGAACACCCTATGCCCCGTATTCTGATTGTTGAAGATGAAGACATTATCCGTTCTGCCGTGCGCAAGCTGCTCCAGCATGCCGGCTATGAAGTGGCAGACGCGATTTCTGTGGAAGATGCAGAAGAACTGGAGCCGGATGGTTTTGACCTGATCATTACCGATCTCCGACTGCCTGGCGCGGCCGGCACTGAAATGATCAACCGGGCCCCCAACACGCCGGTACTGATCATGACCAGCTATGCCAGCCTCAGGTCAGCAGTGGACTCGATGAAAATGGGTGCCGTCGATTACATTGCCAAACCGTTTGACCACGACGAAATGCTGGCCGCTGTCGAAAACATTCTGGCCCGCAAAACTACCGAAAACCACTCAGGCAGCCATGACACCACCGGAACCCCGGCCGACAACGAAGAAGGCGACCCTTCCAACATCATGTTCGGCCAGTGCGAGCCGATGCAGAAAGTGTTTACCCTTATCCGGAAAGTGGCGCCCACTGAAACCACGGTTTTGATATTGGGTGAGTCCGGCACGGGTAAGGAACTGGCCGCCCGGGCACTTCACCTACTCAGCCCCAGAGCCCGAAAACCACTCATTTCGGTGAACTGCGCGGCCATTCCGGAAAGCCTGATTGAATCGGAACTGTTTGGCCATGAGAAAGGCTCCTTCACCGGCGCTGTTTCGGCCCGCACAGGTCTGATCGAAGCCGCCGACGGTGGCAGCCTGTTCCTGGATGAAATCGGGGAGTTGCCGGCGGAGGCCCAGGCCCGACTTCTGAGGGTGCTGCAGGAAAGCGAAATCAGGCGAGTAGGTTCAACCGAAAGCCGGAAAGTAAGCGTGCGAATGATTGCCGCCACCCACCGTAACCTGAAAGCCATGACCCGCACCGGAGAATTCCGTGAGGATCTTTATTACCGCCTCAATGTCATGCAGGTCCGCATTCCTCCCCTGCGGGAACGCCGCTCCGACATACTCGGCCTGGCGCAGCGTTTCCTGCATCAACAGGCCGAAAAGCTCGGCCGCCCAAGGCTGAACCTCAGCCCCGAAGCCATGCAACTTCTTGAGCGTTATCGCTGGCCGGGTAACGTCCGGGAACTGGAAAACGCAATCGAGCGGGCCTCAATCCTGGTAGACGGTGAAGAAATCACGCCAGCGGTGCTGGACCTGGACAGCGACCCGGACGATGAGCACATCCCGGAAACCCTGGTTGCAGGCGATAACGAATCAACATCAACAACCACTCCGGAAACGTCCAACAACCTGTCTCTGGAGGATTATTTCCAGCACTACGTTCTGGAAAACGAAGACCGCATGAGCGAAACCGAACTTGCCCATAAACTGGGCATAAGCCGGAAATCTCTCTGGGAACGCCGTCAACGCCTTGGCATTCCGCGCAGGAAAAATTCCGGCAGCGGAGGAAACACTTAGGCCAATCGCCATTTCAGACTGTTACCGCCGTGTTTCTCACAGTAACACTCCAAGCGGTAACACCCGCCACGGGGGTAACACCTCACCCCAATACGGGGTAACACTTATACCCCCATTTTTTTCAACATTCTGATTTTAAACGACTTTAAAAACCTGGCACGGGCTCTGCAACCTATTAAGCGCACAACAACAAAAACAACAGTGACAACGCAGCGACATAACAAAGATAAAAAGCTGCATCAGACGCCCGGCAACAAAAACAAAAACAGGGCGTAAGCGAACTGAGCGTTTTGGGTACTATGCTTTTTAGCGGTTCCACAGCAATTGCGAACGGTAAATGTAGAGAAGAAAAAACGCCTTACAGGCAGCGCTACATCTACCAATGCATTCGCAGTATGCTCCTGACCACTCTGCGTATTCAAAGCTTTCCGTTTGCATTGCTTAAGGCCCGTATAAGGGCTGACAACGGGGTAAAACAATCAAAACAATCCCGGCAACAACAAAAACAATGCAGATCGTCAACGCTTTCGAGGCGGATTCGTGTAAACGAATCCGCCTTTTGATTTTCCGGCAACCAAAAAGCTCCTCCAGACCCGCTTTAAACCGGCCCTTTGGCCATCAATTCCCGCCAAACATGGGCAAAGCCTGCTCAAACCGTTAAACTTCCGGTTTTTGCGCAGAGCCATCACGGAATTCCATGCCAAAACGACTTGTAGACAGACTTCGCTCTTTCATGCCCGGTAACGGCAAAAAGAAAGCCAGACACTACCAACGGCAAGAGATCCCGAGAGACCAGCACAATGTCTCCCGATCCATGATCAGTGAGCCGGCAAAGAAGGTATTACACCGGCTCAACAAATCCGGTTACGAAGCCTACCTGGTGGGCGGCGGCGTACGGGACATCCTGCTGGGTGGCAAACCCAAGGATTTTGACATTGCCACCAATGCAACGCCTGAAGAGGTTCACGATCTTTTCCGGAATTCCCGGTTGATCGGCCGTCGGTTCCGCATTGTCCATGTGGTGTTCGGCCGGGAAATGATTGAAGTCACCACCTTCCGGGGCAATGCCAAAGACGTTCAGGACGAAGTGGCCGACGACGAGCACCGAACGTCTGAGCATGGCCAGCTGTTACGTGACAATGTGTATGGCTCCCAGGAAGAAGATGCCCTACGCCGCGACTTCACCATCAACGCGCTTTACTACTGCATCCGCGATTTTACCGTTATTGATTACGCCAACGGCGTTGAAGACCTGAAAAACCGTCAAATCCGCCTGATCGGCGATCCGGAAACACGCTATCGGGAAGATCCGGTGCGCATGCTCAGAGCCATTCGCTTTGCCGCCAAACTCGGTTTCGACATCGAGCCGGAAACCCGGGCACCAATCCGCGAACTGGCGCCGCTATTGACCAATATCCCGCCGGCACGCCTGTTTGATGAAGTGTTGAAACTGTTCTCTGCCGGTTACGGTGAAGCAACCTATGACCTGCTTCGTGAATACAACCTTCTGGCCCCACTGTTCCCGGAAACCGTTGCGGCCATAGACGAAGGTGAGCCTGACGAACTGATCCGCCAGGCGCTTCGCAATACCGACGCCCGCATTGCCCAGGGCAAATCGGTCACGCCCTACTTCATGTTTGCCGCCATGCTCTGGCCGGCCCTCCAGTTTGAATGGCGCCGACGCCAGGACAACGGTGACCCGGTACAACCCGCGCTGCATGGCGCCATTGGCAGGGTCATTGGCCAGCAGGTGCAGTCCACGTCTATTCCCAAACGCTTCTCCGGTCCCATGAAAGAAATCTGGGAACTGCAGATGCGTTTACCCCGGCGTCAGGGCAAACGTGCCTTCGCCACCATGAGCCACCCCCGTTTCCGCGCCGCCTATGATTTCCTGCTGGTTCGCGAAGCCACCGGCGAGATCGAGCCAGGCCTGGGGCAGTGGTGGACGGACTTCCAGAACACCGACGAATCCGGACAATCAAAGATGATTGCCCAGGTAGGCTCGGCCGGCCCGCGCAAACGCAAAAAAAAACGTAAGCCGCCCCAGAAACGGCCGAACTCATGACCACCGAGGCTTACATCGGGCTAGGCAGTAATCTGCAAGACCCTGCAGCACAGCTGGCCCGGGCCGTTGCCGAACTGGCAGGCCTCCCGGAGACCACACTGCTGGCGCAGTCACCGTTCTACGCCAGCCGGCCGGTAGGCCCTCAGGACCAGCCAGACTTTGTGAACGGGGCAGCCCGCCTGCAAACCACATTTAGCGCGCATCAACTCCTGGACCACCTGCAGTCGATTGAACAGGCCCATGGCCGGGAACGTTTACGCCATTGGGGACCACGGACACTCGATCTGGACTTGCTGATATTCGGCAACGAAACCATCGACGATCAGCGCCTGACGGTGCCCCATGCCGAACTGGCCAACCGGAATTTCGTATTACGGCCACTGCTGGATCTGAACCCAGACCTCACCCTGCCCGATGGTCGGCCCGTCAGCGGATTGCTCGAGCAATGCCCCGACAACCCGCTGCGAAAACTGCCACCCCAGCCGCACGGCTAACGCCACCACGCAACGCTTGTTTCATGCCTGAGCCGGCATTAATCTAGGGAACCTAGCAACCGGCAATCCCGGCTCTTTACTGGCCCCATCCACCCAAAAGGCAAGGATCTTATGGCAGTTACCATCAATACTCTGCGGGAATACAAACAAAAGGGCGAAGCCTTCTCGGTCCTCACTTCCTACGATGCCACGTTTGCACAGGTGGTCAGCGAAGCGGGCGTAGACGTTATTCTGATTGGTGACTCGCTCGGCATGGTTCTTCAAGGCCAGGACAGCACGATTCCAGTCACCATGGAGCACATGGTTTACCACACCAGCTGCGTGTCTCAGGGCAACAAAGGCTCGCTGATCATGGCTGACATGCCCTTCATGTCGTACGGCACCGTCGCCGACGCTCTGGACAACGCCGCTGAACTGATGCGTGCCGGCGCCCACATGGTGAAACTTGAGGGCACCGACTGGATGAGAGACACCATTCAGGCCCTGAGCGAGCGGGGCGTTCCGGTTTGTGCGCACCTTGGCCTTACGCCGCAGTTCGTCAACAAATTTGGTGGTTACAAGGTCCAGGGTCGCGACGAAAAAGCAGCCGAAGCCATGATCGAACACGCGTGCGAGCTGGAATCGGCAGGAGCCGACGTCATTCTTCTGGAGTGCGTACCGGCAACACTGGCCGCGCGCATCACCCAGGCGGTACAGGCACCGGTAATCGGCATTGGCGCCGGCTCCGACACCGACGGCCAGGTGCTGGTCGTCCACGACATGCTGGGCCTGACAACCGGCCGCAAGCCGCGCTTCGTGAAGAACTTCCTGGCAGAATCCGCGTCCATTCCAGAGGCAATTGCCGCCTACGCCAAGGCAGTCAAAGAACGCTCATTTCCGGCTGAGGAGCATACGTTCAAAGCATGAGAACCGTACACTCACTGAAAGAATTGCGCTCCATACTGCGCAGCTACCGCCAGCAGGGCAAAACCATCGGTCTGGTACCCACCATGGGCAACCTGCACCAAGGCCACATCTCGCTGGTTCGCAAAGCTGCGGAAGCTGCAGACATCGTGGTCACCAGTATTTTCGTGAACCCCATGCAGTTTGGCGCCAACGAAGACCTGGACACCTATCCGCGCACCCTGAACGAGGACCAGGACAAACTGGCTGCCGCAGGCAACACCCTGGTGTTTGCCCCGTCGGCCGAAGAGATCTATCCCGAAGGCATGGCACGACAGACAAAGGTCATCGTGCCGGAAGTCAGTGAAGGCCACTGTGGTGCCAGCCGCCCCGGCCATTTTGAAGGCGTGGCAACGGTCGTCACCATGCTCTTCAACATGGTGCAACCGGATGTTGCCGTATTCGGCGAGAAAGATTTCCAGCAGCTGGCGGTGATCCGCAAAATGGTCCGTGACCTGATGATCCCCGTTCAGGTCGTCGGAGCGCCGACAGTTCGGGAAGAAGATGGCCTGGCGAAAAGCTCGCGCAATGGCTATCTTTCAGAAACAGAGAGGGCCAAAGCGCCTGTTGTTTTCCAGACGCTGCAAAATACTGCCGAGCAGGTGCAGCAGGGCCGGTCGGATTTCGATGCGCTGGAGCAGGAAGCGCGGGATGCACTGGCAAGTGCTGGCCTGCGCCCGGACTACTTCAACATTGTCAGCAGCCGGACCCTGAAACCCGCCACGGAAAACGACCGGGAAATCACGTTGCTGGCCGCTGCTTTCCTGGGCACCACCCGGCTGATCGACAACCTCACCATCAGCCGTTGACACGGAACGACAAGCGACAGCAAAGCCTGATAAGGACACCCTGATGCCTGAGACGCCCCCGGTCCTGACACAGCGGCCAGAATGGCAGGCCCTGATTGCCCACAAGGAACAACTGACCGGCACCAGCCTGCGTGAGTTATTCACTCGGGATCCCGGGCGCGCCCAACGCTATCTGGCCAAAGGCGCCGGGCTGACACTGGATTTCTCCCGAAACCGGCTGACTGACGAGGTGCTACAGGCACTTAGCGCTCTTGCCCATGCCTGCGACCTGAAAGCGCGCAGAACTGACCTCTTGCAGGGCAACATCGTTAACATCACCGAAAATCGCCCGGCGCTGCACACCGCATTGAGGCAGCCGGCAGACTCTGAGGTTCTGGTTGGCGGCAAAAATGTGGTGCCGGAAGTTCATGCCACACTCGACCGCATGGAAAAACTGGTCAATGCCATTCACCGGGGCGAGCGTACCGGCCACACCGGCAAAGCGTTTACCGATGTGGTCAGTATCGGCATTGGCGGCTCGTTTCTGGGGCCAAAGCTTGCAGTGGAGGCGTTGACGCCCTTCGCCCGGAATGGCATCCGCTGTCATTTCATTGCCAACATCGATGGCACCGACATCAGCGAAACACTCAAAGCGCTGAACCCGGAAACCACACTGTTTCTGGTGCAGTCGAAGTCCTTCCGCACCCAGGAGACTCTCAGCAACAGCCTGGTTGCGCGGGAATGGTTTCTGGCCAACGGCGGTAATCAGCCAGCCATTGCCAGCCATTTCCTGGCTGTCACGACCAACATTCAGGAAGCAACGCGTTTCGGCATTGATGAACAGAATATCTTCCCTATGTGGGACTGGGTCGGTGGCCGGTATTCCCTTTGGTCAGCCATCGGACTGCCCATCGCACTGACCCTGGGCATGGATCATTTCCGCGCGCTGCTCAAGGGTGCCCATGCCATGGACTGCCACTTTCAGGAAGCGCCTACCGAGCGGAATCTGCCGGTGCTCATGGCCCTGCTCAACATCTGGTACAACAACTTCTGGGGAGCAGAAACCCAGGCGGTTCTGCCCTATGACGAGTATCTGCAATACCTGCCGGATCACCTGCAACAGCTGGATATGGAAAGCAACGGCAAGCGGGTGACTCAGCAAGGCGCTCCGGTAGATTACCAGACCGGCCCGATTCTCTGGGGTGGCGTTGGCGCCAACGGCCAGCATGCCTACCATCAGCTGATTCACCAGGGCACCAGGCTGATACCGGCGGATTTCATTATTCCAATGCAGTCTCACAATGCAGTGGGAGACCATCACGCCATCCTGTTCGCCAACTGCCTGAGCCAGGCTCGGGCCATGATGGCCGGCAAAACCGAGGCAGAGGCAAAGCAGGAACTGATTCAGGGTGGAATGGACGAAGCCTCAGCGGCGGCACTGGCTCCCCATAAGGTCATCCCCGGCAACCAGCCGGGCAATATCCTGTTGATGGACAAGGTGACTCCGGAAACGCTCGGCGCCCTGATCGCACTTTATGAACACCGCACCTTTGTGCAGAGCGTTATCTGGGATGTGGACTGTTTTGATCAGTGGGGTGTGGAGCTGGGCAAGCAGATTGGCAACGAAATTCTTCCACGTCTAAAAGGCGCACCACAAGGCCATGCGGACAGCGACAGCGCCACCGACCATCTGATCGAGCTGTTCCGTTCAGCCAACCGAACGTGAGATCTGCCGGCCCTGCCAGGTGAAATTAACGGGCCAGAGTTTTTGGCCCGTGTCGTATTCACGCCACAACTGCCGATACGATTGCCCACACACAGGGTGCGCCTCATCTGGTGCGATGTCCGCCAGCGGGCGCAACACAAATGCATTTTTCAGAATCTCGGCCCGGGGCAGGGTCACGCCTTCAACCACATCAGTAATGTGATCGCAGGTCAGAATATCGAGGTCCAGAGTCCGGGGGCTGAACTTCGGAGCGCCGGTTTTCCGGCCATTTTCAGCTTCCAATTGCTTGAAACGCCGGGTGAGCTCACCCACTGGCAAATCGGTGTCTATCCCGACTACCAGATTGAGGAAATTCGAACCGTCAAAACCAACCGCTTCGCTTTCGTACACCGGTGAGATAACCAGATCACCAAACCATCGGGCCAGGGCATCCAGGGCCACCGCAACATGCCGGTAACGCTCGATATTGCTGCCGATACTGATGTATACCCGGCTCATGTTCGCTCTCCACGCTCAATACGCACACCCACATTCCGGGCTGAAGGGACCGCACCGGGCTTGTTCAGGGTCAACCGCAACCAGCGCACTCCGAATTCATCCCTCAGCACGCCGGCAAGCACCTCTGCGGCTTTTTCCAGCAGAGCCGGCTGCATGTCCTGCAGGCTACTGGTCACCCGCTCACAGACCGCGGCATAGTCCAGGGCATCGGCAACATCGTCACTGCCACCCGGGGTCCGGTTATCCCAGGCCATTTCCAGATCAATCAGAAGACGCTGGTTTACCTCACGCTCCCAGTCGTAAACGCCAATCACGGTTTCCACCGCCAGACCCTCAATAAACACAATATCTGCCAAGCCGGACTCCCGCTGTCTTACACTCAAGGCTGATTGAATAACGCACAGGCACCCGCTAATGTGGACCGACCTGCGATAATGTTGCAGATTGCCATTTTCTCACAGATCACCCTCTGGCGTCTGCGCTACCCCGGACCAGACCATGGATGTAAACAGCAACCCGATTCTGATTGTTCTGCTTTGCTTCGCCGCCTATCTGGCCGGGTCGGTGTTGTTTGCTGTGCCGGTCTGCCGCTCCTGGAAATTACCCGACCCGAGAGCCCTGGGCTCCGGCAATCCCGGCGCCACCAACGTTTACCGGGCGGGTGGCTGGCAACCTGCCGCCATTACCCTGGCGCTGGATGCCTTCAAAGGCTGGCTGCCGGTCTGGCTGGCGCATCTGGCGGACCTGTCCATTCTGGTGCAGGCAGTGGTGGCGCTGTGTGCTGTTACCGGCCATATGATCCCGGTGTTCTTCCGGTTCAAAGGTGGTAAAGGTGTCGCGACCGCTCTCGGTGCCGGGCTGGCCCTGGCCCCCTTGACCACGCTGATCATGGCCGCACTGTGGCTGGTTATCATGTGGCGCTGGAGGGTTTCAGCGCTGGCGTCGTTGACCGCCATCATCAGCGGCCCCGTGATCAGCGCTCTGCTGGAACCGGAAACCCTGCCCCTGTTCGGGCTGCTGGCGCTGCTGATAGTGGTCCGCCATCGCAACAACCTGATTCGCCTGGCCCAGGGCCGGGAAACCGGACTGTAGCAAAGGTGTCAGTCCACCAGGCCATTGGCGCGGGGCTGGCTCACGGGTGGCAGGGTGTTCATCGGCCAACGGGGTACAGACACAATGCGCTCGCCATCCCGCTGGCCGGCTCTCAGGCGTTGGGCGCCAGCGTAGGCAATCATGGCCCCGTTATCGGTACAGAATTCCGGGCGGGCGTAAAACACCGACGCCTGCTGCTTCCCAACCATCTTCTCGAGCCCGGCCCGTAGCCGCTTATTGGCACTTACCCCGCCGGCAATCACCAGGCGTTTACACTCTGTCTGTTCCAACGCCCGGCGGCACTTGATCGTCAGGGTATCGACCACGGCTGACTCGAAAGCAAGGGCAATGTCGGCCCTCACCTGATCATCAAATTCACCTTTGTCACGCGCAGCATTCACCGTATTGAGGGTGAAAGTTTTCAGACCGCTGAAACTGAAATCCAGGCCGGGCCGGTCGGTCATCGGGCGAGGAAAACGGTACAGCCCTTCCCGGCCTTTTTCCGCCAGCGCGGCTACACGTGGGCCGCCCGGATAATCCAGGCCCAGCATCTTGGCTGTTTTGTCGAACGCCTCACCGGCTGCATCGTCTACCGATTCGCCCAGCATTTCGTATTCGCCAATGCCATCCACCCGTACCAACTGAGTGTGCCCACCGGAAACCAGCAGGGCCACAAACGGAAACGCCGGCGGGTTATCTTCCAGCATCGGCGCCAGCAAATGCCCTTCCATATGATGAACACCCAACACCGGAATGCCCAGCGCAAAACCCAACGCATGAGCCACCGAGCCGCCCACCATCAGCGCCCCCACCAGGCCCGGCCCGGCGGTGTAGGCAATACCTTCCAGGTCTTTCCGGTTCTTGCCGGCTTCGGCCAGCACTTGATCACACAACGGCAGCAATTTGCGCACATGATCCCGGGACGCCAGTTCTGGCACCACACCGCCGTAATCCGCATGCAGATCGATCTGGCTATAAAGTGCGTGGGCCAGCAAACCGTGTTCATCATCAAACAGGGCGACACCGGTTTCATCGCAGGAGGTTTCAATACCGAGAATCAGCATAGTCAGGGCCGTGTCCGAAGGGCTGAGAATTGAAAAACGGCATTCTAGCAGAAACCCGAAAGCCTCCGTCAGTTTCGTTGAACAGTGATTGACCTCAACCTGCCCAGCCGCTATCATTGCCGACCTTAATCATTCGCTGGTCGAGTTTTAGCCAATCTGGCCAGGAATCGAGCCACCCCGACACGCTCCGGGTGGATCCATTGAAACCGAATCTATCAGGTAGGTGATTTTCGAATGCCAGCTGTTAAAGTGAAAGAGAATGAACCGTTTGACGTAGCACTGCGTCGCTTCAAGCGTTCCTGCGAGAAGGCCGGTGTACTGTCTGAAGTACGTCGTCGTGAACACTACGAAAAGCCGACCGCTGTTCGCAAGCGCAAAGCAGCTGCCGCCGTTAAGCGTCATCTCAAGAAGCTTCAGCGAGAGCAGCGTAAATTCGAGCGTCTGTACTGAGTTCAGGCGAGCGTTTCGCGCAGTAACTGCTTGCCGGATGAGGCCTGCCCTCTTCCGGCATACCGAAAATGCCGCCGGGGCCTGGCTTCGGCGGCATTTTTGGCTATGGCGAAAGCCGGTTTGCAAGGGCACCCCGGGTGAAGTGGAGCCAGCATGAGCGGAATGATCCCTCAACGATTTGTGGAAGACCTGCTTGATCGTACCGATCTGGCAGAACTGATCGGATCCCGCATCACCCTTAAAAAGGCTGGCGCTAACTACAAGGCCTGTTGCCCGTTTCACGACGAAAAAACACCGTCGTTCAACGTTCGGCCAGACAAAGGCTTTTATCACTGCTTTGGTTGCGGCGCCAGTGGCGATGCCATCAGCTTTCTTCGTGAATTCGAAGGTCTGGGCTTTACTGAAGCCGTGGAAGAACTGGCGAAACGGGGGGGCCTGGAAGTGCCTTACGACCGCGCCGCTCAGGAGGAAATCCAGCAGGCCAGAACACTGACAGATGCCCTGGATTTCGCCGGCCGTTTTTATCATTCGGCCCTGAGCAGCCAGCAAGGCGCCTACGCCCGGGATTACCTGAAGCAGCGCGGCCTGGACGATGTCATCATCCAGCAATACCAGCTCGGCTACGCACCCGGCACGGGAACGGCACTGTTTGACGCCGCCCCGAAAGATCTGAAAGCACCATTGATAGAAACCGGTACCGTCTCCGACAAATACGGCCGGCCCAGAGACCTTTTCCGTAATCGGGTCATGTTCCCGATCCGGAATACCCGAGGCAAAACCGTTGCCTTCGGCGGCCGCACACTGGGCGATGACAAAGCCAAGTACATTAACTCGCCGGAATCGGACGTTTTCCATAAGAGTCGCGAGATTTATGGCCTGCATGAGGCCCGCCAGACCATCCGCCAGCTTGACCGGCTATTGGTGGTCGAAGGCTACATGGATGTTATCGCACTGGCGCAACATGGCATCCACTACGCGGTGGCAACGCTGGGCACAGCCACCAGCCAGGACAGCCTGAAAGGCCTGCTGCGCCACGTACGCCACATCATCTTCTGTTTTGATGGCGACAAAGCCGGTTACCGGGCTGCCGACAAGGCCATGGAGAACGCGCTGGAATTAATGGCCGACGGCCTGCACCTGCAGTTCCTGATGCTTCCGGACGGCGAAGACCCGGACACACTGGTACGCAAGGAAGGCTCAGAGGCGTTTGAAAAACGGATCGCAGGCGCAACACCGCTTTCGCGCTATCTGTTTGACCGGCAAAGCGAAGGGCTCGACCTGCAACTACCAGAACATCGCAGCGAGCTGAGAGCACGGGCCGAACCGCTGCTCAACAGGATGCCACGCACCACCCTGCGCAACGCCATGTGGCAGGAAATGCAGCGCCTGTGCGGCAGCGGTAATCAATGGCAACCGCGCCGGCCTGGGCAAAAGTATCGGGGTTGGCGTGGGGAACGGGCAGAACGTCCGAATGAAGAACGCATTGACGTAAAGCTGAGCAAGGACAACACCTTGTGCCTGGCATTACTGGAAGCGCCGGAACTGGCTAACGAAGTCAAAGAACTGGCCAACCGCGGCCGCCAACTGCCCCAGGCAGGACAACTGGCCAGCTGGCTACAGGACAACAACATACAGACCCGCAAAGCACTGGTGGCGGGTCTGGCACTGGATAAACAGGCCCGCGACAGGTTTTACAACCTGTTTGACGGACTGGAGCACATACCGGCCCGGGAAAGCACACTGGCAGCAGCCAGAGAGCTACTCACCCCGAACGAAGAGGCCGCGCGCCAGCACAGACTGGCAACCCTGCTCCGGAACCTGGCAACGCTCAGCCCGGAAGAACGGGAAGAGCTTCGAACCCTCAGCGGCGGACAGTTAAATCCGAAAGCTGAGCACTGATGACTTGAAACTACAGCAACTGATCACCATCTAATCGACTGGTGGCAGCAAAACTACGTGGCAGCTATAATGGCTGTTTAACTTTTTTCCTTTTTAAAAGCGAGTTCACAGGGTGTCTATGTCAGGCAATTCGCAGAAATCACGTTTGAAAGACCTCATAGCACGAGGCAAGGAACAAGGTTACCTGACTTACGCCGAGGTAAACGATCACCTGCCGGAAGATATCGCCGACCCGGATCAGGTTGAAGACATCATCCGGATGATCAACGACATGGGTATCCAGGTCTGTGAAGAAACACCAGACGCCGACACCCTGCTGATGACCGAAGGTGACTCCACCGCCGACGAAGCTGCTGCTGCCGAAGCTGCCGCCGCGCTCGCCGCCGTTGAGACCGACGCTGGTCGCACCACTGACCCGGTTCGCATGTACATGCGCGAAATGGGCACCGTGGAACTGCTGACACGCGAAGGCGAAATCGTTATTGCCAAGCGTATCGAAGAAGGCATTCGCGATGTTATGGCTGCGGTTGCTCACTTCCCGGGCACCGTTGGTACGGTGATTCAGGCTTATGAGCGCATCGTTGAAAACGAAGGCCGCATCAGCGACATCGTAACCGGCTTCCTCGACCCGGACGGCGCAGAACCGTTCATGCCCGAAGAAACCGCTGCCGACACCGCGTCTGAGTCTGACAACAATGACGATGATGACGACAGCGAAGAAGAAAACGACAACGGCCCGGATCCCGAAGAAACCCGCCTGCGCTTCGAGCTGGTAAAAGAGAAGCTCGACGTTGCCGAAAAGGCGCTGGAAAAGCACGGCCGTGCTCACAAGAAAACCCAGGAAGCGTTGAATGAACTGGGACAGGTTTTCGCACCGTTCAAACTGGCCAACAAGGCCTTTGAAGAACTGGTGAGAGTCGTCCGTTCCACTAATGACCTGGTTCGCGAAAACGAACGCGGGATCATGAAGATCTGCATTCGCGAATGCAAAATGCCGCGCAAGGATTTCATTAAGTGGTTCCCAGGCAACGAGACCGATCTTCAGTGGGCTCCCGAAATTGCCAACATGAAGAAGCCGTACGCGGCAGCCATTGGTGAGCGTCTGGACGATATCATTCGTCTGCAAAAGCGCATTCACAACGTTCAGACCGAAGTCGATCTCGACGTAGCCGACATCAAGGAAATCAACCGTCGCGTTTCCATCGGTGAAGCCAAAGCCCGTCGTGCCAAGAAAGAAATGGTCGAGGCCAACCTGCGTCTGGTTATTTCCATCGCCAAGAAGTACACCAACCGTGGCTTGCAGTTCCTGGATCTGATTCAGGAAGGCAACATCGGCCTGATGAAAGCGGTCAAACGTTTCAAACCGGAAAAAGGTGTCCGGCTGGTCTCCTTCGCCGTGCACTGGGTCCGTGCTGAGATACACGAATATGTGATTCGCAACTGGCGTATTGTCAAAATTGCCACGACCAAGGCACAACGCAAACTTTTCTTTAACCTGCGCAGCGCCAAAAAGCGTCTGGGCTGGCTCAATCAAAGCGAAGTACAGGCTGTTGCAGAGGATCTGGGTGTCACTGCTGAAAATGTCATGGATATGGAACGCCGC
>JAVLAV010000270.1:0-507 GCA_031580735.1 Marinobacter sp.
TGACTTGGCCCCGACTTATTCAACGGACCCATTGAAACCAGAGGACTGATCATGATCGACAAGTGTCTGTTTCCCGCCGCCGGGTACGGCACCCGGTTCCTTCCTGCCACCAAGGCCATGCCCAAGGAGATGCTGCCGATTCTTGACCGGCCCCTGATCCAATACGGCGTGGAAGAGGCCTTCGAGGCCGGGATGACTCAAATGTCGATGGTCACGGGACGCGGCAAGCGGGCACTGGAGGATCACTTCGACGTCAACTACGAACTGGAGCACCAGATCCGGGGCACCAAGAAGGAGTCCATGCTCGCCTCCATCGATCGACTGATCGAGCACTGCACTTTCTCCTACACCCGCCAGCTGGAAATGTTGGGACTGGGCCACGCCATCCTCACCGGCGAGCGCCTGGTCGGACACGAGCCCTTCGGCGTGGTGCTGGCCGACGACCTTTGCGTGGGCTCCCCAGTCGGGATCATGGCGCAGATGGCCACCATCTTTGAGCGCCACCAG
>JAVLAV010000271.1:0-507 GCA_031580735.1 Marinobacter sp.
GGTTCTGGAAATTGATGATGGTGTCACCGTGCCGATCAGTGATCACGGCAAGGGCATCTTTGTGGACGTAGCAAAGTCGATATCTATAACTGACTCTCATGGTCCTGATCCTGATGATCCAGCTAACGGATATATATCTGGGCTTGACCTAGTGGCTCCTAAGAATTTGAGGGATGTTTTCAGTGCGGCGACTCCTCCTACTGTACCCAATGACATTACAGTGACAGTGGATAACGACAGTGGAGAGCTATCCATTATCGCGCAAGACTCTGATGGAAATCCTACTGCACTGGATGCGAGTGGAGATCCGTTAGACTTAACTCCAACTCCGGTGCCAAAGGTGGGTGAGGAGTTTGAAGTTGCAGGCATGAAGCTGAAAGTAAACGATGCTGTCTTTGATACGGCATCTGGCAACGGTGACTCATTTACAATAGGCATAAGCGACAAACAATCCGTCTTTGGCACCATCGAAAACGTCATTGATGGCCTTGAGGGTATTGCCAAAGG
>JAVLAV010000272.1:0-505 GCA_031580735.1 Marinobacter sp.
CTTTCATTTTGTAGATCCAGCGTCCTTGGAGAATTTGTTCGCGTCGGTAAAAGCGGTATTCAATCAAATCACTGATGATGATGGTTACCATCGTGATCACGCCACAAAACATGATCAGTATGGTGCTTATACGCCCCAGCGTGGTTTGTGGCGCGAAATCGCCGTAACCAACGGTGGTGGCGGTTGTCATGGTCAGCCAGATGGCTTCGAACAGGTTGAGGTCTTCGGCTGCCCAGATCACCAGTGTTTGCAGCATCACCATGCCTGCAAGTACGAGTAGCAGGCGTTTAACCCGTGTAAGGATGATTCGGCCCATCGGGAGATGGGTTTCACTGTGCTCCGGATTGAGGGAGCGGCGGAGTGGCAGCATTCGGCGATTCGCCTGTTCAGTCGTGAGTAAGTTCGTTATACAGTACTGGAAATATAACAGAGAGACAGGGGAGCTCGATCCGTGGAAACGTATGCCAATGCTTTCCCGGCAACAATGGGCGGCCATTGATCGTAT
>JAVLAV010000273.1:0-503 GCA_031580735.1 Marinobacter sp.
AGACCCGCTAGAAACCATGGCTACGAATAACATCAGGTGGTTTCTGTTCTGTCTGGCTCCAACAAGCACTCGGTGGGGTTGAAGCAGGGGCGATCAAATCCTGGCGCGGTGTCATCCTGAGCCAGGTAGTCCGTCATGTCATTCCGAACGATGGGGGTGCCCTTGGAAGCTTTCGGGCGCAACTGTTGGTGGGCTGAACCTGCTCTTTACCTCTGCATCCGTGGAGCAACAATGTCACTAGAGTGATCAACCTTAGGGGGCGGGTAATTCTGTTTAGTGTTTTCATCAGGACCATGTGCTGGCGATCTCCGGTATTGCCTTCTTCCCGCTTCTCAGTTCCAGACGCGCAAGTATCTGGTCGTCGGCACCTGCATAGATCAGGCGAAAGCGCAGGTAGCCGCCACCGAGCAAATAATGCTCACCGACGTCCAGATCGGTCATGGGTGGGATGCGCCCGGTTCGTTCATAGTGTTTCGCGCGTTTGCGCTCCTGTGAAGAGAGAT
>JAVLAV010000274.1:0-502 GCA_031580735.1 Marinobacter sp.
GGCAGTCTTCTGGCGGTGTTCTGGGAACCGCTGTTTCCGAAGCCATGGTGCGGTTTTTTAATCTCCCGGCCACAACCTTACTGTTGATCGCTATTTTTCTCTTTGCCCTGACGGTGACGACCGGCTTGTCCTGGTTCTGGTTGATGGACAAAGTAGGCGGCTTGACACTGCAGGCGGGGCAGTCAGTTCTCGCGCTGTTCAAAGGCCGGTCCGGAGAGACAGAAACGACGGCAAAACCGGAGCCGCCGGTGGTGAAGGATCGCATACCTGAGGCCGATACAGACTCAGAGAAAAAGAGAGGTTGGTTGCGTCGGCTGTTCAAGCGCGGTGATAAACAAGAGAACACTTCTGACAAAGCCGGAACCCAGCGCAAAGAACCAGCGCTCGAAGGTTTTACGGAAACCCACGCAGAGCCGACACGTCTGGAAAGCTTCACTGCAAGAGATAAAGAGACAGTCGAAGCGGCTTCAGAGAAAGAAAGTGAGAAGCCCGCGAATCGGTC
>JAVLAV010000275.1:0-500 GCA_031580735.1 Marinobacter sp.
TGACTGCCTGCGGCAAATGTAGTTGCGGTCATCGACATGGCCGCAGCGGCAACAAAAAGCTTTGATGCATTCATCCCATCTTCTCCTGTGAAATAATGTGCGTTAGTACGCCAGTCGGCTTGCCCTGAAACTTGAGCAATGCCAAGAAACGGTTGATACCATCTCGCACGAACCTGAATCCTTTCTGAAAATGACCAACAATTTAGAGTTCAGGCTGAATTCAGGTAAGTCAGTGACACTGACGCGGCCGCCAAGACGCCAATAAGGAACAGAACCATGCGCCTACTGCTTGTTGAAGATGACCGCTTGCTGGCCGATGGCCTGGCCCGCCAGCTTGAAAAAGCGGGCTTCAGTGTGGATACCACCTCCATGGCCCGGGAGGCTGTCGTGCTGGGAGAGCAGGAGGATTACCGGGCGGTGGTTCTGGATCTTGGGTTGCCCGACGGGAGCGGCCTGGAGGTATTGAGGAAATGGCGGGCGAACCAGATCCACCTGCCGGT
>JAVLAV010000027.1:0-34257 GCA_031580735.1 Marinobacter sp.
GTGGTGGAACAGAGAAAAACCCGACCTATCAACAGGTATCCAGCGGCCAGACCGATCATACCGAAGCCGTACAGGTTTATTACGATCCGGAGGTCATTACCTACGAAGGCCTGCTTCAGGGCTTGTGGCGCATGATGGACCCAACTGACACAAACGGGCAGTTCGTTGATAGAGGCCAGCAGTACCGCCCCGCCATCTTCTATCACAATGACGAGCAAAAACGCCTGGCGGAAGCATCAAAGCAGGCACTGGCAGAATCCGGGCGTTACGACGACCCGGTCGCGATAGAGATTGTGCCACTCCGGGCGTTTTATGAAGCTGAGGAATACCACCAGGATTACTACAAAAAAAATCCGGTGCGCTACAAGGTCTACACCTTCAATTCCGGCCGTTATCAGTTCATTGAAAAAGTCTGGGGAGAGGACCAGGAAATCGACTACAGCCAGTATCGCCCGGAGCAGAACAATGATACTGCCGAGAATGCTTCCGGAAATAACACCATGAAAGAAACCACCAAAGGCTTTAATGCCGACAGCTTTTCAAAACCCTCTGACGAAGTCCTGAAAGAAAAGCTGACCACGATGCAATATCGGGTCACTCAAGAAGACGGTACTGAACCGGCGTTCAAGAACCCTCTCTACGACGAGAAACGGGCGGGCCTTTATGTCGACATTGTTTCCGGAGAACCGCTGTTTTCCTCCAGCGACAAGTATAAGTCCGGCACCGGCTGGCCCAGCTTTGTTCGTCCCATTGAGCCCGATGCAGTGGTGGAGAAAGAAGACCGGTCCTGGTTCGGGGTGCGCACAGAGATCCGAAGCCGCGTGGCTGACTCCCACCTGGGGCATGTGTTCAACGACGGCCCCCAGCCTACCGGGCTGCGCTATTGCATGAACTCGGCAGCCATGCGCTTTATTCCCAAAGAGGACATGGAGGCAGAGGGATACGGCGAGTATGTTGATCAGGTCGGCCCACCAATGGACGTTGAAAAGTAATAATATGACGGAGCTCTTGCTCAACGCCCGTGGTCTGAACAAGCAGTTCCGAAGTGGCCATCAATCCGTCCCGGTACTCAAGGATCTCTCTGTGCAATTGAACCGGGGTGATTCACTGGCCCTGATCGGGCGCTCCGGTTCCGGCAAAAGTACATTGCTGAATATCCTGTGCGGTCTGGAAAAGCCAGATTCCGGCAGCCTGCGGGTTCTGGATAATACGTTCGACAGCAAAGCCGCCGGCGCTGACCACCAGGCAGAAGCCCGGTGGGGCAACCTTCGCCGGCAACAAATCGGCGTTGTGTTTCAGGAAACAAACCTGATGCCTGCGCTGTCGCTTCTGGACAATGTGCGCCTTCGTGCCAGGCTTGCCGGGCAAAATGAAGAAGGCTGCAGGGACTGGCTGGAGCGCCTGGGCATTGGCGAACTTGCGGACCGATACCCGGACCAGGTATCCGGGGGGCAACGCCAGCGTGCGGCTCTTGCCATGGTATTCGCCATGAACCCGGCCCTCATTCTTGCGGATGAACCCACCGGTAGCCTGGACCGCCACACGGCCGAAGATGTCATCCGGCAACTTTTCGACCTTCAGGCCCGCCATGGCTGCGGTCTGATCCTCGCCACCCACGACAACGAACTGGCTTCCCGGTGTGGCTCTCACCTGGATCTCGGGCACCAGCCCGGAACCTGACCCTCGTCATGACTCTTCTGGCCGCCCTGTTCAGTCATTATCGCCGTCATCCCCTCCAGCTTCTCGCACTGGCCACCCTGATTATACTGGCGACCATGCTCTGGACCGGCGTCCACCACCTGACCAGCCAGGCCAGGGCGAGCCTTGATCAGAGCGAGTCAGCGGTCGCCGAGCGCCAGCAGATACAACGCACAGATGGCAGGCCCGTCACGGTGGAAAACTTTGCTGAACTTCGACGACAGGGGCTCTGCGTGATGCCCTGGCTGGAAGTATCACTGCCAGAGTCCGGCCGGCTTGTCGGCATTGATCCCCTGGCGGCAGCGTGTTTCGGGGATCAACCAGAGAACAACGCCCCCTGGCGTGATGAGCTGGACGGCAGCCCCTTTGTGGATATCAGTGAAGCCGCCACGCTCGCCGAACGCCATGGCGGCGATCTGTCACTGCTGGTATCGGATAGTGATAGCCAGGCGAGCCCGCCACCGGGGTATCAGTTTGAACCTTTTACGGTAGGCCCCGACACCGGGGAACTGGGGGAAAGTTTCCTGCTGAACCTGGATGCACTGGGTGTGCTTGTGTTGCTGATCACCGCGCTGTTGTTGCGCAGCGTCTACCTGCTCGGGCTCGCCCAGCGTAGAGACAGCTTTGCCCTGCTTCATCGGTTTGGCGTGCCCCGCGCCCGGATCAACCGCCTGCTGGTACTTGAAATGCTGGTGCTGGCCCTGCTGTGTATTTTACCCGGTGTCTGGCTTGGTCGCTGGCTGGCAACCAGCCTGGGAAACGGTTTCGGCCAGGCCATGGAGAGCCTGTTCGACACCCAGCTTTACGCCGGACAGGAAGGCAGTTGGCTGGTACCGGTAAGCACCATGCTGATCGTCGTTTTGATCGCCTGTATGGCCGATTTTGCCCGGCCACTGGTTAACCGGTTATCCATCGGAGATCGCTGGCGACGATGGCTTCTGGTGATCGCTTTGCTGGCTGGCATTGCCCTGTCGATCTGGGCCGCCAGCCTTGTCTGGCTTTTTGTGGCGGTTGCGGTCGTTTTCGTAGCGTCGGGGATTCTTGCACCCATGGTGATATCCCGGGTTTCGGACTGGCGAGCCAGCCGGGAGGCCAACCCGCTGGTTCGCTGGCGTCATCGGGAATTGTCGGTACTGGCCCGGCGGCTGGCCCTGCCATTGATTGCCCTGCAGTTTGCAATGGCCATGGTGTTGGCCGTACAGGCCCTGGTAACCACCTTTGAAAGCACGTTTGATCAGTGGCTGGCCCAACGGCTGGAGGCTGACTATTACATTGAAATCCCCGCCGGAGCAGATACCGGCAAAGCCATGGACTGGCTGGCCAACGATTCCAGCCTTTCGGCTTCAGGGTTGTGGCACCGTGTGGTTCGCGGCCGCGCCACACTCACAATCTCATTTGGGGAGGCAGGACCAGAGGTGGATGTGTTCGCCCTGGAGCCTGTTGGCCCACTGGTCACCGGGTGGCAGTTATTTCAGGCCGTCGACACGCCTTGGCAACATCTTGCCGAAGGCAAGGGATTGATGGTGAATGAACAACTGGCTCGTCGATATCAGGTGGACGTTGGGGAGACTCTGGACGTAGAGCTGGGCAGCCAGGTTCGTTCGTTACGGGTTCTGGGCATCTATCCGGATTATGGCAGGCCAGCCGGAGAGATTCTGGTAGAGGCATCCGTGCTTCCGCAGAGTTTTGATACGCGTTTCCAGAGCCTGTCAGTGTCACCGGGAGAGAGATCAATCGAGTCTATTACCGACGAACTGAAGCAGAGGTGGGGCGTTCAGCAGCTGACCGTACGGGACAATCGGGCGATCGAAGCCCTGGCCTCCACCATTTTCGACCAGACATTCCTGCTGACACGGGCGATGACACTACTGACCCTGATACTGGCCGGCATTTCCCTGTTGATGATGGGTTGGGTGTTTTTCTCCACCCGGGCCTGGTACTTCCGTTTGCTGATGGTCTGGGGCCTGCAGCGCCGAGAAGCGGCGGCCCAGCTGACACGGCTGTCGCTGTCTCTGACCAGTGCCATTGCCCTGCTGGCCCTGCCATTGGGAGTATGGCTGACCTGGGTTCTGGTGCACCGGATTAATCCCCTGGCCTTCGGCTGGTCCCTGCCCATGGCGATTTACCCCGGATTCTGGCTGGAGCTCGGGGTTGTCAGCCTCCTGATCGGCCTGAGCATTGCCCTGCTGATGCGTTATCAACTGAAACATCCGGCCTCCGCTCCCGAGAGCGCCAGCGCCCTGTCAGGAGGTGAGCGATGAGACGGCATCTTTGGCTGGCCCTTGTACTTGCCCTTGCCGGCTGTTCAGAGCAGCAGGAGCCGGCCGGTTTCGCCGGCCTCGCCGGCGTCATGGATTCAGACACTGAAGTTCCATTCCTGCAGCCCGGCCCCGGTGAACAGCTGTCGTTCCCGGCGGATCTGGGCCCGCATCCCCAGCATCGTATTGAGTGGTGGTACCTGACAGCCAATCTTGAAACTGATGAAGGCGAACCTCTGGGCCTGCAATGGACACAGTTTCGTCAGGCCATCAAACCAAGGCCGGCAGACACCTCACCGCCCGATTCTGGCGAGTGGCCCCTGGAAGCAGCCTGGATGGCCCATGCCGCGGTAAGCTTTGACCGCCAGCACTACTTTGCCGAGAAACTGGCCCGGGGCGATGTCGGCCATGCAGGCGCCACCGCTTCCCCTTTCGCTGTCTGGCTGGATAACTGGCAGCTCACTGAACCACCCGG
Organism: Marinobacter sp.; assembly: GCA_031580735.1. Classification (GTDB taxonomy): domain Bacteria; phylum Pseudomonadota; class Gammaproteobacteria; order Pseudomonadales; family Oleiphilaceae; genus Marinobacter. Next base: position 4,432 of record JAVLAV010000027.1, read on the forward strand.
AGAAGACCCTTGGCGACTGCAGGTGTCTGCCGATAATTGGTCCTACGACCTATCTTTAAAGGTCCAGGGTGGGCCGGTAGCCCACGGCGAACAGGGCTTCAGCGCAAAATCTGCCAGTGGCGAAGGCTCAATGTATTTCAGCCTGACAGACATCCGGATAGAAGGCACCGTGACCCTTGGCAACGAAACGCTTAAGGTCTCTGGAAAAGGCTGGTTCGACCGGGAATGGAGCAGCCAGTTTCTCAAGGGTGGCCAGGAAGGCTGGGACTGGTTTGCCCTTCATCTGGAATCAGGCGATAAGTTGATGGCCTTTCAACTCAGGGAGGCCGATGGCGCCTTCCGGTCCGGCACCTGGATCCCCGCGCAGGGGGACCCGGTAGCACTCTCCCCGGACCAACTGAGCATAAAACCGATGTTCGGTCGGGAGGGCTACCCGAGCCAGTGGCAGCTGGAAGTGCCGGAGTATGGAGTCAGCCTGAAAGTCTCTGCCCCGCCCGGCGATTACCTTAATGCCGGGCTTTACCCTTACTGGGAGAGCCCGGTTACTGTGTCTGGCAGTCATTCCGGCGTGGGTTATATGGAGCTTACCGGCTATAAGCCTCAATAGGCGTTGACAAGGCCCCTCCCGCTCTGTACTATTCGCACCACGTTGATCGGGGCACACCGGTTAACAACCAGTTTGATGCGGGGTGGAGCAGTCTGGTAGCTCGTCGGGCTCATAACCCGAAGGTCGTTGGTTCGAATCCAGCCCCCGCTACCATTTGAAAAAAGGCCAGCTATTGCTGGCCTTTTTGCTTTCTGCGGGGGGCTTTTTGCGTTCCGGGGAGGGATTCAGGCTCACCCCTCCGGCACGTAAACCATCGAGCCGTCCTGCAGCCTGTACGTTATACCAGCCTTAACCCCCTCGCCCTCACCCACCTCGCCAGACGACTTGTAATGCTTGAGCGTCTCACCCTCTTTGACGATCATCTCCATGTTTTCCTGACCCGGATTCTTGACCACCACCACTGAGTCGCTGGTCAGTGGGTTGATTGGATTCTGGATGATGACGATCAGCAGCACGGCGATGATCACCAGGAACACATCGATCAGATTCACCACACTAGTAATCGGATCCTCTTCCTCGTCACGCAGAATCGACAAGGGGCGTCGCTGGACGGTCATACGGCCTCCCCACGCGGTTGGCCTGCGCTGTCCTGATCGCTTAGCAACTGGTGCAATTCCTCCAACAACCAGCGCTTGCGTACCGAGAGTACCCAGTAACTGACGGCTGCGGCCAACAGGGCGATAATCACCGCAGAGAACGCCACGACCAGGTTATCGGCCATGCTCTGGGTGTTGCCTGCGGCCACCGCCATCAAGGCAGGCCCCATGGGGATCATGGTGGCAATCAACCCCAGCATGGGCGCGATGCGGTTGATCAGGCGCGGCCACTCGGTCTGTTTCAGCAAGGCCAGTTCCAGCTGTTCCTGGTCCACCCGACCGTGCCGCCGGGCCACCCGGGCCAACGGTCCGGTGCGCTCGGGCCTTGTTCTGCGCTGAACGTACTCCATCAAAAACTGCCCGAGCATGAAAAGGGCGTAGATAAACATCAATATCAGCACCAGCAACACCGGGGTAAGAAAGATGCCGGTGATGCTATAGAGCCATTGTTCCAGTTGATTCATATCGTTCTGTTCCTTCGGTGATTGTTGTCATCAGGCAACGGCACTGCGGCCCTGGCGCCAGATACCGGCCGCAACGGGCAGTAACAGTGCAAACAGCCAGTAGTCCAGCGGACTTTCCTGCGCCTCCTGGCTGACCTCTTCCAGTTTCTGGCCGCTGACCTGCTCGCCCCGTGGCTGCGGCTCATTGGCGCCTTCTGGTCGTGGCGTGGCCGCGCTGCTGGCCTGCTCCGGCGCCGGTGCGACACTGATGCCGTAGCCCGCCGCCTTGTCGGCCACAAACTCGGCAAAGGTACGGTTTTCGGTGTATACATCGTGTTGGTCGGCAATCTCGGTATACACCTCGACCAACTCACGCAGGGTTTCGTCGCTGGCTTCCCAGTAGCCCTTGCGGATCGCCTCGATCATGCGCTCGCTTATCTGGGCCAGCGCTGTGGGGTTGGACTGCTCGAACCACTCCCTCAACCCCAACTCGTACTTGTCCTTGACGTACACTTCGTGGAAGTTCTGCCACTGATCATCGCGCACCACATTGCGATCCATGACCTGCCAACCCCAAAAATTATTGATCGTCTTCACCATATTGAGGGTGCCGGCATAATCTTCCTGCATCATCTCCTTGACCCAGCTTGGGTGCTGATAGACCGACCTCAGCTCCATCGCCATGAAGTTGGCCGCATCCTGCAGCCTTGCCTTGCGCGGGTCGCGCATGTTGGAGATATAGAGCTGGGGCGACTCGCCATCCAGATACTTCACCGCCATGGAGATACCACCCAGATATTCGAACGGATGATCCGTGTCCAGTAGCCCACGCAGGTTGGAGGAGCGGGAGAACACCGCCGCATCGGTGCCCTTCAGGTGCTGGGCGTAGGTGTTGATCACCTTACCGTCGGCGTCGCTGAGCTTCTGGCTCCACTGGCTGGTGTCCGGGCCGTAGGCCCAGGACATGCGCGACAGATAAAGCTCTTCCAGCTTGCCGTCACCCTCCTCCCACTGATCCGACCCCAGAGTAGCCTCGGGTAGTTTGGTGCCATAATCACCGCTTTCCGTGCCGAACACCCGCGTCAGGGCATGATTGTCAGCCTTCTCCCCGGAAATGCCCTGCGCCAGCAAAGACGCACGAATGCGTTCCGTGTTGGCACGCACAAAGTTGAGCTCTTTCGGCTCCTTAAGCGCCGCTACCAGTGTCACCGCTTCGTTGAAACGCTCCATCACCACCGGAAACTGATCGCGATAAAGCCCTGTCAGTGAAATCACCGTATCGATTCGCGGGCGCCCGAGTTCCTGCTGTGGAATGGCTTCGATGCCGGTCACTCGACCACCCCGGTCCCAAACCGGCTTCACGCCCAGCGCCCAGAAAATCTGGGACTCCAGCATGCCCAGATGGCGCATGGTTTCCGTACTCCAAAGCGTGAAGGTCAGTTTCCGCGGATAACGACCATGCTGGGCCTTGTAGTTGTCAATCAGGTCCTGCATAGCCTTCACGCCAGCCTCATACGCCGCTTTGGTAGGCACCCGGTTAGGGTCGAAGCCATACATGTTCCGACCGGTGGGCAGTGCATCAGGATTGCGGATCGGATCGCCACCATAACTCGGATTGATGAACCCGCTGGACAGGCCAGTGAGCAGCGCCCGGGTTTCCGATTCGGCGGCATAGTTTTCTGCCAGTTGGCGTGCCTCCGTGACCAGCTGTTGCTGCGCGGGCGGCAGGGTATCCGTTGCGTCCTGCTGCACTACATACTTAAGCACAAACTGATAGGGCTCGGTCTGCTTGATCTGCTCATAGTCCGCCACGAACAGCGCATCCGGGTTGTCGATCCCCAGCTCGGCCGCCAGGGGCTTGAGCAGAATCAGCATCAGATTCATCGCCCGGTGCTCGTCCGTCATGGTATCGCCGAAGGTGTGCAGACCCAGCGGCTGAAGGGCCCCGGCCAGCAGCTCGATATGGTCCTCGACCTGGCGCAGGTGGGCTTCAAAATTCTGCCTCCAGGCCTGTTCCGCCAGCCCCACGTCCTTGTGCAGGTTCTGCTCGATCACCGCTTTGATGATATTGGCCTTGGCCGTTTCCTTGACCATGCCTTCATCCACGCTGTGATATTCCCTCAGCAGGTCATTCAGCGACGTCAGCTCCGGGTCCAGCCCAGCCGGGGAAAAGGCCGGCGTCTGGTGCGAGATCACCACGCCGCGGCCTCGGCGCTTGACGTGAATCGCTTCGCCAATGTTGTCGACGATATAGGGATAGAGCACCGGTGTATCGCCCACCAGCAGGTTGGGATAATCGAAGGCCCAGAGTCCGCGCTCCTTGCCCGGCGTCCATTCCTGGGAACCATGAGTCCCAAAATGGATAATGGCATCGCTGCCGAAACCTTCACGCAGCCACAGATAAGTGGCCAGATACCCATGGTGCAGAGGCACCTTGGTGTCGTGGAACAGATCCTTCTCGCGCTCATCCCCGGGGCGGTCACTGCGCTTGGGCTGCGGCAGAATCACCATATTTCCGGCTTCAACGCGAGGGATGGCAAAGCCTTTCTCTCCGCCCTTCTCCACCAGCCAACCGCTGTTGTCAGCGTCGCCCCAGAACTGGTTGATCTCGCTGCGCACACGGGCAGGCAGGCCATCAAACCAGCGTTGATAGTCCGCCAGCGGCAGGAAGGCCCAGTGTTTGGTTGCCGTCAGTTCCTGTAGTGCTTCTTGACGATAGAAAGGCCTCAACAGCGTACCAAAGGTATCAATCAATGCCTGTTCGTCACGGCTTTCAAGACCGTAGCCCTCAGCCTTGAGATCTTCGATCAGTTTGGCCACCGAGCGCGGCACGTTCATGTTGGACGCACTGATGTTCCGCTCGCCAGCCGGGGTGTTCCAGAACAGCAGCGCCAGCCGCTTGTCCGAATTGGCCTTGCGTTTCAACTGCGCCAGCTTGATCGCCTTGCCCAGCAGAAGGTCAAGCTGCTCGGGCATGGGCACCATCTCGCCGCCCTCATTGGTCGACAACACCACCGGGTCCTGAATGCCAATATACTCCGCCACCGAAAGACGAAAAGGGATGTAGAAGGTGCTGATCCCGGCCGGATCCGCCTGGTATTCCTCGCGCGTGCCATTGCGGTAGTTAATCACGTTCAGTACCGGCATGTTCTGCGCCCGGTAGCGCGCCAGTCGCTGGTCCGGGCCGATACCAAGAAAGGTATTCACCGTCATCACATCGACCACCACCTCCCCATTGAGGGTGATCAGTGGCTCGTCCAGTCGGTGCGGCGCCAGGGTCTTTGGATTGGGGAAGTCCCCCGGATTGCGTTCGATCGCCGGTTGGTCCTGCCCGGCCTCTGCCGTCGGTTTGCCGGCTCCAGGTCGTCCGCCACCGGAACGACCGGCACCGGAACGTGGCGTCAAGCTGCGCGCATCGCGATAGTAGACGATGGGCACGGCATTGCGTGCCTCGATGCCCACAACAAACTCATCCAGCATGCGGTTCTGGGCATCGGCGATATAGGTCGAACTGGTCTCCATGCCGATCACCGGCAGTCCTTGCCAATCCTTGCCCATGCGCTGCTGCCACCACGTGAGGTAGCTACCCAGATCGGTAAACAGCTCACCGGGGGCATCCGGGTGATAGATGGCGCCATCCGGCATCGGCACGGGTTCGGGCACTTGTCTCCAGTCTTTGCCCGTGAGCCAGAGCTCCAGGAATTGAGCCATGTACGCCCGGTTCTGTTCCCGCCCTCCTATGTAATAGGCATACAGACGCTCGGCGAAATCCGCCTCAACCCGCTCGGCTCGCAACCGGCTCATCCAGTTCATGCGGTTGATATGCACCACCGGCTTGGCAAATCGACGCCAGTGATCACCCGCCCGGCTCTCTACTTCGGCAATATCCTCCTGCCGGGGCGCATCAACAATAACCAGCTTCGCCTCCTGTATGGCTGTCGCCATTGTGTCTGCATCGGAATGATCGACATCGTGCCACTCCAGGGAGACGCCCTCCTCGCCAGCCGCTCGGGCTACCTGATCCAGCTTTTTTCCCAGTACAAAGTCGGTGGTCAGCAACACCACATCCGCAGCACTCACAGACACTGACAACAGGCACAGCATCAGACCGATCAATACTCTCGACAACATACTCAGGCTCCTCAGAAACGATAACGCACACCGGCCTGCCAGCGGCGGCCGGTGGACGGAACGATGGAGAGATCTTCGGCGTTATAGACACCGTCGTATTCCATGCCGGTAGCGGGGCTGCCATTACTGTCATTAACGCCCCGGGCAATGATCCAGTACTCTGTGTCGAACAGATTGTCGATGCGGGTGAAAAGCTGGATGGTATTCTGATCCCCACGCCCAACCCTGAGGTTGTACTCAGCCATCAGATTGACCAGCGTGCGGCCGTCCCACTTTTCCTGATTGATCTCATCGGCCCAGGCCGTGGAGCGGTAATCCAGTTCCGTGGTTACTTTCAAATCAGTGATGCCATACCAATGCAATCGCGCGTTGAATTGATGCGGCGAGACGCGAGGCACCCGATTGCCGGTGTTGTCATAATGCACGAGGGTATAGCTGTTGGCAGGATCGCTAAAACTGGCCGGATCGACATAGCCAAAGCGACCGTATGGGTTGCCCAATGCCTGATAGAAGTTGTCATAGCGGGTAAAAACGGAATGCAGCCAGGTGTAGGCCAGATCAAGCGCAAAATCCCGATGGGGCTCGGTGGTTAACTGAAATTCGAAACCCCGGGTCCGAGTGCCACCAATGTTGTCGTAAATGGCCGCTTCGCCCGTCACATCATAGCTCGCGCTATCCGGGCTGTACTGGCCACTGGTGTCGAGGATGAAGTCATCACGCTCGACCTGAAACACCGATGCACTCCAGGCGCTGGGCCAGCCACCCAAGTTGAACGTTTGCCGAAGCCCCAACTCGTAGGTCAGCGATTCCTCAGGCTCCAGGTTCGGGTTATTGGCCACTGTCTGGTCGCCACTAATATCGGTGCGATACAGCTGGGAGAGTGTTGGTGTCCTGAACCCGGTTGAGGCACTGGCGAACCAGGTCGTATCAGGGCTGAAGTCATGGGTTACGCCCAGGCGCCAGGAATTAACATTAAACGTCTTGTCGGCCGTGTAACTGTTTAATTGGTCCTGATAGTCGATATCAATCCGGTCATGGCGGGCATTGGCTGTCAGCGTGGTGTCCGGCGCCACCCGGTACTTCAGTTCCACAAAAACCGCCTGGGTGTCCGTGCGACCTTCATCTTCGCTCAGCAACGAACCCGCTGTTGTCGTCGAGCCGAACGGAAAGGTTCGATAGTCCCGCAGCGCGCGTACTTCGTTTTCGGTTTTATCCCAGCGCAAATCCAGCCCAAGTAACGTTCCCAAACGACCGCCACTGTGATTGAGTTCGACTTTCAGGCCTCGCTGAACCTGAAAATAATCAGTGTCATACTTGTAGTCATCCACCGATGTCGTGCGTGCGCCGGTGCCGTCATAACTCATGGGGCCGGACCAGAACGTGGTATCGTCCGTGTATTGATAAACGAGCCCCCGCAGGCCCAGACTATCGCTAAGATCCCTCGAATACGCCAGGTTCAGGCGAGCCAGGTCGACATCAAAATTACGGGTATAATCGCGCGCGGCAGTGTACCCCTCCGGATCCGTTTCCGCCTGGGTCTCCCCCTTGACTGAACCGTTGCGGTCGCGGTAACGGTTCGATTTTTCAAATCCGAAGCTCAGATCACTGACATAATCGGGGTACCAGGTGACGTTACCCGAGAGCGTCTCCGCACTACTGTCCCCCAGTGCATAAAAGCCGTCGGCACTGCGGTCGGCATACTGAATATGTGCCTGAATATCATCAGTACTGCCTCCAGCACGTAGCACGGAGCGCTTGTAATCGAAACTGCCCCGTTCGTGCTCCAGCAAGTACCCCTCATGCGCGTACCCCCGCTTGGTTTTAATGATAACCGCGCCTGCCAGCGCGTCTTCGCCGAAGAGATAGGACGCCCCGCCCTTGACCACATCAATGGATTCAATGTTGTCCAGGTCGATATTGACCTTACCGGTACGCTCAAAAACCGGCACGCCATCAATCACGATGGCCACACCAGGCGGTTCGCCCATGTAGCGCTGGTTTTCCACACCGCGGATCTTGATCTTGATGTCCTCGCCACCGGACTGATCGGCGGTAATGCCGGGAATGGCCCGCAACACCTGCTGCAGATTCTGGGCGTGCTGTTGCTCAATCTCTTCCCGTGAGAGCGACACTGTGGAACTGGGTTGGGTGTCGTCCTCTCCGAAACGGTCCTCAATGGTGGAGGAATAAACCCGTATCACCTGTTCTTCCGCCTGAGCCTGGAGCATCGGCAATCCGGCCATCAACACCGTCAGCCAGAGCAGTTTCCTTTTTCTCATATTTAAATCCTTTCCTTAAGGGAATAGATCATTCGAATCTCCACACTCACCTCTCCCTGCCCCGGCGCGGGTGGATAAGGCAAGGCGCGGCGTACGGCCTGCAGTGTCGCCTGACGAAACGCCGGATGGCCGTCCCGCCAATGAAAAGCCAGCATCTGGCCGGAAGCATCAACGCTCAGGTCAAAACGAATTTCGCCTGACAACCCTCTCTGACGCGCCCGTCTGGGGTAGGACTTGTGCTGCTCTATTCGTTGGGCGAGTCGCTGTGCATAGCTGGGCTGGGAAGATTTGGCCGCCCTACTCGGTTTGGCGTTCTGGGCAGGACCTGGCTGTGCAGTAGGGGCCGGGTTGGGTGTCGATGTGGAGCTGGCGACACTGGCCACCTCAGGTGGGCGAGCTTCAGTAGCCGCCTCAGGAGGTGCGGCAGACTCAACACCGGCAAGCTGCTTCTGCTGTTCAGGGCGTTTCCTGGATTGTGGGTCTTCACTATCGGACGGGACGACAGGTGGCGCGGCTTCAGGAAGAGGTTCTGGCGGCGCAGGTAGCTCCGGTGCCGGTTTGGCAACTGGTTCAACATCTGATCTGGCCGGCTCGGAAGAAGTGGGTAACGACTCCAGCGAATTATCTGACCGCACTTCGGCAACCGATCCAACCGGCTGGAGGAAGGCCACGAACTGAGAAACATCGGAGGAAGACGGGGCTGCTACAGGCGCCCAATCACTCTGACAGAGCAGCCATGCCAGCACCACATGCACCAGGCAGGACAGCAGCAACCCAGCCAGCGCCATGTTTACGGCCGCCCAACTGGTTCTTGAACGGCAAACCCGATGGCGGCTACGCCCTGTTGTCGGGCCCGGTCCATTAATGCCATGACCGGTTCGAACGATGCCTGCTTATCAACCCGGAGAACCAGCGACTGTTGAGTGCTGGCCATCTCTAGCAACAGTGCGTCAAGCTGCTCGGCAGAGAGCAGCTCGTCTACTAAAAAGACTTCTCCCGCTGAATTTATGCTAATTAACGTTGGTTGCTCGACACTCCTAGCCTGGCCACTTTTTGCATCAGGCAAACTTATTTCAAACTGTTTCTCATTAATAAAATGAGACGTGAGCATAAAGAACACAAGCAGCAGGAAGACAATATCAATCAACGGCGTGATATTGATGCCCTGACTGGATAACTGTTTGCGCGGATAGTACTGCATGACGATATCTCAGACTCAGGCCCTGTCCCGTTCTACCGGCTCGTGAATCGCTTCAGAGACCGCCACATACAGTTGCCAGTGGCGCTTCTCGATCAACGATTCCAACGAATGCAGAAACAGCAGCAGCGGCAAAGCCACGGCCAGCCCCACGCCGGTCGTTAGCATTGCTTCCCAAATGCCGCCGGCCAACATCTGCGCATCAACACCAGTTCCTTGCGACTCAATAACGCGAAAGGCCGAAATCATGCCGATAATGGTGCCTAAAAGGCCCATGAGGGGTGCGGTGTTAGCAAGCAGGCTCAAGGTCTTCAGGCCTGTTTCAAAACGACGGATATGTGCATCGATCAGACGCAACCCCAAAGCACGCAAAGAAGCCTGATCCATTCCAGACTGTTGCGCGGAAATCAGACGATTGAAAATTTGCCCGTATTCACAGGCGGGGTCTTGGGGCAGAAAGGCATTAAAATCTGGTTGGCGTTTGACAGCAAAACGCAGATAGCCGGTTATCACGATTGCCAACCCGATGACCGAGTAGGCCGCCAGTATCCACACAACGATCCCGCCTTTTTGCAATAACTCCACAGCGCTCTCCATGACTCTGAGTTGGCGCCATTTTATTTACAAAACATGTGATTATGGGATGTGGCATGGTGTCACAGGGCCGCCTTCGGGCAGGAACAGTTGACAGTTCTAGGGCTGCTCTGTACTCATCGCCCCACGTTGATCGGGGCTCACCGGTTAACAACCAGTTTGATGCGGGGTGGAGCAGTCTGGTAGCTCGTCGGGCTCATAACCATCCAGCCCCCGCTACCATATAAGAGAAAGGCAGATCGGTAATTTACTGATCTGCCTTTTTTGTTTGTCTTGAGAAAACTGGGCCCGTGCTTTCGCCGAGCCAATCCTCAAGATCCTGCTCCGGCTTTTCTGAACGGAACCGCGGCCTTTTTCACTTGTTCAAGATCCGTTGGCAGCACGCCAAGATCCTGCCACTTTTCCGGGTGGCAGGTGAACAGCAATATCTGGTGCCGCTTGGCGGCATCAAACAGTATTCGCTTCATATCATCCAGGCGATTCTGATCACTATGCACCAGCGTATCATCCAGTATGATCAAGGTCGGTCGATCTGCTTCTTGAAGCAAGTCTGCGTAAGCCAATCGACTGATCAACCCCATCTGTTCACGGGCACCAAAGCTCAGCTCCCCCACTGGCCCAAACTCACTACCGCGGGTAAAGGTATCCGGCTGCAACTGATCATCCAACGCCAGCCTGGCCTGCGGGAACAACAACGACACATAATGGTCGAGATGTTTTTGCAGGGGCGCCTGTAATCGCCGGGTCAATGCCTGGCGCTTCTCGTTAAGCTGTTTGACCAGAAGCTCCAGTGCATTTGCCCGACGGAAGAGCTCCTGATAACGACGCTCACACCGCTCAAAGTCGGCTTCCACTTCTTGCAGCTTCTCTTCCAGGCCCTCGGCACCCCAGGCGTCCAGTCGGGCACGAATTTCCCGGATCTCCCGATCCCGTTCTTGCTGTCGGTTTCGCAGGTTGTCGATGGTGATCCGATATCGTTCGATGTCCTGCCTCAAGATATCGGGTTGCGCCAGCCGGATCTCGTTGGCTCGTTCCTCCAGGTTTGCCTGAGCCTTGGCGCGCTCGCCGGTTAATACCTCCAGGCGCTGCTTCAAATTCTTCAGCTGCTGCTGACGCTCCGGGCTTCGGGTTTCCTGATCCAGGCGCTGCCACTCTGCAAAGGCACTGTCCCGGGCCTGGCGTCGCCCCATTAGCAACGTTTCAACCTCACGCTGCTGACGCTCACAGTCTTTCAGATGGCTCTCTGCGCGGCTGTGAATGGCTTCGGCGTCTAACAACGAAAGCCCGTTCTCCGCGTTCGCCGGCAGTGGGTTTTCCTGCAAGTGTTCTGCATGGCTTTTAAGCTCAAACTCTACATCGGACAATTCTGTTTCCAGCGTTTCCATTCCAGCTGGCGCCACGGAATGCAACAGCTCTTCGGCGTGCCGGCGCTGCTGAACTGCTTTCTCATAAGCCAGTTTGCGCTGCTCGGCTTCGTCTACCGATGCAACCGCCAGCTGGGTCAGCTGATCGCTATAAGCTTGCTCCAGACTCTCCAGCTTCCGGCGAGTTTCGGCCAATTTTTCTCCACCCGGAGTAATTTCAAAACGCCCCACACCGGGAATGGTCAGGTGGGACACATCCAATAACTGTTGTTCTCCCTGCTCCTCTAACAAGGTGTCATCAAGCATCACGCCAGACTCTGCCTCTAGCTCCCAACTCAATCGGGTGGCGATGGCCTGGGAGCGGATGCGTTCATGGCTCAGGGCCTGGTCAGTTGCTTTCAGTTCGTGAACGGCGTGAGCATCAATCCGGTTCTCCGCCGCCATCTGCCGGGCCTCAGTCACCTGTGCCTGATGCTTGCGAGCTTTGTTGCGGTTCTCGACCAGTACGGACTTGTATTGAGTGAGACGTTCGATCTCTTTCTCAACCCGTTGCCGTTCGGCCAGCAGGCGGGCTACTTTCAGCCGGTTTTGCGCTTTCTCATAGTCTGCGTTGGCCGTTTTTAACTGCTCTGCCAGCGCCGGTTCCCGGGACTCAGCGTCCCGAAGGCTTTGCTCGGCCTGTTCCAGTTCGGCCTTCCGGTCGGCTTTCTGCTGGTCAATTCGCTGCAGATCCTCGAGCCGTTGTTCGGTGAGGGTTCGTTGCTGATCGATGTGGTTCAGCGTCTGCGTTTCCTGCTGTTGTTGCTGCTCCAGTTGTTCGAGTTTAATCAGCTTTGCCTGCGCCTCGCCGAGCTGTTGCTGAGCCTTTTCCCAGGGGCGCTCTTGCTGGTCACGTTGATAATCCCGGGTAACGGATTGCAGCCTGTCAACGTATTGCTGATATTGGAAAACGCGATCCTGCAACGCTGTTTTCTGCTCCTGAAGCTTCTGGCGCTCATCCAGAAGTTTCCTGTAATCGCCAGTCGGTTGGCCAGTTTTGGTCAGTAATTTGTTCCGCTCAGCGCTCAGCGTTTCAATGACGGCATCGCCGCCGGTGCTCGCCACTTCGCCGACCAGGGCATTCAATGCCGATTGCAGATGGTCTCCGGCATGCTCAATCGCTTTCTGGACCTCCTGACCTGTGCCCTGCTCGACCCAAAGCAAGCCCGGTATACCCCAATGCTCCGCCTTACTGCTGCCTTTTTTGGAATACTCATAACCCAGGAGTTCGGCCACCTTCTCTTCGGCATCGTCTTCACTGAAGGTTGTCGTGCCGACCCTCAAGTCACACCGGGTTCGTTTCAGGAAGCTTTTAGTCAACCGCCAGGGGGTTCCCTGATGCTCAAATTCAAGATGGATCGTCGGAGCCGCCCCCGAATCGCCCCAAGGCCTGAGATCGTCCACAGACTTTGAGCGATACCGCTCAAAAAAAGCGGCGCGAATCGCCCGTACCAGTGTGCTTTTGCCGGATTCATTGGGTCCGTGAATCAAATTGAGCCCGGGTTGCAGGTTATCCAGCACAAGAGGTTGCTGGAATTGTCGCAGTTGCTCGACTTGCAGCTTCTGGAGTTTCATTCCGCCGCCTCCTGTGTTTGCGCCTTCAACACGGACGCCAGAATGGCCAGGGCGTCCCGTGCGACTTCTCCTTCCTCCCCGGACTGCTGTTCTCTCAGGTCCTCGATAACCTCGCCCAGATACCCGTCAGCACGTAGTGCAGCGATATCCTCATCCGTTGGCGCCAGCTTCAGCTGACTGCGGTCGCTCAACAGGCTCCGAAAACGGGCTTCCGCGACAGAAAGGGCACGATTCAGTCGCTCTTCGCCGGCCAGAGTAATCTGTCCTTCCAGGCGCAGATCCAGCACGCTCGCCTCTGGCAATTCCTGTAAGCGCTCAAGCAGGCGATCAAGATCCGAATCCACGGATAACACTTCACGCCACTGATGCCACTGGTACCTTGCAGTTGTCATGGTCTGAACCCCCGGCAACGCGCCCGGCTCTTCAATCGTTACGATCAGCGCCTGCCCGGCGTCGTTATTGCGAAACCGCTCCGGCTCCGGGGTGCCGCTGTACCAGATGCGTTCGTCAATCTGCTTGGTGCCATGCCAGTCACCCAGCGCCAGGTAATCCAGTTCGCTGGCCTGAGCCCGGTCCTGCGCAATCGGATTGGTTGCATCGATATCTTCTGAAAGAAGGCCTTGAACACTGCCATGCGCCAACCCGACCCGGACAAACGTCTCGGGGGTTGCGTAATCAGTGAAAGCCTCCGTCAGGTCTTCGTAGGTGTGGCGCTGGGTCAGCGGCGCGCAAAGAATCGCCAGCTTCTGCTCATCAAGAGAAACTACACCAGGCTCCAACGCCAGATGGACATTTCCAGGCACTGCATCAAGACGTTGTGCGCGGCTCCAGACACTCTCCACCAGGGCCGCATCGTGGTTACCCGGAAGCATGACCCAGGGGCCGGAAAAGCCTGCCGTGGCATTGAAAACTCGGCGGATCGTGCGATCCGACACGGTCTGCGCATCAAACACATCGCCGGCCACCAACACGGCATCGCATTGGTGTTCGTTAGCCAACCGTGCCAGTGCCGCGATGGCTTCAAAGCGGGCTTCAACCAAAGCGACGCCATCTTCCGTTTCAAAACGGCTGTAGGTACGCCCCATCTGCCAATCGGCGGTGTGCAAGAACTTTGGCATGCCCTCTCCTTTTCGCTGTTTTCCTGAAAATTATATTCTGGCTGCACAATCCTACGCTCGCTGCCGTAGTTTACCGAGCACGCACCTCAGCAAGAGAACAATGTCCGTTAAAAGCGACTACGCCGGCCTGCATCCATACCCCGGAGCACATTGGCCCCGGGCAATCGCTTATGACGAGCAACCGCGTTGAATCTCCTCAAGCAGCGGAATGGCCAGCCGAGAACTCAGTACAAAAACCAGCTCTTCATCCTGAGGCAAAAGTCACCATACTGGCCTCCGGAAACGAAAACACTCAGCGAAGCCAGCTGGGAAGAGTCCAGGGGCCCAGCGTCCGAAACAATCCGGCCACGCCAGGTAGGTATGAAATCAGAGAATGGAAGACGGATGGACATCCATGTACCAGCCTCTGGCGTGAACGCCTTCTGGTACACCACTCGATTACGGTTAGTGCTATTGCGTAAACCGACCTTATAAGTGCGGCCATCGCCGTGTGCGAGTAGCTCGATTCCGTCAAAACCGGATGCATTGACCGGAGCCTGCAGATCCCGCTTGACCGATGCAAAGCCGCCACCGTTATCAGGCCGGACGGTACCATGGAATTCACCAATCCCGTTCTCTGGGACCGATACCCGGCCATCGGATCGCCCGCCCATGATCGGGTCGCCAATGGGGAGCCAGGCAGAGGCACTCTCCGTTCCCTCGAAAGTAATCAAAAGCCTGGAGGATTGTGCTGCGCCGTCAGAACGCTCTTTGGATCGAGACATGCTACCCACCCCATTTTTGCGGAAGTCTAGCAGACTACGCTAATGAGGCTGCCATGGATTCGGCACTTTATTGGCAGATTTGGTCAGAACTTCACAGGGTGGAAGTTGCAAGCGGGGTATGAATTGCGCCCGGGCGGGAAGCCCGGGCGTTTGACATCAGGCGGTGCCGGGCTTTGGCTCCAGCCCCTCTTCACTCTCGTGGTCCAGTACCGCCTCAGCATCCAGAACCATCGACAGTTCCTCATCCGCGGTTTTGGCGACCAGATGATTTTTACCGTAGGCAAAGTAATAAACCGCACCCACAATGAACAACACAATGGTGTAGTTAAACGCTCGCGGGTCAAAGGCGTAGACACCCGTCATGGCAACCAGAGACAACAACAGCGCCAGCGAAGACGTAAAAATACCCCCCGGTGTTTTATAGGGACGGTGAAGGTCGGGGCGCTTCAGCCGCAGCAGAATATGGCTACCGGCCATCAAGGCATAGGAAATTGTGGCACCAACAACAGCCATACCCAGAATCAGATCGCCCTCTCCGGTTAAAGATACAAGAAAGCCGAAGATACCGGGTACAATCAATGCCCACTTGGGCGCCTTACGCTTGCTGGTCAGTGACAGCACCTTGGGCAAATAACCCGCCCGTGAAAGCGCAAACACCAGTCGGCTGTAACCATAGATAATCGAGAAGAACGACGCGATCAGACCCATAAGTCCCAGCATGTTAATCACCGTTGCCAGGCGATCACTTCCGGTTGCCTTCAGAGCGTCAACAAGAGGCACGCCGCTTGCGCCAATCATGTCTGCACCGGCGGCACCCGCCAGGAGGAAGAGCACAAGTGTTGCCGTGAAAAGCAGGAAGATCATGGCACCAATGATCCCTTTTGGCATATCCCTGGCAGGATCTTTAGCCTCTTCGGCCGCAAGAGGAACGCCTTCTACCGCCAGAAACAACCACATACCAAACGGTAGCGCGGCCCATACACCATGCCAGCCAAAGGGAAGAAACTCACTGGCTCCGGCAGCATCCGTTGGTGCGATATCAAACAGGTTGGCGGAATCAAAATCCCCGATCAGGGCGACCGCAGTTGCAATAATGGCCAGAACGGCCAGACCGCTGATAACCATCATAACCTTGAGAGCTTCGCCAACGCCGGCCAGGTGAATACCCACAAATACCGCATAAAACACGGCGTAAACCAGGGGACCATTTATACCAAGCAATTCTTCCACTGCAGCCCCAATGAATATGACAATCGCGGCGGGCGCCAGCGCATATTCGATCAGTACCGCCAGGCCGGTCAGGTAGCCACCAGCAGGCCCCATAGCGTGACGCGCAAAACTGTAACCACCGCCAGCCGCGGGTATTGAGGCCGACATTTCTGCCAAAGACAACACCAGGGCAAAATACATTACGGCCATCAACCCGGCCGCTACGGCAAAGCCACCCCAGCCTGCTTCGCCAATGCCGAAGTTCCATCCGGCAAAATCGCCGGAAATAACGTAAGAAACACCAAGTCCTGCCAGTAATACCCAGCCGGCGGTTCCTTTCTTCAACTGGCGCTTGGCCAGATAATCGTTGTCGACGTTAGTCGTCATCTGCGTTCTCCTGCTCAGATTTTATTCGGTTAAAAAGTTCTTGTTGTTTTCCGTTCTTTCGATCACAACCTCTTCCGTTCGGTCCTTAAGGTTGACCCCGGACGTACCGAGTTTTTTTGCTTCACGCATGAGATAAAGCAGTCGCTGGCTGGCCTGCTCAAAACTCAAACCGCCCGGCCTCACATTGGAGATGCAGTTTCGACGAGCGTCGCTCAAACCATCTTCAGGTTGCCAGGTAAGGTATATTCCCAGGCTGTCGGGTGAGCTGAGCCCGGGGCGTTCGCCAATAAAAACAACTACCACACGGGCCCTGAGGCACTCGCCAATCTGGTCGCCGATGGCAACCCGCCCCTCCTCTACAATGGTCAGAGGCGCAACGGTCCAGCTTTCGCGCTCCTCATCCAGATCTGCAAGAAACTGCTTCACCATTGGCAAGGCGTTATTTCTCACGGCAGAGGAGGACAAACCGTCCACGATGGCGATAGCTATATCCGGACGACTGTCATCCGCCGCCCTGTGCCTGGACAGGGATTCGAGAGAAGCTTCAGACAGGCGCCGGCCAAGGTCGGGTCTTTGGAGATAAATCAGCCGATCCTCTGCCTGACTTTTAAGCAGTAACGGAGGTTTTTCCGGCGCAATCATTTCCGAGCCGCACAGATCTTCAAAAAGCTCATTGACGTTCAGAGGAAAATGGACTGCATCTCTGGCCTGGGCGTGTGCAAGCTGAAACTTCAGAAGTTCATGGGTGGGCAAGCTCACACCGGCTCTGCCAAGCCCGATCCTGGCATCGGTATACTGGCGCAACATCCGCCAGACGTTTTCAGTAACAATCGACTTGTTCTCACTCATGGCCCACCTCCCGGCCTAACCTTTTCAACGAACCCTTGAAAAGATCCGGCAATTCCCGGCTGGGCTCATACTTCGAGGCACTTTCAAAAATCCGCATCCGAACTAGCCAGTCCTCAAATTCCGGAGCGGGCTTAAGATCGAGTACACGGCGTGCGTACAACGCATCATGGAAAGAGGTCGTCTGGTAATTCAGCATGATGTCGTCAGAGCCGGGAATGCCCATGATAAATGCGCAACCGGCAACACCCAGCAAGGTGAGCAGGCTATCCATGTCATTCTGATCAGCCTCGGCGTGATTGGTGTAGCAGATGTCACAACCCATGGGCACGCCGAGCAACTTCCCGCAGAAGTGGTCTTCCAGTCCGGCCCGTGTAATTTCCTTTCCATCGAACAGATATTCAGGCCCGATAAACCCGACCACGGTATTCACCAGCAAGGGATCAAAACGACGCGCTACTGCATACGCCCTGGCCTCACAGGTTTGCTGATCCAGACCGTGGTGGGCATTCGCCGACAGAGAACTGCCCTGGCCTGTTTCGAAATACATCACGTTATTGCCAACCGTTCCCCGATTCAGCGACAAGGCTGCATCCTGCGCTTCCTGCAACGTGGCCAGGTTTAAACCGAAGCTGCTGTTGGTGGCTTCGGTACCCCCAATAGACTGAAAAACCAGGTCGACAGGTGCGCCCTGTTCAATGGCTTCAAGGGTGTTGGTTACATGCGTCAGCACGCACGACTGGGTAGGGATCTCATATTTCTGGATAACATCATCCATGAGACGCATCAGCTTGACCGCCTGACTGACATTATCCGTGGCTGGATTAATACCGATAACCGCGTCGCCACTGCCATAAAGCAAGCCGTCCAGAAGGCTTGCCGCAATGCCAGAGACATCGTCCGTGGGATGGTTAGGTTGAAGTCGCGTTGAGAGATGACCCGGCAGGCCGATGGTATTGCGGAATCCCGTGGTGACATGGCATTTCCGGGCAACCAGAATCAAATCCTGATTGCGCATAATTTTACTGACCGCCGCAGCCATCTCGGGGGTAAGGCCAGCCCGGAGCTTAGCCAGCGTCATGGGGGTGGCATGATCGCTGAGCAGCCAGTTCCGAAAATCCCCTACCGTAAGATGAGCCACTGGTGCAAAAGCGCCGATGTCGTGCGAATCCATTATCAAGCGAGTGATTTCATCGTGCTCGTAAGGAATCAGCGCTTCCGAGAGAAACGTCCGAAGGGGCAACTCGGCCAACCGCATCTGAGCGATAACGCGCTCTTCCGCCGATTCAGCCATAACGCCGGCAAGCCGATCACCAGAACGGGCGGGAGTTGCTTTCGCCATCAGGTCTGCCAGATCTCTGAAATGCCAGGTCCGCGTTCCTAATGTGTACGTGTATTTGTAACCCATATTATTTTTCTTCCCTTAACAGGGTTCCCCGCTGAGTCATCAGTCACGGAGGAACAGATATTGCAATCCACCTCACTGTAATTCTGTTGACACAATCGGGTTATCGAAAAATGGCAAATATCATGGGGCACGGAAGTCGTACTAAATTAGGCGGTAGGTCTTGTTGGCAGAATCCACAGGCCGGGTCCAAGCTGTCAGCACAAGGCTCTTACGGAGTTTGCATGGATCAAGAACTACAAAAAAACGCACCACAAAGGTGCACATCAACCGCTAATGATGCCGATGAACACGCCAACAACCTGACAAAATGGCACCAGCAATACGACCAGGTAGGTAGTGGCCGCTTTTACGGACGCATTGACGAAGTGCACCTTGAAGGCATACAGCTTTTCATCGAACACACCAGCCATGCCGTCAGACAACAATGCATGGTGTGGCCAGACTCCGTCTGGTTTGGCATCCCCAGCAGAACCGAGGGCACTCGCATCAATGGCCAGGAAGCCGATCAAACAGACATTCTGTGTCGCCCGGGGGATACAGAATTTGAACTGATAACACCTGATCGCTTTGACATGCTCAGTCTGGTTGTCCACCGGAAAGAACTGGAGTCGCTGGCGGAATCCAGGGATTTACAGCTGAAAACCCTTGAAACTGCCCAGTCACCCAGACTGAAACTGCCGGCTCAAACACTTCGGAATCTACACTTCCTGTTACATCGAATGGTTCACACCCAAACGGTGCACATGGATGGCCGCATTCAACGGGACCTTCTGACCGTGGCTGTTCTGGAGCTGTTGACAGCCGAACGGCCCAACCAGAAAGTGGCGCCCAGCTATGCGCGCCGGAAAGCTGTGGTGGAGAGGGTCAAAGCCTACATCAGTTCCGCCGATGACCTACCAGTCACCATGGCAAAGCTGTGCGAGATCGGGTGCGTCAGCCAACGCTCGCTGCAGTACAGCTTTGAGAGCATACTCGGGATGAGTCCACGCCAGTTTCTCAGAGTCTGTCGACTGAACCGGGTTCGGAGGATGCTGCAGGAAAACAATGCACCTTCGGTGTCAGATGTTGCAGCGTTCAATGGTTTTTATCATCACAGCCAATTCGCAGCGGATTACAAACAACTGTTCGGAGAACGCCCCTCGGAAACGCTTCACAGGGCTTGCCGCGGCGAAACAGGCTAACCATCAAAGCTGGCAATGGCCGATTCAGACCGCTATAAACAACCGGCACTCCGGGCTTTGATGGGAATCTGTTGCCCACGCGCAATCGACCCCCTCCTACTCGCTTTGCTGTGATACACTAACTGTACATTTATACAGTCACCTCCTGATTGTGGAGAACATCAATGGCAGTGAATCAACTTTTCTATTCGGATAAGGACGGGCTAGAGATGGCAGTGAAGCACCCGGACACCCTGCTCTTTAAATCCAAGGCTGAGGCCGATGCCCGGGACAAAATGCTGGAGCTGGCCGAAAACATTCGCGTGTTTCTGATGGCACGAGTGGAAGGCTTGAGTGAAGAGCTGGCCGATGAGTGTTCGGTGGCGATTGCACAAAACAAAGCGTTGTTTCAAAAAGCGCTGAAGAAACCGGATGTGTTGGTCGAGGCCATGGCGGACAAGGATGAAAGCGACCAGCCCGATTGATACCTGCGGGGTTTGACCACGGCAAACTAGTAGAGGATGAGCCTGACCAGAATGGCCGCCACCATCGCCAGGGTGATCCATTTCACCCATCTGGCGCCCTGGTTACTCACATTCACACGAACCGCGATAAACGCGCCGGTGATATTGCCAAGCGCCAGCGTCAGGCCCATTCCCCACCGTACCTGATCACTGATGGCAAAAATCAGCAGGGCCGGCAGCGTATATAGCAAGACGATGGCAACCTTGAATACGTTCACCTGGCGCAGGTCTATTCGCAACATTCGGTACAGAACCACCAGAAACAGCGCGCCAACACCCACCTGGATGAAGCCCCCGTAGATGCCAATCAGAAACATGGCCAGATAGATAACCGGGCCCAACCGGTCCGGTGTCAGCGGACGGGTGTCGAGCTTTGGCTGGGGCAGTAGCATGAACACCGAGGCCCCGACCATAGCGACCACGAGCACGAACTCGAAGACTGCGTCGGCCACCCAGGTGGCCACCCAGGCTCCGAGTACCGAACCCAGAACGGCCGGGACTGCAAGATGCAGGCTGACCACAAGATTGCTATGGCCCAGCCGATGAAAACTACCCACCGCCATAATACTCTGACAGGTAATGGCAACCCGGTTGGTGCCATTTGCCACCTGGGGTGGCAACCCGAGAAACATGAGCAACGGCAGGGTCAACATGGACCCGCCGGCAGACAACACATTGATGAAACCCGCAAGACCACCCAGAGCAAGCAGGGCCAGAACTTCGATTACCGTCATGATTCAGCCCGGGGCAGCCTGCTCCAGTGCCGGCGAAGCTCTGCCCCGACGGGCGCTCCAGATCAGAACTGCCACAAAAATCACCACGCCCGCACCATCCAGCAGAACCTGTCCGTGGGGCCAGAGCATAAGAGCGCCAATGGGGAACATCAGTAGCCGCAAAACCGGGTGGAGCTTGTGCTCCAGATAGCCCTCAAGTCCGGCGATAATGGCGTAGAGACCAAACAGGGCGAAGCAGAACACCCGGATCATTTCGGTGAAGTCACCGGTAATCAGCGGTGAGTAGGCAAACAGCAGCGGCACGATATACAGCCCCTTGGCCAGCTTCCATGCGGTAAAGCCAGTACGCATCTGCGGTGTACCGGCAATCGCCGCCGCCGCGAACGCCGTCAGGCAGACCGGCGGTGTCACGTTGGAGTCCTGCGACAACCAGAAAATGATCATATGCGCAGCCACCAACACCATCGACAACGACGCCGGCGACAGCGCCTGTTCCAGTAACTGTGTGCTGAACGTATCCGGCACCACTGCCAGGAGCTGCTCGGCCGTGGCCCTGTCCATTGGCGCATTCAGCAGTTCCATTTTTTCCGGGGCCGCCAGCATGAAGATGGCTTTCGCCTCTTCCGGAAGATTACCGCTTACCAACAGTTCCAGCACCTGGCTCTGGGCAATCAGATTGTAAATGGCGGGTGCCGATAACGTCGCCAGCACGATGTAGGCTGCTGTAACCGGCAGGCCCATACCCAGAATCAAGGAGGCCAGAGCCACCAGCAGGATTGTGATAACCAGATTTCCTCCGGCCCAGTCGGTAATCATCAGGGAAAAGGTGTTCCCGATTCCCGTGGTAGAAACGACCATCACAATCAGGCCGACGGTGATCAGAAGAATCGCCGTCGTGGTGATGTTTTTAGCGCCCATGGCCAGGGCATCCAGAATATCCCTGACCCCCATCGGGTGCCTGGACAGCCATGAAGCAACAATTACCGACAGAATCGCGATGCCGGCAGCATAGGTTGGCGTGAAGCCGTAGATAAGCGCCCCAACAAGCACAGCCAGCGGCAACAGAAAGTGCCAGCCATCTTTCATGACTTCTTTCAGGGAAGGCGCCTCGTCGTCTTCCAGTTTCACGGCGTGACTGCGCTTTGCCTCAATACGAACGAACATGGCTACCGAGAGGAAGTACAACAAGGCGGGCAATGCCGCCACACCGATGATGGTCAGGTAGGACACCTGGGTGTAAGACGCCATGATAAACGCCCCGGCGCCCATCACCGGAGGCATCAACTGCCCCCCGGTGGACGCCGCCGCCTCAACGCCGGCGGCAAAACGGGCCGGAAAGCCCGCCTTGCGCATCAGGGGTATGGTGATAACACCGGTAGACACTGTATTGGCAACACTGGAGCCGGAGACCGACCCCATCAGCCCCGAGGAAAAGACCGCCACAAAGCCAGGGCCACCGACAAAGCGGCCGGCAGCGCAACGGGCCAGTTCAATAATAAAATCGCCAGCGCCGGACTTGACCAGAAATGCGCCGAACAGGATAAACATGAACACGTAGGTCCAGGATATCCGTGCGATCGACCCCAGCATACCCTGGCCACCAAGGTAGGACCGAAACAGCACCGTTTCCCATGTCAGGCCCGGGAAGTTGAAGAGGCCGCCAACATACTGCCCCCACCAGGCCACATAGGTCAGAGCCACTATACACAGCAGCGGAATGAACCAGCCCACGGTCCTTCGGGCAAACTCAAGAATCAATACCACTGCGGCGATAGAGACAACCCAGTCTGCCGTATTGAAATTAACGCCACGCTGGTAAAGATCATCCTCGAAGAGAATCAGATAGAAGGCGCAGGCCAGTGCCACCAGGCCAAGTATGACATCGACGCCGAAGACCACACGCTGACCCGTAAGCGAGCGCGCTTTGAGCATCGGGTTGGTCAAGGTGCAGATCAGACCAAACAGGCCAAAATGCAACGCCGACGTCCACAAGGTCGAAAGAGTGGAGAGGGTGTTGAAGTACAGGTGAATCAGCGCCGCACCGATGGCGAGCCAGAAAATCACCGGCCCTATCAGCCGATGCTCCAGTCGCCTCGCTGCATTGCCGCCGCTTTCGTCGCGAACCTCCACTGGAGGTTCGCCTGTTTCCTTCTCAGCCATGATTACTCGGCGATCAGACGATCAGGAATAGTGAGACCCTGCTCTTGATAGAACCGGACAGAGCCCGGATGCAACGGCATTGGCAAACCGGCAATTGCTTTTTCAAGCGCCATCGCCTTGGTCGCAGGATGGATGTTATTCAGGAACGGCAGATTGGCGTAGATGGTTTTCGTGATCTGGTAAACATCCTCTTCGGCAACATCCGCCCGCACAGCGAGAATATTGGGTTGGGCAATGGTTTCAATTGCCTCGTCCTGATTGGGATAGGTGCCCGCCGGGATGGTGTACGGGGTCCACAGTTCGAAGTCACTGTTTACTTCCGCCAACTGCTCTTCGGTGAAATTCAGCGTAGTAATATCGCTTCCCATGTTGGCATAAGCCCGGGTAACGGCTGATGCCGGCACGCCGGCCGGAATGTTCATGCCATCAATATTGCCATTCTGCAGTGCATCTGCGCTGGGGCCATAGCCGAGATACGCCAGATCGACCTTGTCCAGATCAATACCTACATTGCCCAGGATAAACCGCCCCGAGCCCTCAGTGCCGGAATTGCGTGCCCCGATGGAGAAGCTTTCACCGTAGAGATTGGTCATATCCTCAATGGTGCCGGTGTCTGCCAGATCTTTAGAAACCACAAAGTGCTCAACGTTTTGCCAGAGCATGGACACGGAGCGGAGGTTTTTATAGGCCTTGGGTACCGGCCCGGTGCCGTTCCAGGCGTAAGCGCCGTAAAGCCCCTGGAGAATACCAAACTGAATCTGATCCTCATCCATCAGCTTGAGATTCTCGCCGGAACCGGCGGAGCTGATGGCAGACACGGAAATACTGGTCTTGGGCTCCAGCTTTACTTTGATCAGCGTGGAAAGGGCAACGCCCACGGGGTAGTACGTGCCCCCGGTCGTCGCCGTGCCCATCACATAGTTGCCTTCCGCCTGCGCCCCTGAAGAAAAGGAAAAAATGGCGGCTGCCAGCACGCCCGCGGCGGATTTCAGAAGTCGGTTCTTGTTCATAATCCTTCACCCTTTTGTGATTATTTTGTCCGAAGCTGAGGTATCGCCTTTATCAAAGTAGTGCCTGAAACACAGATCTACCAGTTCTGATAGTTGATCTTTTCCGGTAACGCGAATCGGTTGTATGCACTGGTCTACCATCAACCCGCCTGTCAGAATACGGGCTGCTCTGGATCTTTGAATCGTCTGAAAGGAAAGCGACATGATGATGACCCACCTGGCCGCCATTGTAGTGGCACTGTGCTTGTTCGGTTGGCTGGGACTGCGAGCCCGCAAGACAGCCGACGGCATTGATGACTATATGACAGCCCGCAACAGTCAGGGCGCAACGACCATTGGCCTTTCCTTTCTTGCGTCCGGCATGGGTGCCTGGATTCTCTTTGCGCCCCCGGAAGTGGGCGCCTTCGTTGGCCCGGTCGCGCTTGCCGGCTATGCACTCGGCGCGGCATTGCCGTTTATCGTATTCGCCGCACTGGGCCCCCTGATTCGTAAACGCATGCCGAAAGGGCGAAGCATCAGTGAGTTTACTGAACAGCGGTTCGGTAAGGGCATGCGTCGGTGGGTTTCGGTGATCTCCGTTCTCTATATGGCGTGTTTCCTGGCGGCGGAATTGACGGCCATTGGCTCTATTACCGGACTGTTGTCAGATCTGAACGGCCAGATCGTGATCATTGGCATAGCCGTGACGACTCTGATCTACACCACCTGGGGAGGACTGAGAGCCAGCCTCGCCACTGACCGTTGGCAGGCACTCTTATTGATGGCCCTGCTGGCCGTTGTTCTGTTCGTTGACTGGAAACATCTGCCCGCTGCCGCAGAGTCTGCCGACCTGCCCGGCATTCCTTTCTGGAGTGCGGTCAGCGTGGCACTTACTCTGGTGCTCGCGGTGACAGCCGCCAACCTCTTCCATCAGGGATACTGGCAGCGGGTCTGGGCAGCGCGCGATAGCGCATCACTGTGGAAAGGCGCGATTCTTGGCGGTGGCACCACCATCGTTGTTGTGGCAATAGTCGGCGGACTCGGCATGAGTGCGGCGATGGCGGGTCTGGATCTGGGCACACCACCGATTCCTTTCTTCGCCCTGCTCAGTGAGGCCCCGCAATGGCTGGGCGCCGTAGCCCTGGTACTGGCGGTAACACTGGTGGCGTCTTCGGTAGACACGCTCCAGAATGGCATTGCCTCTCTGGCGGTGGCAGAGAAGAAGGGGCTAACACTGACATCCGCACGCTGGGTGACGGTGGCACTGATGGTTCCGGTTGTTGCTATCGCGTTGCAGGGCGCATCGGTTCTGCGCCTCTTTCTGATCGCCGATCTTCTGTGCGCGACAGCTATCATTCCGGTACTGATGGGGCTATGGCCCCGCGTAACCGCGAGCGCCGCCATGGCAGGAGCACTGGCCGGACTGGGCGGAGCCGTAGTGCCCAACTGGGTGATGACCGGCAGCCTCTATGAAGCCGTCCATATCGCCAGCTTCCCGGGTGGAGCGCCAACACTGGCACCGTTCGCCGGTGCCCTGCTGGCATCAGCCGGCGCTACTCTGCTGTTGACGCTTTTCCGGGGCCGGGAGTCCGGTTCAGGGCAGATCCGTCACGGCGCCGGTTGATGATGAACTCACTGTACGCGCGTACTTCGCCAGAACGCCCCGAGTAACCCGGGGCTCGGGCGGCGTCCAGGCTTTGCGCCGCCTTTCCAGTTCCTGGTCCGAAATATCCAGCACAATCGAGTTATTTACGGCATCAATGGTGACTGTATCGCCATCCTCCACCAGGGCAATCGGGCCGCCCACAGCGGCTTCCGGTGTAATGTGACCAACCACAAAACCGTGACTGCCGCCAGAGAACCGGCCGTCGGTAATCAATGCCACATCGCTGCCCAGGCCCTTGCCCATAATGGCTGATGTGGGGCTGAGCATCTCACGCATGCCGGGGCCGCCTTTGGGCCCTTCATAACGAATCACCAGAACATCGCCGGCGACAACGGTGCCATCCAGAATGCGCTCCTGGGTTTCCTCTTCAGAGTGGAACACCCGGGCCCGCCCGGAGAAATGAGTACCTTCCTTGCCAGTGATCTTCGCGACCGCGCCCTCGGGTGCCAGATTGCCGTAAAGAATACGCAGGTGGCTATCCGCTTTTACCGGGTTATCAAACGCATGAATGATCTGCTGGTCTTCCGGGTAAGGATCAACACTTGCCAGATTCTCCGCCAGGGTTTTCCCGGTCACGGTCAGACAGTCGCCGTGCAGCAGGCCACGCTCCAGCAGCATCTTCATCAACGGTTGAATACCGCCAATGGCCACCAGTTCAGACATCATGTAATGCCCGGAAGGGCGAAGATCGGCCAGTACCGGGACACGCTTACCGATCCGTACAAAGTCATCCAGCGACAGCTCTACCCCGACGGTGTTGGCCATAGCCAAAAGATGCAGCACTGCGTTGGTAGAGCCACCCAGAGCGATCACCACGGTAATGGCGTTCTCGAAAGCCTCGCGAGTCATGATATCGGAGGGCTTGATGTCTGCATCAAGCAGCTTAAGAACGGCCTCACCGGCGGCCTCACAATCGGCCAGCTTGGTGTCTGAAACGGCATTCTGCGCCGAACTGCCTGGCAGACTCATACCCATGGCCTCAATGGCAGACGCCATGGTATTGGCGGTATACATCCCGCCACAGGAGCCTGGCCCGGGAATGGCGGTTTCCTCGATCTGCTTCACTTCAATCAGGTCCATATTGCCCCGGGCATGGGCACCGACGGCTTCGAACACCGAAATAATATCGGTATGGTTCTCTCCGGGCATGATGGTGCCGCCATAAACGAAGACCGCCGGACGATTCAATCGCGCCAGGCCCATCATGCAACCGGGCATATTCTTGTCACACCCGCCAATCGCCACCAGGCCATCAAAGCCCTCACAACCGGCAACCGTTTCGATGGAATCAGCAATCACTTCCCGGGAGACCAGGGAATACTTCATCCCCTGCGTGCCATTGGCAATCCCGTCTGAAATGGTGATGGTGTTGAAAATAAGGCTCTTGCCGCCGGCCTCGTCAGCGCCCCGCGCGGCTTCCCGCGCCAGACCATCAATGTGCATGTTGCAGGGGGTGAGATTACTCCAGGTGGAGGCAATGCCAATCTGCGGTTTGCGGAAATCTTCGTCTTTGAACCCGACGGCCCGCAACATGGCCCGGCTTGCGGACTTGTTAATGCCGTCGACCACCGGAGCGGAATGGCGGCGCCTTTTATCAGTTGTCATGAACTTGCCTCCCCTTGCGTTATCTTGAGTTACTCAACACCCTCAAACAAGTCTGTTGGATACTGGAGTTCTTCTGTGTTCTGGTAGATTCTGTCGTGCTCGATCGCTTCAGAAACCGGCCGGAATGACCGCCGGTGCTGGGGCGTGGCCCCCAGGCGATTCAGGGCCTCAAGGTGCACCGGCGTAGGATAGCCCTTGTGCTGGGCCAGACCAAAACCGGGATATTGTTCATCCAGTGCAGCCATTTCCCGGTCCCGGGTCACTTTTGCCAGTATCGAGGCCGCACTGATGGCCGCAACACGGCTGTCCCCTTTTATAACGGGCTCCGATGGCCAGTGCCAGTCCGGGCAACGGTTACCATCAACCAGCACGTACTCCGGCTCAACACACAGCCCTGCCACCGCACGCTGCATGGCCAGCATGGTCGCCTGATAGATGTTCAGCCGGTCAATTTCATCGGCCTCACAGCGGCCAAGGCTCCAGGCGGCCGCTTTCTCAATAATCTCATCGTAAAGCCTGAGCCGTTTTTTCTCGGTCAGCTTCTTGGAATCTGCCAGCCCGTCAATCGGGCGATCCGGGTCCAGAATAACCGCTGAGGTCACCACGGCACCAATCAACGGGCCCCGGCCAACCTCGTCCACACCAGCCAGGAGCCGGCCCCTGTAGGCACATTCGAAAGGCGGTAGCGGTTTTGCAGCCATCAGCCTGTACCCTCCAACAGCTCTGAAATCGCGGCCGCAGCGCGCTCATCGGCACCCTGACGCAGGGTTTCATGCAGTTCTGAAAAAGCCAGGTGCAGGCGTTCACGCTCCTGTTCGTTTTCAAGGCGCTCCAGCACAGCAGCACCCAGGGCTTCGGGCGTGGCATCATCCTGCAGCAATTCCGGCACCAGTTCTTTTTTGGCCAACAGGTTAGGTAAAGCCACCCATGGCACCTTCACCAGACGGGACAGCAGTTTGTAACTCAAGTTGCTCAACCGGTACCCCACCACCATGGGCTTTTTCAGCAACATGGCCTCAAGGGTGGCCGTTCCGGACGCCAACAGAACCACATCACTGGCTTCCATCACCTCCCGGGAGCGACCACGTACCAGTGTCACCGGCAGCTTCACTGCCAGCGACTGCGCCAGCGCCTGAACCTGCTTTTCACGGTCGCGGTTCACACAGGGAATAACCAGCTGAATATCGGGCCGGCGAGCCTGCAACCAGCGGGCCGCTTCCAGAAAAAGGGTGCCCAGGCGCTCCACTTCACCGCCCCGGCTACCGGGCAGAATCGCCAGTACCGGCTTGTCGGCATCCAGTCCAAGGTTTTCACGTGCCGCCAGGGTGTCTGGCTCCATGGCGATCCGGTCGGCCAGAGGGTGGCCCACAAAGGCGACCGGCACCTGGTGCTCTTCGTAGAATCTGGCTTCGAAGGGAAACAGGGTCAGCATCAGGTTGACCGATTTGGCAATCTTGAAGATTCGTTTCTGGCGCCAGGCCCAGACCGAGGGGCTGACATAGTGCACCGAAGGAATGCCGGCATCACGGCAACGGCGTTCGATAGCGAGGGTAAAATCCGGAGAGTCGATTCCGATCACCACATCGGGGCGATTGGTAAAGAAGTAATCCAGCAGGCGGGCACGAATGCGGAAAAGTTCGCGAATACGCCCAAGCACCTCCACCAGCCCCATCACCGACAGCCGTTCCATGGGCACCAGTGAGTGGAAACCTTCAGCAATCATTTCATCGCCGCCAATGCCGACAAATCGGGCACCGGGATAGCGCTTCCGAAGGGAGCGAATCAGGCCGGCACCAAGGATATCCCCCGATGCCTCACCGGCAATAATGGCAAAAACAGGCTGGCTGGAAAGCTTGGCTGGTAACGTACTGGGAAGGCTCAACGGCAGTCTCCTGCCGGGTCAGCGAATGATGCCGCGATCTGTTCCCCGCAGCGAATCGATCAGCGGCTGAATTTCAGGGACATCGGCAAAGCTGTCTTCCAGCTCCAGGACTGCCTGGTCGGTGGTCAGGCCCCGACGATAAATCACTTTGTAGGCGCGGCGCAGGGCAACCAGAGCGTCTTTCGTAAAGCCGCGGCGCTTTAGCCCTTCGACATTCATGCCATGAGGTTCGGCCGACTGACCACTGGCCATCACATAGGCCGGAATGTCCTTGAGTACAATGCTGCCACCAGCTGCCATGCTGTGGGTCCCGATGTGGCAGAACTGGTGGACCATGGTGCCACCGCCAAGAATCGCATGATCGCCTACGGTGACATGCCCCGCCAGCGTGGCGCAGTTCGCCAGAATGGTCTCGTTCCCGACCACACAGTCATGAGCCACATGCACGTAGGCCATCAGCAGATTGCCGTTGCCGATACTGGTTTCACCACGATCCTGAACCGTACCGCGATGAAGCGTACAGTTTTCACGAATCACATTATTGTCAC
>JAVLAV010000028.1:0-34064 GCA_031580735.1 Marinobacter sp.
CGCCACCCGCTTCAGGGTGTCGGGCTCGTCGGCAAACACTTCCCGGTAATGTTCCCGGAACATACCGGCACAGGAACCGGAGGGCACCACCACCGGCAGGCCGTTATCCAGCAAATTCAGCTGGGCGCGGGCCACCTCCCGGGTTTCCTTCACATAACCGGACGTCCAGGCAGGCTGACCGCAGCAGGACTGTTCCTGCGGGAAATGCACACGAATGCCTTCGCGCTCCAGTAACCGGATCGCGTCCAGACCCGCTTCCGGGAAAAACAGATCCATCACACAGGTGCCGAACAATGTCACCTCTGCCGGTTTTTCCGGGTAGCTTCTGGGCCCGGCTCGATCCGGTGCCACACGGGTGGCGTTGGGTGCCGCATCGTAGAACAGTTCACTCATCAGTCATCGCCTCTGGACGCCCGGAGCCGGAAACTCGCTCCGTCCACTGTATCGGGATCAGATCTGGAAATTGGTAATACCATTTTCCACCTGCTTTAATGGTACATTATTTGATCAGCCAGTAAGCTGTCAAAGGTGGTGGTCAAGACATTAGTCTAGATTGCTTAATGGCGACTGCAAACAGATCCGGAAAACGGTAGAGTTATTGGTAAGACCAATTAGTTATCCAGTGCGGAGTCAAGCATGCCGATCAACCAGATAGCCCCGAAACGACTGGCCGACACTATCGTGGAACAGCTGGAAAGCATGATTCTGGAGGGCACGCTTCAGCCCGGACAACGACTGCCCCCGGAACGGGCGCTGGCAGAACAGTTCGGCGTATCCCGGCCCTCGTTAAGGGAAGCTGTTCAGCGCTTGACCGCCAGGGGCCTGCTGAACAGCCGTCAGGGCGGCGGCAATTTCGTCACAGACAACCTGGGCGCCAGTTTCAGCGACCCGCTGATCCGGCTACTGGAAACTCACCCCGACGCTCACCGTGACCTGCTGGAATTTCGCCGCACCCTGGAAGCAGATTGCGCCTACTACGCGGCCCTGCGGGCAACCGAGGTGGACCAGGCAAACCTGGCGAAGGCCTGGCAGGAGCTTGACGACTGCTACCAGAGCCCTTCAGAAGAAAGCATCGAAAGGGAGGGAGTGGCCGATGCCCGTTTCCATCTCGCCATCGCCGAGGCCAGTCATAACGCAGTGCTGCTGCATACCATGCGCAACCTGTTCAACATGCTGAAAAACAACATTCTGACCAACATCAACGGCATGTACTCACAAGAGACGAAAACCCGCCAGGGCCTGATTGACCAGCACCGCCAGCTTTATACCGCTATCCGCGAAGGTCGCGCCGAAGAGGCCCGGAGCATTGCCGGGGAGCACATCGAATTCGTACAGCGAGCCATTTCTGAACACACGGAAAACGAGCGTCGGCGGGAGCGGGCGTTACGACGTGCCACTACCGAAAAACACGAAGCCTGATGACAACAAACCTTACCCGGGCATTTTTTCCCACACCGTGAGCTCGGAAAAACTGTGCTGGAACTTGTTGCGGGTTTCCCGGATCACGAACGGTAGGCTTCTCGGATCTGTCAGTAACTGAAAGTGGGGAGAGAGCACTTCCGTGAGGCCATCCAGCGTGCTGTATGGCTGACCTTCTTTCAGGTAACCGCCCAGCCATTCCTCCTTCGGCGTGTATTCTTCAAGCCAGGTATAGGGTGACGCAATCACCAGAAGACCCAGATCGTTAATCCGCTGATGAATGTTCTTCAGGAACAGTGAAGGCTTGTACAGGCGATCAATCAGGTTACCCGCCAAAACCAGATCGTAATCCCGGTAATCCGGGGCCAGGTCGCAGGCATCTCCCTGGCTGAACGCTACGCGATGGGCCGCCTCTGTCAGCCCAAGCGTCGCCAGGGAACGCTCCTGATAACTGACCAGTTCGCCTTCTTCCGGCCGGGCATAGCGGGCCACGCCATCCCGAATAACTTCTCGGCACTTATCGACAAACGTATGGGAAAAATCCACGCCATCGACATGATCAAAATGCCGGGCCAACTCCAGAGCGGTGCGGCCACAGGCGCAACCGATATCCAGCGCCCGACTGACCGGGCGACCGTCCATGGCATTCACGGCGGCGTCTGCCAGTTCTTTCGGAAAATTCGCCTCGCCATGCCAGGATTCACCGAAATGAAACTCCAGGTATTGCGCCAGCGTGGTGTTGTTCTCGTAATAGTCTGTGTTCGACACGCCTGCTTCTCCGACTGACTGCTGATCTTTTCGAGAATACAGCTTCATCCTTGAAAGAAACACCCGCCACCGCCATGTTAACTAGTCCTGTCGATTCACCTTTTACGGGAGCACCATGACCAGCCAACCCGATTACTCGCTGCTTGAACTGGCCTCCGTTCGCGAAGGGGATTCAGTAACCACCACTCTGGCCAACAGCGTGGCCTACGCGCAGCATGCCGAAACTCTGGGCTTCCAACGCTTCTGGCTGGCCGAACACCACAACATGGAAGGCATTTCCAGTGCCGCTACCGCCGTTCTGGTTGGCCATATTGCCGGCAAGACCAACACCCTTCGTGTGGGTTCCGGGGGCGTAATGCTGCCCAACCACCCTCCCCTGGTGATTGCCGAACAATTCGGCACCCTGGAATGCCTGTATCCCGGACGAATCGATCTCGGCCTTGGCCGCGCGCCGGGCACCGACCCGGTAACCGCCAGAGCACTACGCCGCGACGGCCTGAGCGCCGAACAGTTCCCCGAGGATGTCGCCCGTCTGCAAACATTACTGGGCCCCTTGCAGCCTGGGCAACCGGTAAAGGCCATTCCCGGCGCAGGCACCAACGTGCCCATATGGTTGCTCGGTTCCAGCCTGTTCAGCGCCCAACTGGCCGCCATGCGCGGGCTGCCCTATGCTTTTGCCGGGCACTTCGCGCCGAGACTCTATCGGGAGGCTCTGAAAGTCTATCGGGACAATTTTCGGCCCTCACAACAGTTGGCGGAGCCTTATGCCATGCTGGCCATACCCGCCGTCCCGGCCGACTCCCGGGACGAGGCTGAATTTCTGGCCACCACCAGCTACCAGCGCATACTGTCGCTGTTCCGGGGCCAGCCGCTGTGGATGAAACCACCGGTGGACACCATGAACGGCCTGTGGAGCCGTGGCGAGGAAGCCAGCGTGCGGGATTTCCTCGGCCTGCAGGTTATGGGAAATGCCGGCGATCTCAACCGGCAACTCAAAGAACTGCTGGCCGATGTTCAGGTAGACGAACTGATATTTACCATCGACATACATGACCCTGAAAAACGCCGGCATGCCCTGGATATACTGGCGCAAACCCGGCAACAGGCCGACTGACTGCTCTGGAAAAGGAACCCCCATGTCACAGGAACGCTTTTTCGTTTTTCTCTCTCACGGCCTGGAAAGCGGGCCGGCCAGCACCAAGGTTCAGGCCATGAAAGCAGTGGCCGAGGAGTTCGACCAGGTGCACGTGGAAGCGCTTGATCATCGCAGCACCCGAAACCCCGCTGAGCGCCTTGAGCAGATGCGTAACGCCATGGGTGCTGCCGGCGCGGATCCTGCGCGAACCATACTCGCCGGCTCCAGCATGGGTGGTTGGGTTTGCGCCCAAACCAGCGCCATTATGCCGGTTCTGGGTTGTTTCTTACTGGCTCCGGCATTGGCGTTGGCGGAATACCCCCAGTCCAGACCGGAAATTCAGGCTCACCACACACAGATTATTCATGGCTGGCACGACGATATAGTGCCGGTCATGCCGGTTCTGGAGCTTGCCCGGCAACAGGATCTGGAAACCCTGCTCCTGCCGGATGGTCATCGCCTGGAAAACAGCGTCGACAGGATTGCGCGTGAATTTCAGGCCTTCCTAATTACTTGTGGATTAAAGCTCAGAAATAATTGATATATGTCATCCGGATTTGGCGCGCTGTCGAATGAATTTGTTAGGGTACCAACGCGACCCTTGCCTCAGCCAATAATAAACGACCGACCGAGGCAACAATTACGCAAATTCAATGAGATGAGAGAGGAATAGCCGATGAGTGACATCAATAAAAGCCGGAGGGTTTTCTTGCGCACCGCCGCCCTGGGTGTAGCCGCGGTTCCGCTGGCACGCTTTGCCACCCACTCACCCGCAGCTCAGGCCGCCAAGCCAAAGGCTGAAGACGGGCACGCGTTGAATTACGTGAACGACGCCAGCACCACTGATCACGCGCGCCATAAAGAGGGCAACAAGTGCTCAAATTGCGTGTTCTGGGCCGGCGAGGAGTCTGGCGGCTGGGGTTCCTGCCGTCATCCGCAGTTTGCCGATGTACTGGTCAACCAGGACGGCTGGTGTAACTCCTACGCCCCCGCAGGTTGATCCGCTGAAGGCGGCCAACACGGCCGCCTTCCACCGTCTTCCCAGCACCAGATAACCGCACACCAACCTTCCCACCTGACTTCCTTATCTGAATAAATCGAAATTTCATGGACTTGCGATACCGCGTAAAACCGGTAGTCGACTTTGCTGATTTTGGTCATTTTCTTGCGAAAACCGCTTTGTTTTGCCAATCTCTAGAAATGTAACAATGCATTAATCAAAAAAAGAGCGGAGAGAACGCAATGAGCAGCACATCAAAATTCAAGAAATTGGGACTCGTGTCGGCTTTGGCCTTCGCCGGTCTGACGGCCGCCAATGCCGTAAACGCGGATAACTGGCGCTATGCCCACGAGGAATACGAAGGCGATGTTCAGGACGTTTACGCCTACGCGTTCAAGGAATACATCGAAGACAATTCCGACCACACCCTGCAGGTATACCGTTTTGGCGAGCTGGGTGAGTCTGACGACATCATGGAGCAAACCCAGGCTGGCATCCTGCAGTTTGTAAACCAGTCCCCAGGGTTTACCGGCTCACTGATTCCGGAAGCTCAGATTTTCTTCATCCCTTATCTGATGCCGACAGACATGGACACGGTGATCGAATTCTTCCGTGAATCCGAGGCCATCAACGAGGACTTCCCTGAGCTTTACGCCCAGAACGGCCTCGAGCTGTTGCAGATGTACCCGGAAGGGGAAATGGTGGTCACGGCCAATGAACCCATCACCGAGCCCTCCGATTTCAATAACAAGAAGATTCGGGTTATGACCAACCCGCTTCTTTCTGAAACCTACGATGCCTTCGGCGCCACTCCAACTCCGCTACCCTGGGGTGAAGTATATGGTGCCTTGCAGACAAACATGATCCAGGGCCAGGAAAACCCGATTTTCTGGATCGAATCCGGTGGTCTGTACGAAGTATCCCCGCACCTGACCTTCACCAGGCACGGTTGGTTCACCACCGCATCAATGGCCAACAAGAACTTCTACGACGGCCTGCCTGAAGAAGATAAAAAGCTGATTCAGGACGCCGCTGACTATGCTTTCGAAGAAATCATTGTTCACATCGACGGCCTGGCCGACGAAGCACTGGATAAGATCACCGAAGCCAGTGATGAAGTCACCGTCACTCGTCTGAACGATGAGCAGATCGAAGCCTTCAAGGCCCGTGCGCCGCAGGTTGAAGAGAAGTTCATCGAAATGACCGGCGACAGTGGCGAAGAACTGCTGAACCAGTTCAAAGAGGATCTGAAAGAAGTTCAGAACGACAAGGACTGAACCTGAGGGAGAAATCATGGCCGGGCCTCACCAAGACCCGGCCATGATTCGGCGTTAACCCCGCCCCGCCGGGGATACTTCCCGCCGGGAGCGACATGTTCTGGAGCAGAACCCATGTCCGAGAATTCCCCGGAAATCGAAGACGATACCGGACATTATGAGTCCGGACTGCCTGGTTTTCTGGGCACCATTGATGAGTGGATCGCCAAGTTTGAAGCCGTTTTGCTGGCTCTCGGCGTTATCCTGATGGCCATCAATACCTGCGTTAACGTGATTGCGCGGTATGTGTTTGGGGAAGGCCTGTTCTTTTCAGGCGAAATCAACCGGATACTGATTATCCTCATAACCTTTGCCGGTATCGGCTATGCGGCCCGCCACGGTCGACATATCCGGATGTCTGCAATCTACGATGCCATTCCCCCCAAAGGCCGAAAGGTACTCATGATCTTCATTGCCCTGATCACCTCGGCATTGATGTTTTTCTTGTGCTACCACTCCTATTGGTACATCGACACCCTCCACAGCCGCGGGCGCATTCTGCCGGCTCTGGGTTTTGAAATCTGGTGGATTTACATCTGGGCACCAGTGGGCTTTGCCATCACCGGCATTCAATATTTTCTCACGGCTATCAAGAACTTCACCAGCAAGGATGTTTACCTGTCCACCGGTGTGGTTGACGGCTACGCAGATTCCGAATCAGAGGTCTGACCCTCTGAAGCTGTAATCATAAAGGAACAAATCATGGCAACTATAATGATGGTGATCATGATCGGGCTGCTTCTGCTGGGCTTCCCGATGATGGTGCCCCTGATCGCCGGTGCCCTTGTTGGCTTTGTAATGATGTTCGATGGTTTCGGACAGATGGGGACTTTCGTTCAACAGATGATGGCGGGTATTCGCCCGGCCTCGTTGATCGCAGTTCCAATGTTTATCCTGGCGGCAGACATCATGACCCGTGGTCAGTCCGCTGACCGACTGATCAACATGGTGATGTCGTTCATTGGCCACGTAAAAGGCGGGCTGGCCATCAGCACAGCCACTTCCTGCACCCTTTTCGGTGCGGTTTCCGGGTCTACCCAGGCGACCGTTGTCGCTGTTGGTTCACCCCTGCGACCCAAACTGCTTAAAGCCGGTTATTCCGACCCTTTTTCACTTGCGCTGATTATTAACTCCAGCGACATTGCGTTTCTGATTCCTCCCAGTATCGGCTTCATCATTTACGGGGTCATATCCGAGACTTCCATTGCCGAACTGTTCATTGCCGGTATCGGGCCGGGCTTGATGATCCTGGCCATGTTTTCGATTTATTGCCTGATCTACGCCCATATCAACAAGCTGCCTACTGAAGAAAAATCCACCTGGCGCCAGCGGGGCGCGGCCATGCGGGAGGCTCTATGGCCACTGTTTTTCCCGGTCATTATTGTTGGCGGTATCTACGGTGGTATCTTCAGCCCGACAGAGGCGGCCGCTGTCTGCGTGCTGTACGCCTTCCTGCTTGAGTTCGTGGTATTTCGGTCGCTCAAACTGCCGGATATTTACCGGATTGCAAAGTCGACCGGGTTGATTACCGCAGTCGTGTTCATCCTGGTAGCGGTGGGGACGGGCTTCTCCTGGATCATTTCCTTTGCCCAGATTCCCCAGGCCATTCTTGATGCGGTCGGAATCAGTGACATGGGCCCGGTCGGGGTGATGATCACGATCTGTATCGCCTTCTTCGTCGCCTGTATGTTTGTGGACCCGATCGTGGTCATTCTCGTGCTGACGCCAATCTTTGCACCAGCCATTGCAGCCACCGGCCTGGATCCGGTGTTGATCGGTGTACTTATTACACTGCAGGTAGCTATAGGCTCAGCCACACCGCCTTTTGGCTGTGACATATTTACCGCGATTGCCATCTTCAAGCGGCCCTACTGGGAAGTTATCCGGGGAACTCCACCGTTTATCTTTATGTTGGTAACCGCTGCGGGCCTGCTCATCGCCTTCCCGCAGATTGCCCTGTTCCTGCGCGACCTGGCCTTCAGGTGATTTCACCGCCCTGAAGGGTGGATACATAGGAGAACGAAATGTTCAAACGGATTCTGGTGGCGGTGGACGGTTCCAAGACATCGCTGAAAGCACTCGATAAAGCCATCGACCTGCAAAAACTGATACCGGAAACGGAAATCTACATCCTGTGTGTGTACAAGCACCACAGCCTGTTCGAGGCATCACTTTCGATAGGACGGCCGGACGACATGGACATCCCCGACAAGGTTCTCTCGGAATACGCCAAGGGGGTGGTGAATCACGCCAAGGAACTGGCTGCTGAACACGGAGCCACCAAGATTCGGGGCTTTGTAAAAGCCGGGCGTCCGTCAAAAGTCATTGTGAAATTCGCCCAGGAAAAAGAAGCAGACCTGATCGTTGTCGGCACCAAAGGCACCAACAGCGACAAGGACGGCATGTTCCTGGGCAGCGTGTCCCACCGGGTGGCCTCTCACGCCAAATGCCCGGTACTGGTGGTGTAGCCGGCTAAGCGGGCATTTCAACGCGATTACGGCCGGCCGTCTTGGCACGATACAGTGCCCGGTCGGCCACTGACAGAATCTGGTCAGGCTTCTCAACGTGGTCTGGCCAGTTGGCAACGCCGACAGAGACTGTCAGCCCACCAAGATCGCGGCCCTGATGTACTATCGGCTTTTCGCGCACAGCCTCGCAAAGCTGAC
Organism: Marinobacter sp.; assembly: GCA_031580735.1. GTDB lineage: Bacteria > Pseudomonadota > Gammaproteobacteria > Pseudomonadales > Oleiphilaceae > Marinobacter. The sequence continues at coordinate 8,305 of JAVLAV010000028.1, forward strand.
CGGCCTTGTCGCGAGCGGCCTCCCGGGTCGCACCTGGCATAACAACCACAAACTCCTCGCCACCGTAACGACAGACGATATCGCTGTCCCTGAACTGGCCCTGAAGAATGTCTGCTACCGTTTGCAATGCCCGGTCACCAGCCTCATGGCCGTGGGTATCGTTGAAAAGCTTGAAATGGTCGATATCGACTATCAGCAGTGAAAGCGGCAGATCATTACGCTGGGCCCCAGCGCTCTCGTGCCCGAACAACTGGTCAAAATAGCGGCGGTTCTTCAGCCCTGTCAGCGCATCCTGATAAGAAAATATCTGAAGCTCTTCCCGCAGGGCAATGCTTGAAAGGGTAATTCCGATTCGCTGTACCGACTGCTCCAGAGCCGAAAACAGTCGGGCTGTACTGTATTCACTGTCTGCTTCTCCGAACATGTCTTCAGCATCAAGAAGCAGAATACCCTCAGTCACGATACCGGTACTGGCCGATTCCACATTAACCCAGAAACACAGAGTGGTACTCCCGGCATCCTCATTCAATATTCTGCCATCCCGCGTCTGTTCCAGCTCCGGCAGCTTCGAGGGTTCCGGCAGACCTTTTCGGGCGTCAAGTACGGCTGGCAACGGGCCAGATTGCCGAAAACCCCAGACAGCAAGCCGGTCGAAACACTCATCGGATCCACGTTGATAAAAGCCGCCACTCAGGGGACTGCACAGGGCCGGTAAATCCCTGGCGAGAAGTGCGAAAGCCTGATTCAGATCCAGGCAATCCTGCAATTGCGCAATGACGTTGCCCAGTATCCGGCTTTTCTCGTTCTCAAAGGTCAACAACCGGACCCGGCCCTGTTCCCGAAGGGCGAGAGCCTCAGCCCTTGCGGTACGTTCAGCCACCCTCTCTTCAAGGGACGTGTTCAACCGCTTCAATGCCTCCTGAGTGCCTGCGTAGTGCCAGAGTGATATCAGCACCACCGTCAACGAAAACAGAAGCATACCCCAACTGACCGGCACTCTGCCCCAGGGCAGAACCCCGTGGGCCACCGCCATATCCACGATCAGCAAGGCACAGAAAACACCAAATGCCAGCAGGAGAACCTGCTGCTCCGGCAGCATTCGCCGGATGCGCCGGACGACCACGGCAAAGATGACAACCAGTGACACCAGAAACAGCCCATCAAAAGGCGGGAATGTCGAGGATAGGTCAAACACACCTGCCAGAGCTCCCAGCAGCGCGCCCACCAGATACACAAGGTGGGTTTTCCAGATCAGCCTGATCGCCCAGGGCCGATGATCGGACAGCCACTGTTCCAGCAACAGCGCCATGGCCACGGGCAGCATGTAATAGGAACCAGCCGCCAGGTAATCCCACATCAATGGCTTGTAGGCAACCAGCAAGCTGGCCTGGCTTTCAGAAACCAGCATCAGGGCAGAAGACAGGGTGAACAGCGAGATACTCGCAAAGGTTTTCCTTTCTGCCTGCAGCAGCGAGAAAATAATCGCCAGCAGGGCAATCAGTGTGGCGAAGGCCGCAATGACCAGCGCTTCAAGGGAATTCCGGAGGATGTATAACACCAGGTCCGGATGGTCCATGATGGAAACTTCCCCCCACAAACCTATATCCGTGTAATCAGAAAAAATCCTGAAATAAACCGGCTTGTCGTCATAGTCCTCGGGAAGCTCGATTTCATGCCAGGGCCAGCCTTCAAACCGGCCCCGCCCCTGGGCGTCAAAATCGCCATACTGGTAGATCTTTTCACCATCCATCCAGACCTGGACGATCAGATCAACACTGAAAATATAAAGCACCGGATCCTGCCACTCTCCGGAGGGCAGAGTTACCCGAAACCAGACGTTCTCACGCCCGGCCCTGCCGGGAGGGTTCGAAGGGAAATCAATGCTGTGCCACTGGTCGGGTTCGTCCTTCACAGCCCACTCGGGCACACCCTCCTCGCTGAAGGGAGAATCACCCCACCGATACTCCCAACCTTCGGTAACTGTTTGAGATGCAGAATGAGCCAGTGAAGGCGCGGTGAGAACCAGAAGCAGGGTAATCAGACGTAGCAGGCTGAACAGAAACATGAGGGAAGCAAACCTGCATTGTTTGTCGGTCAGCCTTGATTATAGACCAGATTGCCAGGCAGAAAGAAAGCCGCCCTTTGCTGTTGATCAGGACGGCAGGAAGGTCAGAAAGTAAGTTCAGTGCCTTCAGCTATAGGTGACACCGTGCCGGTCGAAAATCTCATAGACTTCGCGGGCTTCTTCTGGCGGCAACATGACCCGGATAGTCTGCTCTGCTTCATCAATGTAGATAAGATCCTGCGGGATCTCGCTTCCCATCAGGTCGTTACGCGTATTTTGTGCCTGCTCCATGCTCTGAAACTTGCCATTGACTGCTTTACCCATCGAGATTCTCCTTGTTTTATTTATGGTCTCCTTGAGTATAGAAACCATGTCGGCATGTGCAAATCTGCAGGATTTTAAACCCGCTGACAAAAACACTGGCCAGAAAATGAACTTTTTATGAAAGCTGATATTTGCCTTTATTTGTCATAAAAGAATCATCTGATCGCCTTAGGGTCGCGTTAAAGGAACCCCCAAATAACCCGAAGGTGACAACCATGAAAAAGCTTCTGACCCTGAGCTGTGCCGCCATGCTGACACCCGTTCTGGCCCACGGTGCATTCCAGCTGGACAACCGTTATCAGGACAACGACGGCGACCTGGTCGCGGACATCCCCTCCGACACCTCAAAACAGACGGATCCTTCCACCCTCGTCTTTGCCTACACCCCGGTGGAAGATCCGGCGGTCTATAAAGAAGTCTGGTCCGAGTTTCTGGACCATCTGTCCGAAACCACTGGCAAGAAAGTCCAGTTCTTCCCGGTACAGTCCAACGCCGCCCAGATTGAGGCCATGCGTGCCGGCCGTCTGCACATTGCCGGCTTCAATACCGGCTCCAATCCGTTGGCCGTCGCTTGCGCCGGTTACCGCCCGTTCACCATGATGGCATCAGCAGACGGCTCATTCGGCTATGAAATGGAAATCATCAGCTATCCGGACTCCGGCGTTGATGAGGTGGAAGACATCCGTGGTGGTGAAATGGCCTTTACCTCCCAGACATCCAACTCCGGTTTCAAGGCGCCCTCGGCCATTCTCAAAGCCGACTACAACATGGTGCCTGGCGAAGACTTCGAACCGGTCTTCTCCGGCAAACACGACAATTCCATCCTGGGCGTGGCCAACCAGGACTACAAGGCAGCCGCCATTGCCAACTCGGTGCTCAACCGCATGCTCAGCCGGGATGTGGTCAGCGAAGACCAGATTGTCAGCCTTTATAAATCCCAGACCTTCCCGACAACCAGTTACGGCATTGCCCACAACCTGAAACCGGAACTTCAAGAGAAAATCCAGGACGCCTTCTTCTCCTTTGACTGGGAAGGCACCGCTCTGGAGGAAGAATTCTCCAAATCCGGTGAGGCCCAGTTTGTGCCCATCACCTTCAAGAATCACTGGGAAGTGATTCGCAAGATCGACGACGCCAACGGCGTCGCCTACAACTGTCAGTAACCGGCCAGGCGGTACCACGTGCTAAAACTGGACAAGATCTCGAAAACCTATAAAACCGGTGACAAGGCCCTCCACAATGCCAGCTTTGAAGTTTCCGCTGGCCAGGTGGTGGGCCTGATCGGGCCATCCGGGGCGGGCAAGTCCACGCTTATCCGCTGCATCAATCGTCTGGTGGAGCCCACCCGGGGCTCCATTACGCTGGGCACAACCGAACTCACCGGACTGAACCGCCGGGAGTTACGCCGGGAACGCCGCAGGATCGGCATGATCTTTCAGGAATACGCCCTGGTAGAGCGCCTGACGGTGATGGAAAACGTGCTCTCTGGTCGGCTGGGTTATGTGTCGGCCTGGCGCTCCTGTTTCCGGAAATTCAGCCCGGAAGACATCAGTCTCGCGTTTTCGCTGCTGGAAAGGGTCGGCCTGGCTGAACACTACAACAAACGCGCCGATGCGCTCTCTGGTGGCCAGCGCCAGCGAGTCGGTATCGCCCGGGCTCTGGAGCAGAATCCGGAGCTGCTGCTGGTGGACGAACCCACCGCCTCGCTTGACCCGAAAACCTCGCGGCAGATCATGCGGCTGATTCGTACCGCCTGCCAGGAGCGTAATCTGCCCGCCATCATCAATATTCACGATGTCATGCTGGCGCAGCAGTTTGCCGACCGCATCATTGGCCTGCGGGCTGGCGAGGTTGTTTTTGACGGCGCGCCGGATTCCCTCACGGACAGTGTGCTGACCACCATCTATGGCGACGAGGACTGGACCCAACTGCGGGGCGAGAATTCCTCGCAATCGGCCTTGCCGGAAACACCGGCAGTCGATCTGGTGGAGGCTCTGTAAATGGCGGAACAGACACAGCTTTACCCCACCCACTGGAAACGCCCACCGGTACTGCTGACAAACCCACTCTGGCGAAAAATTATTCTGCTTGGCGGCCTGATCTACCTTGTGCTCGCCATACAGACTGTCGAAGTAGACTGGCAACGGGTGTATCTGGGCCTGGAACGGGGCTGGCGTTTTGTTCAGGGCTTTCTGGTTCCGGATTTCACGTCTCGCTGGAACGACATTTACGCCGGCCTGATGGAAAGCCTGACCATGACCGTGACCTCAACCGTGGCCGGCATCCTGATTTCGGTTCCCATTGGCATTGGCGCTGCTCGCAACCTTGCGCCTGCCCCGCTCTATCTGGCCTGCCGGGCCATTATTACCCTCTCCCGATCCTTTCAGGAGATCATCATCGCCATTCTGCTGGTGGCCATGTTCGGGTTCGGGCCTCTGGCCGGCTTTCTGACCCTCACGTTCGCCACCATCGGCTTTCTGTCCAAGCTTCTGGCGGAAGAAATCGAGGATTGTGACCTCAGTCAGATCGAAGCTGTCCGGGCGACAGGCGCCAGCTGGTGGCAGGTGGTGAACTATGCGGTGCAACCACAGGTAATGCCCCGCCTCGTCGGGCTGTCCCTGTACCGGCTGGACATCAACTTCCGGGAATCGGCGGTGATTGGCATCGTCGGCGCTGGTGGTATCGGCGCCACACTGAACACCGCCATTGACCGTTACGAATACGATTCGGCCGGCGCCGTTCTGATCATTATTATCGCCATTGTTCTTGTGGTGGAATACTCATCGTCTTACGTTCGCAGGTGGGTTCAGTGACAAACCAGAAATCAAACGCTCACCCTGTGTGGCAATTCAGGACACCAAAACAAACCCTGTTGCGATGGATCGGCTGGTTCTGGCTGGTTGCCCTGACCGTGGTGTGCTGGCAACTGATGAACGAGAACACCATCTGGGCTTTTGTCAGTGATGCGCCAGACCAGGCGGCCGACATTGGCGGACGTATGTTCCCGCCGGCCTGGGGCTACATCAACAACCTCTGGGAACCGCTTTGGGACACCATCAACATCGCCACCCTGGGCACCCTGCTGGGCATCATGTTTGCCATACCGGTGGCCTTCCTGGCGGCCTCCAACACCACTCCCAGCACCCGGTTCGTCCGCCCGGTGGCGCTGTTGGTGATCGTTGCCTCCCGCTCCATCAACTCGCTGATCTGGGCCCTGCTGCTGGTGGCCATTATCGGTCCGGGCCTGCTGGCAGGCATTGTCGCGATTGGCCTTCGTTCCATTGGCTTTATCGCCAAGTTGCTTTATGAAGCCATTGAGGAAATCGACGAGAAACAGGTGGAGGCGGTTCGCGCCACTGGTGCCTCCGGCGCTCAGGTGATCGATTACGCGGTGGTTCCACAGATTCTGCCGGCGTTCTGGGGTATCAGCGTGTTCCGCTGGGACATCAATATCCGGGAATCCACCATCCTCGGGCTCGTCGGTGCCGGCGGGTTGGGGATACAGCTCAACGCCTCCCTGAGCACCCTGGCGTGGAACCAGGTCGCCATGATCTTTATCGTCATCCTGGGTACGGTGGTGATCTCGGAGTGGGTTTCCGCGAAGGTCCGTGAGGCGGTACTCTGAACTCATGACCGATACCCATCCGATCTCTTTTGCCGGAATCACCCCCACCCCGGCCTGGGCCTTTGACCAGTACCAGCGCATCCGCGCAACCCTGCCGGCGGGCTTGCCTGCCTGTCAGCAACCCGTGACTCAGCCGCTGGATTCCCTGGCGCCGCTCATCGACCATTTCCAGATCTTTGTGTTCGATGCCTTTGGTGTGCTGAACGCAGGGCCCCGGGCATTCCCCTCCGCGGTCCGGCGGCTTCGCGAGTTACAGCATCTGGGCAAAACCGTGATGATTCTTTCCAACGCAGCCACCGCCAGCCACGGCGATCTGGTCGGGAAATATCAACGCATGGGATTTTCGGTCCAACCTGACGCGCTCATTTCCAGCCGCTGGGTACTGGAGCAATCGCTGCACCGGCAGCACAGAACCGGCCGATACGGTGTGATTTCGCCCGCTTCCTCAACGCCAGAAGCTCTGCCTCTGGAATGGCTCCCCGTGCGGACAGACATCAGCGACAGGCAACTGGACCAGATGGACGGTTTTGTCTTCCTGAGCAGTGAAGGATGGAACGAGGAAATACATGGCGCACTGGCCCGGAGCCTCGGCAAAAATCCCCGCCCGGTACTGGTGGCCAACCCGGACCTGGTGGCGCCCAGAGGCGACTGCCTGACCCTCGAACCCGGGTACTTTGCCCATCTATTGATGGCCCAGTGCGACATTCAGCCTGAATTTTACGGCAAACCCTATCAACCGGCCTTCAGGGCAATTCTGGAGAAGCTGGATGGAATATATCCAGGTGAGATTCTGATGGTAGGAGACACCCTGCATACTGATATTCTGGGAGGACAAGAAGCGGGCATGAAAACCCTGCTGATAACGGCGGAAGGGTCTTTGCAGGGCATGAACATTCCGGACTGCATTGCACAGTCCGGAATTGCACCGGATTATACGGCGCCAGGTGTCTGAGCCGGCATCACTGGCCGGACTTCAGCATTTCCCAATACTTGGCATAGACCTGCAAAGCGTCATCACCAATATCTTCCTGGAATTCGGCATTCACCATATCCGTGTCGTTGGGATAACTGGCCCGGTCATTGGCGACCGACTCATCCAACAGATCCCGGCCTGCCAGGTTTGGCGTGGCGTAACCGATGTCTTCGCTGATCAGCGCAGAAATTTCCGGCTGCAGCACAAAGTTGATGAATTCGTGAGCGGCTTCCGGATTCTTGGCGTTCTTCGGAATCACGAAACTGTCCAGCCAGGCGATAATGCCCTCTTCCGGGTAAACATATTCAAGCGCTGGCAGCGCGTCACGAGCCATCACAGCTTCACCGTTCCAGATCATGCCGACATCGGTTTCACCTTCCAGATATGGCATACGGGGGGCATCGGAGTTGAAGGTGCGAACAGAGGGCATCAACTCGGTCAGCTTTTCATAGGCGGCTTCGATTTCTTCCGGATTGGTGCTGTTACCGGAATGGCCGAGCACTCGCAGGGCAACGTGGAACACTTCCCGCATGTCGTTGGTAAGCATGACCCGGCCTTCAAAGCGCTCGTCCCACAGGTCTTCCCACGCCGTCACTTCGCCTTCCACATCGGCGGTATCCACGGCCAGCCCGGTGGTGCCCCACAGGTAGGGAACGCTGTACTGGTTGTCTGGATCGATATCCAGGTTCACCAGCTCCGGGTCGAGGTTGTCGAAGCCGTCAATCTTGCTGTGATCAATCGGCATCAGCAGATCTTCCTGGCGCATCTTGCTGACGTAATAGGTAGACGGTACCGCCAGATCATAGGCCGCGTTGTCATCCAGCAGTTTCAGCCTGGCATACATGGCCTCGTTGCTGTCGTAGGTGGTATAAACCACCTGGATGCCGGTTTCCTCGGTAAAGCGGTCGAGGACTTCCTGGGGCATGTATTCAGACCAGTTATACAGGTTCAGAACTTCCGGTTCTTCGGAACTGCAGCCCGTCAGGCCCACTGCCAGCAGGGTGGCCAGTGCGATTTTTTTCATTGCTTGCTCCTTGTAAGTATCCATTGCGACAACATCAGCATAACCAGTGAAAACACCAGTAACAGCGTGCCCAAGGCATTCACCTCGGGCTTCAGACCGACGCGCACCATGGAATAGATGCGCAGGGGCAGAATTTCGTAACTCGGGCCACTGACAAAAGTGCTTACCACCACGTCGTCCAGTGACAGTGTAAAACCCAACAGCCATCCTGCCAGCAGTGCCGGCATGATCACCGGAATCAGCACCGTGCGGGTCATGGTGAAATCATTGGCTCCCAGATCCCGTGCCGCTTCCGGCAGGCGTTCGTCAAACCCGCTCAGGCGAGCCATCACGGTGATCACCACAAATGGCAGGCAGAACGTCACATGAGCCAGCAACAGAGAGACATACCCCAACTGCAGCCCTACCAGAAGGAACAGCGCCAGCAGGGAAATGGCCAGCACTATTTCGGGTGACATCATCACCACAAACAGCATGCCGTTGAGCACTTTTTTGCCCCGGAAACGGTAACGGTGCAATGCCAGAGCAGTAAGCGCGCCGATAACAGTGGACACTGTGGCGGCTGATAATGCCAGCCAGAGGGAATTCCACATGGCCTCGACCATGGCCCGGTTGTTAAACAGGGATTCATACCAACGCCAACTCAGGCCGCCCCACTCATAACCGGTACGGGAGTCATTAAAGGAAAATACCACCAACACCACGATGGGGGCGTAGAGCAGCAGGTAGACCAGCGTGAGGTAGGTGCGGGGCAACCACCGGTTCATGCGCCGTCCTCCCCGATCCGCCGTTTACTGAGCCGGTGAGCAAACATCAGGAAGGCCATAGTCACAGTCAGCACAATGCTGGCGGCCGCCCCGAAAGGCCAGTTGCGGGCATCCAGAAACTGGTTCTTTATGACATTACCCACCAACAGATTACGCGAACCGCCCAGGATATCCGGTACGAAGAACAATCCCATGGCCGGCAACAACACCAGCATCACGCCAGCCAGAACCCCGGGCAGGGTCAATGGCACAATCACGTGAATGAAGGTCGACAACCGTCCGGCACCCAGATCGTGGGAAGCCCGCAGAAGATCCTCCCTCAGGTCATCAAATACCGAATACAACGGCAGAATCATGAACGGCAGCAACAGATACACCAGTCCAATAATCACGGCACCTTCGGTATAGAGCAGTCGCATCGGCTCATCAATCAGACCGATCGATATCAGCGCGTTGTTGAGCAGGCCATTGGTAGCCAGAATCAGTTTCAGGGCGTAGGTACGAACCAGGGAATTGGTCCAGAAGGGCACGATCAACAGGAATATCAGCAACACCTGGCGCTGTTTTGGCAATTTCGACAACGCCCAGGCAAAGGGATAGCCAATCAACAGGCAGATCAGTGTGGTCATCCCGGCCATGTACAATGAATGCAGGAAGACGTCCAGATACAGGGGATTGAGCAGTTGCCGATAGGCATCCAGGGTCAGCGGCAGGGAAATGAAACTGCCCGGATTCCGGGTCATCACACTGGCACCAACCACCAGCAGATTCGGGGCCAGTACCAGAAACAACAACCAGCCCCAGACCAGCACCAGTACCGCTGTTCTGAACGGCTGCTGCATGACACTACGCATCAATGGATGCTTCCTCCGCAGCGGCTTCCTGCGGCAACAGCCATTCCCAACCGTCTACCCAACTCACTCTTACCGGCTCGCCGAGGCTGTAATCAAAGGCGGGATCGTCTTCGTCAAAAAATTCCGAGGCCAGCACTTCCGTGCCATCCTGCAAATGGATCACTGAATCGAGTGTGCTGCCCTTATAATTCCGTTCGACAACTTCTCCGGCCACACCGTCGTGATCTTCAGGAGCCAGTACCCGTATATCCTCGGGGCGCAACAGCACATGCAGTTCCTGGCCCCGGGTCACGTCAAAATCCGGCTTGCGGAAGTTACGCTTGAGGCCGAAAACATCCACGGTGATGGTGTCGTCGCCGTTGGCTGCATCCACCCGCCCGGGGAAAAAGTTGGTTTCACCCACAAAACGCGCGGTAAACAGATTAGCAGGACGTTCATAGACCTCACGGGGCGTACCCAGTTGCTGGATCCGGCCACCCTTGAGCACCACGACGCGGTCAGACATGGACAGCGCTTCTTCCTGATCGTGAGTCACGAACACAAAAGTAATGCCCAATTCCCGCTGCAACCGTTTCAACTCTACCTGCATGGTGCGGCGTAGCTTGTAGTCCAGGGCCGAGAGCGGTTCGTCCAGCAAGAGCAGTTTCGGCCGTTTGATCACCGCCCGGGCAATCGCTACCCGTTGTTGCTGGCCACCGGATAACTGATGCGGTTTGCGTTTGGCGAAGTCTTCCAGCTGCACCATGGTCAGGGCGTCTTTCACCCGTTGCTGAATTTCGTCTTTCGGGCGCTTTTCCATTTTCAGACCGTACGCCACATTGTCGAAAACCGACATGTGCGGAAACAACGCGTAATTCTGGAAGACGGTATTCAGGGGCCGGTTTTCCGGCGGGGTATGGGTGAGATCCTGCCCGCTCAGGGTGATGGTGCCCGCATCCGCATGCTCGAATCCGGCCATCATGCGCAGGAGGGTGGTTTTGCCACAACCAGACGGACCCAGCAGGGTGATGAACTCACCGTCGAGGATCCCAAGATCGAGTGAATCCAGAACCTTCTTGCCGTCAAATTGCTTGGTGAGATTGCGCAGTGAAAGCAGTGTCTGTTTCATTGGCCCTGCCCGAAGAATGAGCGGCCTATTTTTCCAGAAACAGGGGCAAACAAAAAGGGGCCACAAGATAATCCTGCATCCTGTGGCCCCTCATATTGCTGCTTTTCGACTGACTTTCCGCCAAAGCTTTACTGATCAGCCACGCTGTCCAGATAGGCCTTGTCCGAAATATTGGTCCACTTGCGAACCGTCTTCAGATATTCGCGCTGGGAGGTGATAATTTCCCGAGCCAGCGGATCGTTTTCGGCTTCCTCGGCAAGCAGCCGGTGCGTGGTTTCCCGCAGGGCATCCATTACCTCTGGCGGGAACACTTTGTGTTCCACGTTGGGATAATCCTCTTTCATGCGCTCCCAGGCCTGAGCATTATCGTTGGTGCTTTTGGCATACATGTCGTAGGCGGCTGTGCGCATGGCCACACGCAGGATCTCCTGCAGCTCTTCCGGCAGCTTGTTCCAGGTTTTCTGGTTAATCAGGAACTGAACTTCTGCGCCCGGCTCCTGCCATCCCGAGTAGTAGTAATCGGCAATCTGATGGAAGCCCATGGGGAAATCCAGTGCCGGCCCTACCCATTCGAGCGCATCAATCGTGCCGCGCTCGAGCGCTGTGTATAGCTCACCCGGTGGCAGGTTGGTAACCGCGACACCCAGTTCCGACATGACTTCTCCGGCAAATCCGGGCGTGCGCATCTTCAGGCCATCAAGATCCTCAAGGGAATTGATTTCCTCGTTAAACCAGCCACCCATCTGGTTGCCCGTATTCCCGCCCGGGAACGACAGCAGACCAAATGGCTCATACACTTTCTGCATCAGCTCCATGCCACCGCCATAATAGAACCAGGCGTACTGCTCTGGTGCCAGCATGCCAAAAGGCACGGTGGTAAAATACATGGCGTTCGGGATGGAGCCCTTGTAGTAATAGGAGGCCGTATGGCCCATGTCGTATTGGCCGCTGCGCACCATATCAAAGATACCGAAAGGCGCCTTGTGCTTGTTGGCGGAGTCAATGCGGACCTCAATCCGGCCGCCCGACATCATCTCCACCATATCTTCAAAGTGCTTTGTGGTCTCGCCCAGAATCGGTGAATTCGGCCCCCAGGTTTCCGCCAGACGCAGAGTATAGGTTTCCTCGGCCAGAGCCGGGCTGCCGACTGCCGCCACAACGAGAGTGGCGGCCGCAAGCAGAGTTCTGCGAATACTCATAGTGTTAACCTTTTTGATCATACCTTGAACTGGCCAACCAGCTCGCGCAGATGCTCACCGAGACGCGCCAGCTCCTGGCTCGCTTCGTTGGTCTGGGTCACGCCGGTGTCGCTGCGTTGGGCTGCATCAACAATGCGTACCACGTTCTGGTTGATTTCTTCAGCCACCTGGCTTTGCTGCTCAGCGGCGGTGGCAATCTGGGTCACCTGATCGTGAATGTGGCCAACAGAACCGACAATGGTGTTCAGGGCGCTGGTGGCATGATTGATCCGTTCCACCGTTTCTTCAGAGCTCTTACGGGAATGACTCATGCGCTCAACAGATGCTTTGGACTCCTGCACAAAGCCGTCAATCATCTCCCGGATCTGATCGGCCGACTCAGCTGAACGCTTGGCCAGCTGACGAACTTCATCGGCTACTACTGAGAAGCCACGGCCATGCTCACCGGCACGGGCCGCTTCAATCGCCGCGTTCAGCGCCAGCAGGTTGGTCTGTTCGGTTACCGCGTGGATAACATCCAGTACCTGCTGAATATCGCCGGATTTCTCGGCCAGCGCATCAATCCCCTTGGACGTGCTCTCAATTTCCTCAGACAGATGGTTGACCGATACCTGCGCGCTGGTAATGGTTTCACCGCCTTCACGTGCCATGCGATCAGCATCCGAGGCAGCGCCCTCTACCGAGTTCGCATTACCGGCAATCTGCTGGATAGTGGTCGCCATTTCATTGATCGCAGAAGCAATCTGATCGGTTTCGCTACCCTGCTCCTGAACGGATTGGCGGGTCTCAGTAGCGACACTGCTGAGTTCTTCTGCAGCAGAGGCCACCTGATCCGTGGTCGCACCCACTTCCCGGACGGTGTCCTGAATCTTGACCACAAAGTGGTTGAAGCGTTTGCCCAGCACAGCCAGCTCATCGTTGCCATCTTCCGGCAACCGGTGGCGCAGATCGCCATCACCATCGGCAATTTCCCGCATCATATCGCTAATCTGACGCAGCGGTCCGGTTACTGTACGGCCAACCAGCATGCCGATAATAGTCGCCACAACAATGACCGCGACCGTAACCATCAGGATGAAGCCAAGCGCTCGTGCCGTGGCTTCATCAATCTCTTCCTGCGTGTCAGCCAGCACGGACTGAATGTCGGTAGTATATACCCCGGCACCCACCATCCAGTTCCATTCCGGTATCAGCCTGGCATAGGAGACTTTAGGCTCGACGTTACCGCTGGCGGGGTTCATCCAGTTGTACTGATGAAAACCATCCCCCTCTGCTGCCCTGAAAATGTTGTTAAGAAGGCTACGGGTATCGGGATTACTGACGGGCCCTTCTTTGGAGGGATCCGGAGCGTAGGCCAGATTGTTCAGGTCCCGATCGTACACAAACACATAGTTCGACCCATCGAACGAGATGGCTCGCATGCGCTCTCGCGCTTCAGTTTTTGCCTCTTCCTCGGACCATCCGTTGTTTTTCGCCTCCAGCATGACGTCGCGGGCTGATTCGACCAGATTTTTGAGCCCCTGTTTATGGGTGCTCAAAAGCTCCCGCTCAAGCCGTTCCAGCTCGGCTTCACCGTTAGCTTGTATCTGACTGGCGGTGATCCAGGCGATAATTCCGGCAGTTATCAATACCGGTAGTACCACACCGATCAACAACCGGGTTCGGATGGTGAAATTGTTGAGGAAAGACATGTTTCTTGCTCCGGATCAATGTTTCAGGCCAGTGAATTATGCACAGCTGTAAACAGAAGGCGATTCCAGTTTGTTACAAGTGTTTGCCGGGACTACACATTATACCGGGCAAAACACAGTCACTGGCCCCACTATACCTAGTATTGCGACTAATAAGCCTATCGGCCGCCATGTAAACGACTTTAGGCTGTGTCAGACTAAAGTTTCACAAACTTCCACACGGGAGGGCGCCATGAAGCACCTGTATCTTGTTCGACATGCCAAATCCAGCTGGCAGGAAGAGCACCTGAAAGACCGTGATCGCCCTCTGAACAGCCGGGGTAAAGATCAGTTGGCGCCCCTCGCACGGGCGCTCAACCGAAGCGGTGCCCTGGGTGGCGACATTTATGTTAGTGATGCCGCCAGGGCACGTAATACGCTGGACGGCATTTTACCCCCGGCGTTTCCCGACAACCGGGTGCACTTCACATCTGAGCTTTATACTTTCGACCCCCGGCGACTGCTTGAGTGGCTGAAAACCCTGAATGACGAACAGGATACCGTTACTGTCATCGGCCACAACCCAGCCCTGCTGGAGCTCGCTGATCATCTACTCAAACACCCCCCGGCTCAACTGCCCACCGCCAGTTTTCTGTGCATCGCACTGCCAGACAAACCCTGGCAAAAGCTGGCAAAGGGCAAAGCCAGACTCGAAGCGTTTTTAACTCCCAGAGAATACAGTTACCGCGAGTTTGCCCGAAAAAACAAAAAAAGGGCCACAACCGACGGCAAGGATCCGGCGAAGGACATCCTGAAGGCGTTGCGGCATCAGTTACAACGCCTCAGAGACCTGGAACCCGGAGTCAGAACCGGTCTCGACGACGAATTTCTGCATCAGTTCCGCATTGCACTCCGTCGCAGCCGCGCGGTGGCCGAATCTCTGCAGGAAGTCACCGGTGATAAACCTCTGGCCCGGTCGGTCAAACAACTCAAGCATCAGGTACAAGCGACAGGCCCGCTGCGGGATCTGCATGTATTCATGCAGGATTTGCCTCGCGTCTGCGGCTCTCATGATGAGTTAAAAACAGCCCTGGAAACCTGGGCCATAACCGAGGCTCATCACGAACACAAAACACTTGTAAAACAACTCGATACCAAGAGTTATCGCGAGGTCATGCACGAGTGGGAAGACCTGATTCACTCTGGTGCTTTCAGAAAACTGGCCGGCCGGTTGAGCCCCAAGGACATCAATAAAGCTGTAGAACAACGTGTGAAGACTTTCAACCGCCAAACCGCTGAGCTGCTCCACGACTCACCGGATGAAAACATCCACAACCTCAGAAAGCAGCTCAAGCGCATCCGCTATCTGATGGAGCTCGACATAAAAAGCTGGAAAGGAGCTCTGAAGACGCTGAAAGAACGGCAGAAGCTATATGGGCGTTTTCAGGATCTTCGTGTACAGATTGAACTGATCAGCCGTTTCCGCAAACAGGCTCCGGACATTCTGCCAGCGGCGATTGACGATCTTCTGGAGAAGCTGCAACAAGACAAAAACGAAACGCGCCGCCAGATACTGGCATTAGGTGGGCTGAACCTCGCCCAGGGCGATTAAACCGGGTTAAACGGGTTATGGCTGGGGGTCTGACGGTGCCCCTTCATCACACCTTTTGCAGTCCAGCTGGAACCCTAGCATGGACTGTCGCCCGTCAACCGTCGTCACCCAGGGCCGATTGATCCACGGCGGGTCATGGCGGACATGCTGATTATGCCCGCAGGCCAGTTGCGCCACCCAATGGCGCTCCTCATCTTTGTGATAGCCGGTTATTGGCTGCTTCATTCCAATGCCTGCAAACTGCTGCTGTTATATTTGTCGCCCGGACTGTCGGGCAACTTGCATTTTTATCATCAGGTATCATGCTGCTTGTCAGCTCTATTTTCCATAAACCCCACATCTCAGCCTGATAAGGACGCCCGCTCTTGCCAGACATTTCCCTGCTGCAACTTGTGTTAGCCAATCTGGCCATTGTTGCCGGCGCCTGCCTGCAAGGCGTGGCGGGCTATGGTATCGGTACGCTTTCGGCACCGTTGCTTTTCCTTATCAGCCCGATGCTGTTACCTGCACCTCTGGTTCTAAATGCCACCTTGCTGACCATCTTCATGCTGGCGCGCAACCGCGCGGCGCTGGAAGTCCGACAGGTACGCTTTGCCATTGGCGGCGGTGCTATCGGCATGGTTCTGGCCGGCATCACCCTGACGATTCTTTCGCCCAAAGGCTTCGAACTGATCTTCGGTGTATTGATACTGGCAGGTGTTGCCCTGAGTGTCGGCGGGCTGAAGCCACAACTGAACGCCACCAACAGTGCCATTGCCGGCGCCGCATCCACTTACATGGGAACCATCACGGCTATCGGCGGTCCCCCTATTGCACTGATTTACCAGAATGAGAAGGGGCCTCTGGTTCGGGCCAACATGTCAGCGTTCTTTCTGGTGGCCAGTTTTCTGAGCCTGACAGCCCTGCTGTTTTCAGGCTACCTTGGCTGGCAGGAGTTGATGCTGTTCGCGGCAACGTTCCCTGGCGTGTTGATCGGTTTCTGGCTGTCCGGCCGCCTGGTACACAGGATAGCATTTGATCGTCTGCGGCCACTGATACTGGGCATCGCCGCCGTAGCCGGAACGACAGCCCTTATACGGGGCCTGGTAACATTCTGAATGTGTTCAACACTCGTAAAGTCACCCGATCTGGTTCATGCTGGACGGACTAAAGGAGGCACCATGAAAACCGCACACGATCTTGTACAGGAAGCCAAACAGGATATCGACGAAATCTCTCTGGAACAGGCCGACGACGCAATCAAACAGGCCGACCTCTTGCTGGATGTCCGGGATGCCGACGAATACCGCCAGGGGCACGTGCCCGGCGCGGTCAATATCTCCCGCGGGTTGCTCGAATTCAAATTCAGCAATGATCCATCGCTGGAAAACCGCGACATGACGATTGTTCTATACTGCAAAACATCCGGCCGCGCCGCACTCAGTGCCAAGGCGCTGAAGCAGATGGGCTACCGGAATGTCCAGTCCATTGCCGGCGGCTTCGACGCCTGGCAGGACGCAGGCAAGGATGTCGCCAAACCGCAATTACCCGAGTTTGACTGAGCCGAAAAGGACTTTATGAAATCAGGCATCCCGTCACTGAACCTGCCTGCCCATGGCGGGCAGGCACTCCCTTCGGAACAGACATCCGCCGAAGGGTTGCAGGGCGCTTAAACCCTCAGTCACCGGACTCCAGATATTTTTCAGAATATTGCCTGCTCAGATCGTCAATCCGGCGCTGCTCGGTAACTTCCGCCATTCGCCTGGCGAACGCCTCCCGGAAGGCCGGAGTATTGCAGGCGGAACGCTTGGGAAAAGCAAAGTAGAGGGCTTCGCTACTGACCGGCGGGATCAGGTTGACGAACTCATCTTCCATGCCCATTTTGGTTAGCTTGCTCTGCCCTTGCAGATGTTCATAGAGCACATAATCAACGCGACCCAGCTTCGCCATTCGGAACGACTGTTCGATGGTCCGGATGCCCTCAATGGTCAGATGGTTCTCAGCAAACTGGTCAAAATCCTGTCCGAAACTGTTGCCTATCAGCGTAGTACCCAGCTTACCCCGAAGATCCGACCAGTAACGGTATTTGAACTCCTTCCCCCGTGCCACCCAGACCGTTGTGGGTGACCAGGTAATCGGTGGCGTGGCATAGTCCAGGAAAGTGCGCCGATCATCGGTCAGAAATGCCCCGGCAACCACATCAATTTCGCCAAGTCTGGCCATGTGCAGCACCCGGGCCCAGGAGCCCTGGTCACGGACCACAACATCGACACCCAGGGGTTCGACAATTTCCCGTAACAGCGTAGGCACCGCTCCAGTCAGGGTTCCCGGATTGTCTTCCGGATGCCAGAGCATTGGCGGGTATTCAGGATTACCGCTGGCAACCAGCCTGTCGCAAGCCAACTCTGTCTCGCTGTAGGCGAGGGTAAAAAACCGGATAAAAACAGCAGTACAACCATCCGCAAACAGCGCACACGCGC
This sequence comes from Marinobacter sp., assembly GCA_031580735.1. GTDB lineage: Bacteria > Pseudomonadota > Gammaproteobacteria > Pseudomonadales > Oleiphilaceae > Marinobacter. Next base: position 25,985 of record JAVLAV010000028.1, read on the forward strand.
CCGACTACTCAACAGGCTTTCAGACATGGGTATCCCGAATCGATTCCAAAGGGGGGCCAGAGAAATATCTGATTGAACAACTCATTTAACTGTATCAGTGGCGCTTGGTAATCGCCATGGTGAGACGGGAAATGCAGGTCAGCTTACCCTGTTCATTTTCAAGCCGGATTTCCCATACCTGAGTGGCACTGCCAAGATGCAACGGCCTTGCTATGCCGTAAATCCAGCCACTACTGGCCGGGCGAATGTGATTGGCATTGATGTCCAGCCCAACGGCCATCATGCCCTTGTCCCTGACGCACCAGTTTGCGGCCATACTGCCCAGCGTTTCCGCCAGCAGCACAGAAGCGCCCCCATGCAGTATACCGAAAGGCTGAACCGTACGATGATCCACGGGAATGCGCCCTTTGATGTAGTCCTCGCCGATTTCAAGATACTCAATACCCATATAACTGACCGCAGTATTCCTGCTCAGCGCGGTCATTTGCTCGAGATCAGGGGTGGTTGTCCAGATTGCCATGGTGGAAATTCTCCCGAATGAACTTTACCCTCTTATATCTGTCAGGAATTAGCCTATGCAGGTTTGACAGTTCGGACCACGCCTTTATAGCGCTTTTTCACGATTAACATGATGAAATAAGAGGGATCTGAAATGAAAAAAACGACCGCCTTTTTTGCTGCTCCGCTGGCGACTGCCTTACTGGCATCCGCTCTGGCCATGCCGGCCGCCGCCCAGATGACCGTTGAAGACCAGATTGAAACGCGCCAGTCCGCCTATCAGTTTGCCGCCTGGAACATGGGCAAGATCAAGGCACAGACCGTCGAGGAATCTGCCGAGTTCGACGCAAAACAGATTGTTGCCGCTGCTAACGCTATTGCCGCTGTCGCCAACTCCGGCATGGGCACTCTGTACAGCCGGGACAGCGCCAACGACCGCGCCGACGACACCCGCCTGAAGCCGAACTTCTTCAATGAGCTGGACAAAGTCCAGGACATCGCCATGAGCTTCGCAAAAGAATCCGGGAAGCTGCAGGAAGTCGCTGAAAGCGGCGACAAAGCGGCTATAGCCAAGCAATTCGCCAAGGTTGGCGATACCTGTAAGGCATGTCACGACGACTTCCGCGCCGAGTAATCAGCGCGGAAATCTTCACCAGCCCAGATCCTGGGTTGGTGGCGGTGGCGGCACAAGGCCGCCATTCGCTACCCAGACAACGCCCACCGAAACGGCCACTGCAATTACGAACACGATCCAGCCACCGCCCCTGGCATCCGCTGCCTGTTCATCCGCCACGGCCTTCCGGCCGGTTACCATTGGCCGCATCAGATTGTCTTTTTTGACACCGGTATAATAAAGCACTGCCAGCACATGCAGCGCTACCAGCCCGTACAGATACCATTCCGCCTGTCGGTGCCAGCCACTCAGGGTGTCGCTCCAGCCGGAAGAAACCAGCCGGTACAGGGGGCCATTGAAGGCAATGTCATCGTTGGCGAACAGGCCGGTAACCGCCTGAAAGCCGAACACCCCCATCAAAGCAAGCACAGACAACGCACCCAGTGGATTGTGACCAACCCCCTGCCACTGGCCACGCAGGTAAGACACAACCGCGCCAGGACCACGCACAAACTGCCTGAACCGGGCGTAGGTGGGGCCAGCAAAGCCCCAAAGCAGACGGAAGCTGAGCAGGCCGATAACCACAAGGCCGAGGCGTTCGTGCCACGCCATCCAGCTCCCCCCCATCTTGGTGGTAGCCACAGAGCCCACCACAGCCAGAACCAGCAGCCAATGAAACAGGCGGGTGGGCAGGTCCCACAGGCGGATCGTTGTCATATCAAGTCCCTATTCCTTTAGATTACAAAGGATAGCTGACAACGATAAGCAAGCGAAGTTCCAAATGCCAATAACAGGTTCCGCCAAACCGGCAGGATCAGTTAACTGTCTGCCCCATATATTCTTGCACCAGGCTCTCCATCAGACCTTCACGCTCAACCTGTTCAAGAGCCTCAACAATGTCATCGGCATGGGCCATGACCGGAGACTTGTTCGAGACTGCAATCCACGATGATTTCCCGGGAACAGAAAAGGGCGAAACTTCTGCTTGTGGCTCCAGGTTCCTGGCAGCGGCCAGGCCGGCGAACTCCGGTGCCACAACGACATCCACGCGGCCTTTCTCCAGCATCATCATCAGGTTTCTGTACCTGGGCGCTGGCTGTTTGTTCAACTTTTCATCCTGGTCAAACTGTTCGAAATACGTTGCGCCTTCCAGTACCCCGACCGATTTACCGTACAGGTCGCTATACCGGTCAATGCGGTTTTCCTCATCCAGATAGAAAAACAGACGCTTCTCCGGTGGAAACGCCGGCGCCACATAAGTCATGAAATCCTGGCGACTCTCCACCTTCACCGGCCCCAGCATGATATCCACCTCTCCTTCACGCATGAGCAACAGGATACGGCGGAACGGCACCTCTTCATAAATCACCTGCCAGTCCAGACGTTCGGCAATTTCGTTAAAAATATCCAGATACAGACCAGCCTGTGTCTGGGCATTCACTATCCGGTAAGGCGGTGAATGGTCGACAGCCACGGTAACCGTGAACGGCGAATCCGTGGTGTTATCACCCTGCGCCGCGGCCGTGATCGAAAACGCCACCAGCAAGGTAAAAAAACACGCTCGTCCGAACAGATATTTCATCAAAATTGCAGTTCCCGACCTTTTAAATACTTTAACTTTCAGTGTAGCGCTTATAAACATCCATGCTCCGGATTTCCACGTAAGCCCCATTGAAATCATGGCAAACCAGCACAACCTAGCCTTATAGACCGCCGAAAACTACATTCCAGACTCCCGAAAGGAGGGTCGAAACTATGAAAATACTGATGGTTCTGACGTCGCACGACCAGATGGGCGACACCGGCCACAAGACCGGTTTCTGGCTGGAAGAATTTACTGCACCGTTTTATGTCTTCAAAGATGCCGGTGCCGATATCACCCTGGCCTCACCCAAAGGTGGCCAGCCGCCGGTAGATCCCAACAGTGAAGCGGAAGAAGCGTTAACCGAGACTACCCGGCGCTTCACCAAAGATGCCCACGCCAAAGAAATGCTGGCGAGCACCAAAAAGCTGGCCGATGTCGATATGAACCAGTACGACGCCATCTTTTACCCGGGCGGTCACGGGCCACTGTGGGATCTGGCGAATGATGACAAGTCCGCAGAGCTGATCAAGACCGCCTATGAACAGGACAAGGTCATCGGCGCAGTCTGCCATGCGCCAGGTGTGTTCAAGAACGTGTTCATCAAACCCGGGCAAAACATTGTTGGCGGCCGGGAAGTAACCGGCTTCACCAATACCGAGGAAGAAGCCGTGCAGCTCACCAATGTTGTGCCCTTCCTGCTCGAGGATGTGCTGAAGGAAAACAACGCCCGCTACAGCCGCGGAGAGGACTGGGCCCCACACATCGTGGTGGATGGGAAGTTGATCACCGGCCAGAATCCGGCCTCTTCGGAGGGGGCAGCGAAAGCCGTTCTGCAGACCCTGCAAGACGGCTGATAGCCTGACCTCAATACAAGGTCGGGGTTGGACAGAACCTTTGTCTGATCCCGACCTCATTTCTCCTGCCCCGATCCCCGATTAAACTTGAGTTACTCTCGCTAGCGACCTCTTGTATCTGTGCTAACGTTTTGGGGAACACCTCAAAAACTGGCCACTCCCATGAGCAATCCCAAACACACCCTCTTCTGGATGACGCTTTTCCTTGGCGTGGTCGCTATTGTTGGCGCCCTGATCCACCAGCCCCTGACCTCGGCTTTCATGGCGAACTGGGTCTTTAATCTTCTGATTCTCGGGGTTCTGCTCATCGGCATTGGCCTGACCTATCGCCAGGTGTTTGTTTTATTTCCAGAGATGAAGTGGATTGCCCAGTTCCGAACCGGCAATGCCGGTCTCTCGGTGGTTCAGGAGCCCCGCCTGCTGAAGCCGCTGGCCAGACAACTTGGGGAGGATGCCACGAAGGACCGCTTTACCCTGTCCACGCTCTCCCTGCGCACTGTGCTGGACGGCATTCATTCCCGCATGGATGAACAACGGGAAATCACCCGGTACTTCATCAGTCTTCTGGTATTTCTCGGGTTGCTGGGTACCTTCTGGGGGCTGCTGGGCACGATCAACTCTGTGGGTCAGGTCATCACCGGTCTGGACATGAGCCAGGAAGATTTCAGCAAGGTCTTTGCGGAGCTCCAGGAAGGCCTGCTGACGCCGCTTGAGGGCATGGGCACCGCATTCAGCTCCTCGCTTTTCGGCCTTGGCGGATCACTGATTCTCGGTTTTCTCGACATCCAGGCCGGCCATGCCCAAAACCGGTTCTATGACGGGCTCGAAGAATGGCTGACCGGTGTTACCAATCTGGTCGACCGGGTGGATGACGGGACTGACCCGTCATGATCGGATCCAGGCGCCGCAGCCGAAGCACGATCAACGTCTGGCCGGGCTATGTCGATGCCCTGTCGGCATTGTTGATGCTGGTGATTTTCATGCTGCTGGTTTACGTGGTCAGCCAGCTTTACCTGTCCCAGACCCTGTCTGACCGTGATGCCCAGCTTGCCCGCCTGAACACCCAATTGAACGAACTTTCCGAACTGCTTGGCCTGGAACAAGAAAAAACCGACGCACTGGAAACCCGGATGGCCGACCTTCAGGACAGCTACAGCGCCAGCCTGAACCGAAATGAGCAAATGCAAAACCGCCTGGAATCCACCCGCGAGCAGTTGATGCGGCAGACGGCTATTGCCGACGCCCGGGCCGGGCGACTGGCAAGCCTGGAAGCGTCCATCGACGAGAAAGATGAGATGTCAGCCAGCCAGCAGGCAATGATACTCCGCCTGTCCAATCAGATCGCCTCGTTGCGGGAGCAATTGCGGCAGATTGCCTCGGCGCTGGAACTGCAGGAACAACTGACTGCGGAAAAAGAGGAAGAGCTGGCAAACGTGAGCCAGCGACTGAACACATTACTGGCAGACAGAGTGAACCAGCTTAAGCAGTACCAGTCTGAATTCTTCGCCCGGCTGCGGGATATCCTGGCCAGCAACGAGAACATCCGCGTGGTGGGAGACCGTTTCCTGTTGCCCTCGGAATTGCTGTTTGCCTCGGGCTCGGCCCAGTTGGGCGATGATGGCATGCGGGAACTGGACAAGCTGGCAGACGTACTGCTCGATGTTACCAGCCAGATCCCGGAGGACATCGACTGGATTCTGCGCATCGACGGTCACACTGACCGGATTCCCATCAACACCCCCCAATTCCCCTCCAACTGGGAGCTGTCCACTGCCCGTGCAGTGGCGGTGGTCCGCTACCTGGCCGCCCGGGGCGTTCCCGAGCGGCGCATGGTGGCCGCCGGTTTCGGCGAATTCTTCCCGGTGGCAGAGGGCACCACACCGGAAGCTTTGCAGAAAAACCGGCGGATCGAGCTGAAGTTGACGGACCGCTGAGTCCGTCGATGCACCGAAACCTCGGTCAGAAATGAATCACTGAACGAATGCTTTTGCCTTCGTGCATCAGGTCAAACGCATCGTTGATGTCTTCCAGTTTCATTTCATGGGTGATGAACACATCCAGCGGAATCTCGCCGGTTTCCGCCTTTTCCACGTATGACGGCAGCTCGGTACGGCCCTTTACGCCACCGAACGCAGAACCGCGCCAGACCCGACCGGTGACCAGCTGGAACGGGCGAGTGCTGATCTCTTCGCCGGCACCGGCCACACCGATGATGGTGGATTCACCCCAGCCCTTGTGACAGGCCTCCAGCGCCGCACGCATCAGCTGCACATTGCCCACACACTCGAAGGTGTAATCGGCACCGCCGTCGGTCATGTCAACAATTACTTCCTGAATCGGCTTGTCGTAATCGTTCGGGTTCACAACATCCGTGGCACCCAGGTCTTTGGCAATGTCGAACTTGGACGGATTGATATCAACCCCGATGATGCGACCGGCTTTCGCCATTTTGGCACCAATAATGGCGGCCAGGCCGATACCACCAAGACCAAAGATGGCAACCGTTGCGCCTTCCTCAACCTTGGCGGTGTTCAGCACCGCGCCAATGCCGGTGGTAACGCCACAACCCAGCAGACACACCTTTTCCAGCGGCGCTTCTTTGGGGATCTTGGCCAGGGAAACTTCCGGCAATACCGTGTATTCAGAGAAAGTCGAGCAGCCCATGTAGTGATACAGCGGCTGGCCCTTGTAGGAAAAGCGGGAAGTGCCATCCGGCATCACGCCCTTGCCCTGAGTCTGGCGCACGGCACCACACAGGTTGGTCTTGCCGGATTTGCAGAACTTACATTCCCCACATTCGGCGGTGTACAGCGGGATAACATGATCGCCCACTTCCAGATCCTTCACGCCGGGACCGACGGCTTCGACAATACCGCCGCCTTCATGGCCGAGGATGGTGGGGAACAGACCTTCGGGATCGGCACCGGAGAGTGTGTAGGCGTCAGTGTGACAAACGCCGGTTGCAACAATTTTTACCAGAACTTCGCCTTCTTTCGGCGCTTCCACATCCACTTCCACAATTTCCAGTGGCTTGTTTGCCTCGAACGCCACGGCAGCGCGTGATTTGATCATTGAACTCTCCTCCAGTGTCCGGACACGCCGATGGGTAAAGGCGCATAATTCGGCCTCATTCTAGCACGCCTGCAGGGACAAGCCTGAAGGCCTGATGTGCCTGAACAAGCATCTATCCCCGGCCTGCCCAAAAATCCTTATCGCGCCGGCAAACGTATCAGCTACATTCGAGAACACAGAAGGCTACCCAAGGTGAGAACACTTTACTGGTTTACCCGCGATCTTCGACTCCACGACAACCCCGCGCTGTTGGCGGCGGCCCGTTGTGACCTGTTGTTGTGCGCTTTTGTAGTGGATCCTCGATGGTTTGCCAATGGTCCTTTCCAGAGTCGACCAATGGGCGATCATCGCTGGCGCTTTCTTTGGCAGACCCTCAAGAATCTGGAAAAAGATTTACGCCAGCTTGGCCAACACCTGCACATTGTTTACGGCGAACCTGAAGCCGTTGTTCCAGCCCTGGCTCGGGAATACCAGATTAATCACCTGGTTCGATCGCGCCTGCCGGGCACAGAGGAGGCCCGGCAATGGCAAACCATTCAGCAAAAGCTGCCAACCGTTACCTGCCAGCAATTTGAAACGCTGGGACTGTTCACGGAAGGATGTTTGCCCATGCCTCTGGCGAAACTTCCGGACACTTTTTCGCAATTCCGCAAGCAGGTTGAGAAGCAACAAGCCTGCGATTCAGGTGCTTTGTGTATCAGACGTCTGACGGCTCTGCCACCAGCGCCCGGGATCGCCGAAGATAACCGTGGCAAATGCCCACCTGTTCCCGCTCCAGACCAGGCAAACGGCTTTCTGGGTGGGGAAAGCGCCGGCCTGGAAAGGCTACAGGCATTTCTGTTCAAGACCCACGCTATTGCTCACTACAAAGAAACCCGCAACGCCTTGGATGACTGGGACGCCTCATCCAAATTTTCGCCCTGGCTGGCCAATGGTAGCCTGTCAGCCAGGGAAGTCGCTGCGACGATTGAAGAATACGAACGCATGCATACCCGTAACGAATCAACTTACTGGCTTTGGTTCGAACTGCTTTGGCGGGAGTATTTCTACTGGTATGCAATCAAACACGGTCGCCGATTGTTTCAGCGGGACGGTGTTCAGCGTAAACGTCGGCCAGTCACATTTTACGCACATCGCTTCAATGCCTGGCGTCAGGGCAATACGCAGTACCCTCTGGTCAATGCGGCCATGAATCAGCTCCGCACCACCGGCTATATCAGCAACCGGTCACGGCAACTCGTTGCCAGTTGCCTGGTCAATGAGCTGGAACTGGACTGGCGCTTCGGCGCGGCCTGGTTCGAACAGCAGCTGGTGGATTATGATGTGGCCAGCAATTATGGCAATTGGCAGTATCTGGCCGGCGTGGGTGCCGACCCCAGAGGGTCAAGGCGCTTCAATCTTGAGAAACAGGCGCGGCAATACGACCCTGACGGTGCATTTGTGAAACACTGGCGAGGT
>JAVLAV010000029.1:0-33338 GCA_031580735.1 Marinobacter sp.
ACCGTCTCCTATGAGGTATTCATGGGCCTGTCATTGATGGGGGTGGTGGCCCTGGCCGGTTCGTTCAACATGCGCGAGATTGTCGCCGCCCAGGAAGGGCTGTGGTTTGTCATTCCCCAATTTTTCGGCTTCTGCACCTTCCTGATCGCCGGTGTCGCCGTCACCCATCGCCATCCCTTCGACCAGCCGGAAGCGGAACAGGAGCTGGCGGACGGTTACCACATCGAATACTCGGGCATGAAATTCGGGCTGTTTTTCATTGGCGAATACGTGGGCATGCTGCTGGTCTCGGCGTTGATCGTCACCCTGTTCTTCGGTGGCTGGCACGGGCCCTGGCTGCCGCCGATTCTGTGGTTTGCGATCAAGACCGGTTTCTTCCTGCTGCTGTTCATCCTGCTGCGGGCGTCCCTGCCCCGGCCCCGGTACGACCGGGTGATGAGCTTTGGCTGGAAGGTGTGCCTGCCACTCACTCTGATCAACCTGCTGGCAACCGGCGCGGTGATGCTGCTGGTTGCCCCGCAAGGCTGAGGAGGTTCTGGTATGGAGAAGGACAAAGAGAGGGACAAGATCCCGTTCATCCGCTCCGTGCTCTGGCTGGTGCCGGCCACCTGGAGCCAGCTGCGGACCCTGGGCATGGTGTTCATGCACAGTTTCCGCAAGCGCGAGACGGTGAACTACCCGGACGAGGAAGTGTACCTGCCGCCGCGCTACCGGGGCCGGATCGTACTCACCCGGGACCCGGACGGCGAAGAACGGTGCGTGGCCTGCAACCTGTGTGCGGTCGCCTGCCCGGTGGACTGCATTTCCCTGCAGAAGGGTGAACAGGAGGACGGGCGCTGGTACCCCGAGTTTTTCCGCATCAATTTCTCCCGCTGCATTTTCTGCGGCATGTGCGAGGAGGCCTGCCCCACCTCGGCGATCCAGCTGACGCCGGATTTCGAGATGGGCGAGTACGACCGCCAGGAGCTGGTGTACGAGAAGGAAGACCTGCTGATCAACGGTCCGGGCAAGGACCACGACTATCATTTCTACAAGGTGGCGGGCATGGCCATCGGCGGCAAGGACAAGGGCGAGGCCCTGAATGAGGAAGCGCCGGTGGACGTTCGTTCGCTGTTGCCCTGATTTTGGAGAGTGCGGAGGCGAAGCCCATGGAGCTGGCATTTTATCTCAGTGGTCTGGTGGCGGTACTGGCCACCGTGGGTGTGATCACCGGCAAGAACCCGGTGCACGCCGTGGTGTACCTGATCGTCTCGCTGATTGCCGTGGCGCTGGTGTTTTTTGCCCTGGGTGCGCCTTTTGCCGGGGCGCTGGAGATCATTGTCTACGCTGGCGCGATCATGGTGCTGTTCGTGTTTGTGGTCATGATGCTCAATCTGGGCCAGGACGAAGATGCCGGCGTTGGCAACTGGCGTGCTCCCCGGCACTGGCTGGGTCCGTCGGTCCTGGCCCTGGTCCTGCTGGGAGTGCTTCTGAATCTGATCGCGGGGGGCGACATGGCCCGTAGCATTGATGGCGAATTGCTGACGGCCCGGGCGGTGGGCCTGACCCTGTTCGGTCCCTGGCTGATGGTGGTGGAACTGACGGGCCTGCTGTTGTTGGGCGCCCTGGTGGCGGCCTCCCATGTGGGGCGGCGGTCGAATCCCCTACGGAACAGGAGCAATCGCTGATGGCCGGCATCCCGATGGAACATGGCCTGGCCCTGGCGGCCATCCTGTTTGCCCTGGGCCTGGTGGGGCTGATGCTCCGGCGCAACATGCTGTTTGTGCTGATGAGCCTGGAAATCATGCTGAACGCGGCGGCGCTGGCGTTCGTCGTGGGCGCTACCGCCTGGAACCAGCCGGATGGCCAGGCCATGTTCCTGCTGGTGATTACCCTGGCGGCCGCTGAAGCGGCGGTGGGGCTGGCGCTGATGATCCAGCTGTTCCAGCGGCTGCGGTCCCTGAATCTCGATCTGGCCAGCAGGATGCGTGGATGATGGAGCTACCGGTAACCCTGTCGTTTGTTCTGCCCCTGATCGGCACCCTGATCCTGGCGCTCTCCGGTGGGCGTCTTGGGCCGAAGATGGCGGTTGTGGTTGGCGTGGGCAGTGTCGGCCTGGCGGCGCTGGCCACCGCCTGGGCGATCGCTTTGCACTCCGGCGGTGAGCCCTTTGGCTATACGCTCTGGACCTGGATTGAGGTGGGCGGCTTCCGGCCCACCATTGGCCTGGCGGTGGACGGTCTGGCCCTGGTGATGATGGCGGTGATCACCGGCGTGGGCTTTTTCATTCACCTGTTCGCCGCCTGGTACATGGCCGGCGAGGCCGGCATCACCCGTTTCTACGCCTGGATGAACCTGTTTGTGTTCAGCATGCTGATTCTGGTGCTGGGCGATAATCTGTTGCTGCTGTTCCTGGGTTGGGAAGGCGTCGGCCTGTGCAGTTACCTGCTCATCGGCTATTACTACCACGACAGCGCCAACGGCCGGGCAGCGTTCAAGGCCTTCCTGGTCACCCGCATCGGCGATGTCTTCCTGGCCCTGGGGTTGTTCCTGATCTTCCGGGACCTGGGCACTCTGGATATCCAGCAGGTCATGGCCCGTGCCGGTGAGGTCTGGTCCGTGGGTGATCCCACCGTCAGTCTGGTGGCGCTGCTGGTGCTGGGCGGCGCCCTCGGAAAATCGGCCCAGGTGCCGCTGCACACCTGGCTGCCCGATGCCATGGCCGGCCCCACGCCGGTGTCGGCGCTGATTCACGCGGCCACCATGGTGACCGCCGGGGTCTACCTGATTGCCCGGCTGCATGGCGTGTTTCTGCTGGCGCCGGACGTCTTGTGGCTGGTGGGGGTAATCGGTGCCGTGTCACTTCTGCTGGCGGCCTTTGCGGCCCTGGCCCAGACCGACATCAAGCGGGTGCTGGCATACTCCACCATGAGCCAGATCGGCTACATGTTCCTGGCGTTGGGTGTGGGTGCCTTCGATGCTGCTATTTTCCACCTGGTTACCCACGCCTTCTTCAAGGCGTTGCTGTTCCTCTCGGCGGGGGCGGTGATTACCAGCTGCCATCACGAGCAGGACATGGCCCGGCTGGGCGGTTTGCGCAAGCGCCTGCCGGTGGTCTATGCAGCCTTCCTGGTCGGGGGCGCCGCGCTGGTGGCCCTGCCGCTGGTGTCCGCCGGCTTCTACAGCAAGGATGAAATTCTCTGGCAGGATATGGCCGCGGACCAGCCCGGCTTGCTGTTGGCCGGGTTGCTGGGGGCATTGTTGACCTGCCTCTACACGGTTCGGTTAATCCTGGGCATCTTCCATGGCGAGCCCGGCAGTGACAATGCCCGTAACGCCACGCCGGGCACCAACTGGCTGACCCATCACCTGCCTTTGGGGGTGCTGGCGGTGCTGTCCACGTTCCTGGGTGCCTGGGTGTATCCGCATCTGGGTGCGCAGTTTCCACCGCCACCGGGCGAGAGTGTTGAAAGCGGCCATACTCTCCTGCAGTTACTGGCGACGGGCACCGTGCTTGCCGGGCTGGCCCTGGCCGGCTGGTTGTTCGTGGCCCGGCGCCAGTGGCTGCAGAAGCAGGTCAGTGATGGGCCGGGAGCCTTCCTGTGGCGGCTTTGGCACCACGCCTGGGGGTTTGATGCCGTTTATGACGGGCTGTTGGTGAAACCCTGGCAGTTAATGGTTCGCCTGCTGAGAAGTGATTTTGTCTATCTGGCCCTGAACCTGCCGGCGGTGCTGGCGAAAGGCCTGAACCGGGGCCTGGTGAAAGCCCAGAACGGCCGGGTGCGCAGCTACGCAACGGCCATGGTCTTTGGCGCCACCGTGATTCTGTTGGCCCTGGTGCTGCTGCCGGGAGGTGTCGGATGATCCTGTTCTGGCTGATCCTGATCCCGTTCCTGGGAGGCATCCTGTGCTGGCAGGCCGACCGCTGGGGTGAACAGGCCCCGCGCTGGATTGCCCTGGCCACCATGCTGTTTGTGCTGGTGATTGCGGTCTGGCTCTGGGTTACCAGCGATTTTGCCCTGCCGGCGGGAGCGCAGAACCAGTGGCTGCTGGAATGGCGGGCCGACTGGATTCCCCGGTTCGGTATCCAGGTGCACTTGGCCATTGATGGCCTGTCGCTGATCCTGATCGCGCTCACCGGCTTCCTCGGCGCTCTGGCCGTACTCTGCTCCTGGCATGAGATTGCCCATCGCATCGGGTTCTTTCACCTGAACCTGTTGTGGATCCTGGGCGCTGTGGTCGGGGTTTTCCTGGCCATGGACCTTTTCCTGTTCTTCCTGTTCTGGGAAATGATGCTGGTGCCCATGTATTTCCTGATCGCGCTCTGGGGCCACAGCGGCTCGCCCGGGCAGACCCGGATACGGGCGGCCACGCGGTTCTTTATTTACACCCAGGCCAGCGGCCTGCTGATGCTGGTGGCCATCCTGGCGCTGGTGTTCATTCACTTTGGCAACACCGGGCAGTGGTCGTTCAGCTATGAAGTGCTCCGCGAGACGGACGTCCCCGAGCCCATGGCCTACTGGCTGATGCTGGGCTTCTTCGTCGCTTTTGCGGTGAAGCTGCCGGTGGTGCCCTTCCACGGCTGGTTGCCGGGCGCCCATGCCCAGGCGCCGACGGCGGGCAGTGTCGATCTGGCCGGTATTCTTTTGAAAACCGCCGCCTATGGCATGCTCAGATTCGGCCTGCCGTTGTTCCCGGAGCAATCCGCCGACTTTGCGCCGGTGGCCATGACTCTGGGGCTGGTGGGCATCATCTACGGCGCGGTCCTGGCCTGTGGCCAGCAGGACATCAAGCGGCTGATCGCCTACACCAGTATTTCCCACATGGGCTTTGTGCTGATCGCCATTTACTCCGGTTCCCAGCTGGCGATTCAGGGGGCGATTGTGCTGATGGTGGCCCACGCCTTTTCTTCCGCCGCGCTGTTTATTCTCAGTGGCCAGCTCTACGAGCGCATTCATACCCGGGACATGAGGTTCATGGGTGGTCTCTGGGGCCGGATGCCGGTGCTGCCGGGCTTCACCTTGTGTTTCGTGGCGGCATCACTGGGCATGCCCGCCACGGCCAACTTCGTGGGAGAGTTCATGATCCTGTTCGGTACCTTCCCCAGTGCCCCGGTGGTCGTGGTGATTGCCAGTGTGGGCCTGGTGCTGGCGGCCATCTACTCGTTGATCCTGATGCAGCGGGTGCACTTCGGTCCGGCTTTCCAGGAACACAAGCTGGCCGGTCCGGACGCCCGGGAGTATGTGATGATGTTGACGTTGCTGGCCCTGGTCATTCTGATGGGCCTGTATCCGCAGCCCCTGCTGGATGCCACCGCCAGTCTGTCGCAGGCCACCGCCGCCCTGTTTTCTGATGGCAGCCTGTCGGCATTAGCCGGGGAGGTGCGCTAATGCTGACAGCGGCTAATCTGGTCACACTCCTGCCCTTGATTCTGGTGGGCTCCACGGCGGTCATTGCCATGCTGGGCATTGCCTGGCGGCGTCACCACGCCGGTACCGCCCTGGTTTCGGCGGCCGGCCTGGTGGCGGCCCTTTTAACCTTGCCCCTGACCATCCCGGCCGCCAGTTCCCCACCCCTGATGCAGGTGGATGGCTTGGCGGTGATGGCGGGCGCCCTGGTGCTGGTCTCGGCGCTGGTGACCGTCATTCTCAGCCACCATTACCTGACCGGTTACATTGGCCCACGGGAGGAGTTCTATCTGTTGATCCTGTGTGCCACGGCCGGTGCCCTGGGTCTGGTGGCCAGCGACCACCTGGCCATGCTGTTCATCAGCCTGGAACTGCTGTCCATGCCCCTGTACGGCATGCTGGCCTACAGCTTCCGCGCCGAGCGGTCATTGGAGGCGGGCATCAAGTACCTGCTGCTGTCAGCGGCGGCCACCGCCTTCCTGTTGTTCGGCATGGCGCTGATTTATGCCCGTACCGGGGCGCTGGATCTCGCCGGTATTGCCGGCGCCCTGGTCGACGCGCCGGATGCCTGGATGCTGGCCGGTGCCGCGCTCATGGTGGTGGGGCTGGGCTTCAAACTCTCGATGGTGCCGTTTCACCTGTGGACGCCGGATGTCTACCAGGGCGGCCCGGCGCCGGCCACCATCTTTCTGGCCACGGTCAGTAAGCTGGCGGTGTTTGTGGTGCTGTTGCGCCTGGTGCTGGCCGCGCCGGTGTTTGCCAGCGAGTGGGTTCAGGGGCTGGTAACGGTTCTGGCGCTGCTGACCATGCTGGCGGGTAACCTGCTGGCGCTGTTCCAGGCCAACCTAAAGCGGCTGTTGGGTTATTCCTCCATCGCTCACTTCGGCTACCTGCTGGTGGCGATTGTGGCCGGCAATGCCCTGGCCATGGAAACCACGGGCGTGTACCTGGTGACCTACCTGGTGACCACGCTGGCGGCGTTCGGGGTGGTGACTCTGGTGTCCAGTCCGTTTGGTGGCGAGGATGCCGACGGTCTGCCGCTGTATCGCGGGCTGTTCTGGCGCCGACCCTACCTGGCAGCGGTGATGACCATTAGCTTCCTGTCCCTGGCGGGCATTCCGTTAACGGCCGGATTCATCGGCAAGTTCTATGTCATCGCCCTGGGCGTGGCGGACGCGCGCTGGTGGCTGGTGGGTGGCGTGATCGTCGGCAGTGCCATCGGGCTCTATTACTACCTGCGCGTCATGGTGACCCTGTATCTCCCGGAGCCGGGCATGCGCCGCCGGGACGTGCCCAACGATTGGGGCAGCCGCCTGGGCGGCATGACCCTGATCGCCCTGGCGGTGATCATTCTCGTGCTCGGGATCTACCCCACGCCGATGATCGGCTGGGTGCAGCACCTGGCGGGTTGAGGTGGTTTAGCTACCGGACCTGGCGCTCTCCGTGTTTTGAGCGTTGTCTGGCGAGGGAAACTGACATTGCTCCCCCTCGGCCACCAGGTGAAGGTCCGCGAACAGGGCGCTGGCGCTGCTGCCGGTGTCGTCGCTGTCTGAGGCGATGGCCAGTTGCAGGGGCCGGTCCGGGGCGGTTTCGAAGAAACGCTGCAAATCCTTCAGCAGGTTGCGCCGCTCCTCCACCCATTGGCCGGTGTCCGCCGTGCCGCTGCGCAGTACCACCATTTGCGCTCGGTCGGTGTAGGCATTGGGCATGGTGGTGCCAACCGGGTGCTTGTTGTCCCAGACGTAGTTGATGGCCGCATCCGGCAGCTGTTCGCCGAACAGAGTCCGGCCCACCGACAGCTTCATCCGGGTGCCCAGGCTCATGGCGCTGCTTGGCAGGTCGAAGGTGACGTATACCCGGGCGGCGTAATCGTCACCGGATTTTTTCGACATGTCCGCCTGTGACACCGGCTTATCCACCCACCAGCGCCAGCACAGCACCGGGGTTTGAGCCAGATCCGCTTCCAGGGGCCGGGCCAACAAGGCCATGCTGGCCTCGGAGGTGGCTTTCACGGCTGCCACGCTCTTCCGCGTTACCCGCTGGTACTTGGTTGGTGGCAGGTCGTCAAAAGGCACCAGTTGCCAGGGTTCCTGGGGCAGGGTGTCGTAGCGGCTGAAATCCCCCAGCCTGACGGTATCGGCGACTGCCGAGGTGGCCAGGGTTGCGCCCAGCAATGGGCCGAGCAGTGATACGGTTTTCATGAGTCGCTCCCGGCAAGTTGTGGGTAGTGTTGTTCAAGGTGGCTGAGATCGGTGGGTTCGTCCACATCCGCCAGTAATTCGCTTTCCTGCCACGACCAGCCCAGCCGGTCCAGGCGCTGTCGGGTCAGGGCTGCCACCCGGTCGGTACTCCAGGGCATGTCCTGGAAAAGGGAGCCGTCCAGGCGTTGCAGGCCCAGCAGCGAATAGCCGCCATCCCGTACCGGGCACAGGCAGGCATCGTGGTCGGCCAGCAGTCGGGCCATGGTTCTCAGGCGCCCGACGTCCAGGGCCGGGCAATCGGTGCCGATCAGCATCACCGGCGTACCCTGGCCCAGCCCCTGTTGCGCGGCGGTGGCCATTCGGGTGCCCAAATCCCCTGCTTCCTGCTGGGTCAATGTCACGGGCGCCTTTCCGACCAGGCTCGGCCAGAACGGGGCGTGCATATCCGGCGCCACGCACAGCTCCACCGGCCCGGTATCCGCGGCCAGGGCCTGCTGCAGGGTGTACCGCAGCAGGCGGTCTGCCAACCCGGCGGCGCCCTCGGCGCCCAGGGCCGGAATCAGCCGGGTTTTGGCCAGGCCGGGTCTGGGTTCTTTGGCAATGATAATAATGCGAACGGGTTTCATCGATAGCGCTCTGCCAGTTGTTCGGCCGGGATGCCTCGCCAATAGGCCCAGCGCAATTGCCACATGAGCCAGATAGTCCGTCCGCTGCCCCGGCTGTCCCAGCGGCGTCCTGAAGTGATGACTTTGTTACCCAGACACACGGGACGGGCCATTTGTTTCAATCGACGGCTTATTTCGATGTCTTCCATCAGGGGTTGTTCCGGGAAGCCTTCTATCCGGTCGAAGGCATTACGAGTCATAAACAGGGCCTGATCGCCTGTTGCGATGCCCGTCAGCCGGGAGCGTGTGTTCATAAACCAGGCGATGATGGGTAACCACTTCGATTCGCCTTCTATTCGCACATCGAAGCGCCCCCAGGCAACGTCGGAGTCTCTCAGGGCGGCCAGAATCTGTAGATCGGCCTGTTCCGGCAAGCGGGTATCTGCATGCAGAAACACCAGGTTGCGGGACCGGCTCGCCTGCGCGCCCGCGTTCATTTGCGAAGCCCGCCCACGGGGTGCATCGATGACGGCAAAACCCTGGTGTCGGACTTCTTCCGCGGTCTGGTCGTTACTGCCTCCGTCCACGATCAATACCTCTGCACCCCGGCTCTGCCAGTGTTTAAGGTGTTCAAGTAACGCCGGCAGCGTTTCAAATTCGTTGAGTACGGGTACGATGATGGTGAGAGCCATGCCATCGGGGGGCATTGGTGTGTCTCCGGATGTCGTGGGGTTGTGGAAACTACTCTATCATCATTGTCCTGAATGCCCGGATCATCAATATGCAGGGAGACAATTTGTGAAACGTCTGGTTTTGCTGGGAGCGGGACACGCACATTTGATTGTGTTGCGTGAATTTGCCAAATCGCCCCCGCCGGATATGGAGCTGGTTCTGATTACGCCGTCGCCCTGGCAGTACTATTCAGGAATGCTGCCCGGCTGGATCTCCGGCCATTACACCGTTGATCAGTGCCGGATCGCCGTCAGTCCCCTGGTGGCTGAAGCCGGGGGAGAGCTGGTGCTCGACAGCGCCGTGGAATTGGAAGCTGACCGTCGGGAGATCCGGTTAGCCGGTGGTGAGAGGATAGAGTACGACCTGCTTTCGATCGATATCGGATCTCATACCAATCTTGACCAGTTGCAGGGTTATCGGGGGCGAATGATCAGCGTCAAGCCGATCGAAACGTTTTACCCGCAGTGGCAACAACTTCAGGAGCAGTCCGCCGGTGGCCGGTTTGGTCATCTGGTGGTTATCGGTGGAGGTGCTGCCGGTGTCGAGCTGGCAATGGCGGCCGCCAATGCGCTTGGGGTTGGTTCCGGGCAGGGATGCCAGCTGTCCCTGGTTGCGGGAGAGAGCGGCCCGCTGCCCGGCTTCAATCGGCGCATGCAACGCCTGGCATCGCAGGAATTATCCCGTCTCGGGGTAACGCTGATCGAACAACGTGCCCGGGCGGAAGAAGATGGTGAGCTTTGTCTGGCCGACGGTACCAGGCTTGAGGCAGACGCGATCATTGCCGCCACTGGCGCTTCCCCCGCCCGGTTTCTGTCAAATAGCGGTCTGACACTGGATGAGCAGGGGTTCGTATTGGTGGGTGCCAGGCATCGCAGCCTGTCGCACCCGGACGTTTTTGCCGTGGGTGACACCTGCAGTCGTCAGGACCGGGCGCTTAATCGTTCCGGTGTGCATGCCGTGCGAGCCGGCCCGGTGCTGGCGGAAAACCTTCGGGCGGCATTGAATGGTTCCGAGCTGAAACCGTTCCTGCCGCGACGTTATTCGCTCTATCTTCTGGCCTGTGGCGGGCAATCCGCCATTGGCAGCTATGGCCCCCTGACTTTTTCGGGGCGTTGGGTCTGGCGCCTGAAAGACCGGATTGATCGGCAGTTTGTCGAGGGTTTCTCGGGACACTAGTGCAGTTTGAGCCTCGGTTGCATGGCGCGACTGATCTTGTCCATCAGCCAGATGATGGCGGTACGTACGAAACCGTGGAGTGCCACCTGGTGCATTCGATACAGGGATATGTAAAACAACCGGGCCACTTTCCCTTCGATGTACATGCTGCGCCCGGACAGATTGCCCATCAGATTGCCCACCGTGGTGTAGCGGCTGAAATTGATCAGTGAACCGTGGTCGTTATAGACAAACGGTACCGGCGCCCCACCTTCCAGACGGTTGCACAGGGTCTTGAACAATGCATCGGCTTGCTGGTGTGCCGCCTGGGCTCTTGGTGGTACCGGATGGTCCGAATCGGGTTGCGGGCAGGCGGCGCAGTCGCCAAAG
The DNA here is from genome assembly GCA_031580735.1 of Marinobacter sp. Taxonomy (GTDB): domain Bacteria; phylum Pseudomonadota; class Gammaproteobacteria; order Pseudomonadales; family Oleiphilaceae; genus Marinobacter. Next base: position 10,471 of record JAVLAV010000029.1, read on the forward strand.
GCAAAAACGTCGGGGTCTTTGGTGGTTTGCAGCGTCTGTTCCACCACCAGCTGGTTGCTGCGGTTGGATTCCAGACCGTCCAGCTCAGCCAGAAACGGGGGCGCTTTGATGCCGGCAGCCCAGATGGTCATTTCCGATGGCAGCTCGGTACGATCCTTCATGATCAGGCTGTTTTCATGAATTTCGCTGACTGGCTGGCCTGTCAGTACCTGTATGTTCTGGCGTTTCAGTTCGCGGGTGGCGCCGGCCGAAAGCCGGCCGGGAAGTGCCGGCAGTATGCGGTCGGCCGCTTCAATCACACTGATACAGACGTCTGAAGGTTGCAGGTGATTCATGCCATAGACTGGCAATTCCCGGGAAGCCAGGCGTAGTTCTGCGGCCAGCTCGACGCCGGTCGCCCCGGCACCAATGATGTTGATATTCAGGGTATGTGGACTGCCTTGCCGGGCTTCGTGGTTTTTGCGCAGGAAGGCGTTGAGCATCAGGTTGTGAAACCGCCGGGCCTGTTTCAGGCTGTCGAGAAACAGACAGTTTTCCTGCGCCCCGGGGGTGCCGAAATCGTTGGCGGTACTGCCCACGGCAATCACCAGCGTGTCGTAGCAAATACGCCTTTCAGGGACCACTTCCCGCCCATCATCATCGTAAAAAGGTTCAATAATGATTTCTTTGCGGCTTCGGTCCAGTCCGTTCACGCGGCCAAGCTGGAATTCATAATGGTGTTTGCGGGCGTGGGCGCGGTAGTTGATTTCGTTGGCGCTGGCGTCGAGAGAGCCGGAGGCCACTTCGTGCAGGAGGGGCTTCCAGACATGCGTCAGCCCGGCATCAACCAGCGAAATCCGGGCTTTTTGTTTTCTGCCCAGTTTGTTGCCCAGGCTGGTGGCCAGCTCAAGGCCGCCAGCACCGCCGCCCACCACAACGATATGATGCAGATTGTCCATAATATTCAGACCTCGAAGAAATGAGAGCCAAGCACTTTCACCAATACTGGGAGTTCGGAAAAGTGCTTGGCTATCGTCTCTGCTCGGGTCTAGGGTTGGTACCCCGGCATGATGGAGTCCATGCTAGGTCCTGATGCCGGACACAACAATCGGACCAGGGTACTGGTTAATTGCTGCCTTCGACCCTGACCCTTCGGCCTGTGCTCAGTGTCTTGCCCGGTAAGGCTCCAGAATACTTGCCATGTCGTTTGCCAGATCAGCCAGCTGATCTCCTGACAGGCCACGTTCGGCAATGGCCCGGAGCCCCATGATCTGGGCCTGAAGCAACATGGCCAGCCGGCCACAATCCACGTTCTTGTCCAGCTCTCCCCGGGCTTGTGCCTGTTCCAGAAGGCTGGTCAGAGTGGTCTCGATGGCTGCCAGTACCTCGTTGGCCTGCCTGGCAAGGGTGCTATGGGTGTGGCTGGTTTCCAGCAGGGTCTTGACCACCATGCAGGCTTTGGATGGGCAGGTTCCGGCACAGCTATAGGCAATATTCCGGAGGTAGGCCTGCAGTCCGTCCACAACGGAATCGAACTTTTGCATATGTGCGGCCAGTTCTTCCCCGCCGCGCTCGGCGTAACTGGCCAAGGCCTCGGAAAACAGTCCGTCTTTGCTGCCAAAGGCGGCATAGATGCTGCCGGGGCGCATGTCCAGTGTCTGCTCAATCTGCTTCATGGAGCTGCCGTGGTAGCCCTTTTCCCAGAACAGCCCAACTGCTTTGTGCAGGGCTTCACCGCGATCATATTGAGGATGTCTGGCCATATCCGGCTCCAGTGATCTGTCTGTTGAATATACGCTCAACTATAACTTGAATGAGTGCTCAATAACAGCTAGGGTGAGTGTTGTTGATCGATCATTCAAGTAAGGAGCGAATTATGACCGAGTTCACTTTGCACGATAAATCGTCCGCCCCGGAAGGCGCCGTACCGTTGCTGGAAAATTCCGAAAAGGGCTTCGGTATGATCCCGGGTCTGCATGCGGTGATGGCGGAATCCCCACAGGTGCTCGAAGCCTATCAGACGCTGCACCAACTGGTGCTGGACAGTGCTTTCGACAACGACGAGAAAACCGTTGTCTGGCAGACCATCAACGTTGAAAACGCCTGTCATTACTGTGTGCCGGCGCATACCGGTATCGCCAAGATGATGGAAGTGTCGGATGACATTACCAACGCCCTGCGTGACGAGAAGCCTTTGCCCAACGATAAGCTCGAAGCGCTCCGCGACTTCACACTGACAGTGATGCGCAAGCAGGGCAATGTCAGTAAAGAAGACCTGGAAGCCTTCTACAATGCCGGATACGGCAAGCGCCAGGTGCTTGATGTGATTCTTGTGTTGTCCCAGAAAACCATGAGCAACTACATCAACCACATTGCCGAAACACCGGTGGACGAGCCTTTCCGTAAATTCGAATGGCAGAAAAACGGCTGAACCTCTGAATGAACGACGCCCTCACCGGCGTCGTTCTGGCACTTCTTTCACTTCCCTCTCTGAATCCTCCCCGAACCTTTGCTAACCTGTTTAGAAGCATGTCCTGGTAATTGTTGAAACTCTTTGAAAGGAGATGAAACCGTGAAACTAGAAGTTCGAGGTATCGAGGAAGGCAAACCGGTTCCGGAGAAGTTTGCGTTTGGGGTATACAGCGAGGAGGACCACATGAGCTTTGGTCCTAATCGCAACCCGGAGATGGTCTGGGATGACGCACCTGAAGGCACCAAAAGCTTTGTGGTGATGATGTTTGACCCGGATGTACCGAGCGTCGCCGACGATGTGAACCAGGAAGGCAAAACGGTTCCGGCGGACCTGCCCCGGGTGGATTTCTTCCATTGGTTGCTGGTGGATATTCCCGCCGAAACCTCACGGGTTCCTGAAGGTGAGGATAGTGATGGCGTGATTCCCAAGGGCAAAGAGCCCGGGGCCGGGCCAATCGGCATTCGCGGGGTGAACAACTTCACCCAGTTCCTGGCCGGTAATGCCGATATGGAAGGCACCTACGGTGGTTACGATGGCCCGTGCCCACCCTGGAACGATGAACTAATCCATCATTATCACTATGAAATTCATGCGCTGGATGTCGAAAGCCTTGGCCTGGACGGTGAATTCGATGGCAACGCCGTGAGGGAAGCCATGGCCGGACATGTACTGGCCAGTGCCCGGGTGACCGGAACCTATACTCTGAACCCGGATCTTCGCTAGAACCCATGCCGGGGCCCATGAAGCTGGCCCCGGCTTTATCGCTAGAAGGAGCTCATCATGAGTTTCCGAGCCGGAGTATTTGTCTGCCTCATGGCCGCGAGCCTGTTGGCCAGTGCCGCTGAAGGGATGATCTCGTTGCAGAGTCCGCACACCGCGACAGCCACGATGGATCGACTGGAGTCGATTGTGGAGGAAAAGGGGCTGACGGTATTCGCACGAATCGATCATGCCGCCGGTGCCGAGAAAGTGGGTAAGTCCTTGAGGCCCACGGAACTACTGATCTTTGGTAACCCCAAGGGTGGCACGCCATTCATGCAGTGTGCCCAGTCCGTGGGGATTGATCTGCCGTTGAAGGCGCTGGTTTGGGAAGACGACACTGGCCAGGTGTGGCTGGGCTATAACGATCCGTCGTATCTGGCCCAGAGGCATGGGGCCGAGGAGTGTGCGGTGGTGCCCAAGCTGTCAAAGGCACTCGAGGGTATGACAAAAGCGGCGGTGGCGAAGTAACCGTTGCCCTGATAGTGTTTCGAACCCTGCGTTGATGGAAAGCCGCCAGTGTTTGCTGGCGGCTTTTTCGTTTTTGTCACCCGTCAATGGTCTGGGTGATCGCCGGTTGTTCCATAGGCGTGTTCTGATAGCCACGCTCGTTGTAACGGTCTGCCTGACCGCCCATGGCCATTGCCGTTGTTGCGGAAAAGGCCAGTGCGATTGCAGCAAGGGTCAGTGTCAGCTTTTTCATGATGTCGTACCTCTTCAGCGGTTTTTCTGCACCGTTTGTTGGTTTTTACGGTGCCCACAATCAATAGACCCCTGCCCCGGCTGATTTGTTACAGCGCAAGCGAAGAAACCTTTCAGGATTTCTATATTCTTTAATTTCATATTTCTTCGTGTTTTAATTACGCGAAAATGAATTCATAATGATCGCTCAAGAATTTATCGGGAGTGAGATCATGATCAGGCTTATTGCAATTGCACTGGCCTTCGTCAGCAATCTGGCGTTGGCAGAGACAGACAAAACACCCCCGCTGGTGGATGCCGCCTGGTTGAAGGCCAATCTCGACCGGGACAATGTCGTGGTTCTGGATGTCCGCTCTGGCATCGATAACGGTGGTGACCGCAGCAGCTTCCAGAGCGCCCATATTCCCGGCTCCATCTACAGCAGCTACACCGGTGATGGCTGGCGCGAGAGTCGTGACGGCGTCACCGGTCTGTTGCCGCCCGTGGGCAGCCTGGAACGTTTGATTGGTGGCCTGGGCATTGGCAATGACGACACCGTTGTGGTGGTTCCCGCCGGTACCGGCGTGACCGATTTTGGCAGCGCCGCCCGGGTGTACTGGACCTTCCGCGTGCTGGGTCACGACGATGTGACCATTCTCAACGGTGGTTTCGCCGGTTGGCAGGCAGCGGGTTTTGACGTGGCCTCGGGGCAAACAGACCGCCGTGACTTTGCCGATTTCCGGGGTGAACTGCAGCCGGCCTTGCTGGCCTCGCTGGAAGAAGTTCAACAGGCCCGTGACACCCAGGCCCAATTGGTGGATGCGCGCCCGATCGATTATTTCCGAGGCGAAGCCAAGTCACCGGCCGCCAAGGGCCCGGGCACCATTCCCGGCGCACGCAACCTGCCCCACAGCGATTTCCTGGGCCAGCAGAATGAAGTCTGGTATCTGAATGCCGATCAAATCACCGAGCGCGTCAACCGCGCCGAGCTGGATGCCGGCACCCGAACCATTGCCTTCTGCAACACAGGCCACTGGGCGGCTACCGACTGGTTTGTCTTGAGCGAGTTGGCCGGCTTCGAGGAAGTGGCGCTTTACGACGGCTCCATGGCCCAGTGGTCCAACGATTCGGACCGGCCGCTGCAGGTGGCCAAAAAGGGCCTGGGCAAACTGATGGATTTGTTTAACTAACAGGAGAGAACATGGCTGAGGCAGCCGCCGTTCAGGCCGGAACGTCACAACCCGGCTGGCAGATTGATCGCTTCGTGGTGACCACGGCCCTCGCCGGTTTCGCCCTGGTGGGCGGGCTGGTCTGGCTGGAGACCGCCCCGTTCATGGTGGCGTTGTTCGCCATCGGCACCGTATTGGGCATGGCGCTGTATCACGGCGCCTTTGGCTTTACCGCCGGCTGGCGCAATCTGGTGGTGAAAAAACGCGGTGCCGGCATGCGTGCGCAATTGCTGCTGTTCGGCCTGTCGTCCCTGATCATGGTGCCAATGCTGCACACTCAGGCCGGGTTGATCGGCGCCGTGGCGCCGGTGGGCACCTCGCTGGTGGTGGGCTCTTTCCTGTTCGGTATGGGCATGCAGCTGGGTGGCGGTTGTGGTTCCGGCACCCTGTTCACCGTGGGCGCGGGTAACATCCGCATGGTGGTTACCCTGGTGTTCTTCATCGTCGGTACGGTGATTGGCTCCATGCACCTGCCCTGGTGGCTGGATCAGCCGGGCTTTGACCCGGTTCCGCTGGTGAATACTCTGGGTTTGAGCGGCGCCATTATTGCCCAGCTGGTTGGTCTGGGGCTGGTGGCCTGGTGGGTGAACCGGATTGAACGCAAGGCCCATGGCGCTATCGAGCGCAATGAGCTGCTTTGGAAAGGGCAGCAACACGGTGTTTTCAGAACACTGATCAGCGGCCGTTGGCCGTTTACCTGGGCCATCCTGATTCTGGCGGCCGGCAACGCCCTGACTCTGGCGATCAGCGGTGCCCCTTGGAGCATCACCTTTGCCTTCAACGTGTGGGGCGCCAAGTCACTGGAAGCGGTGGGCGTGAACATGTCCCAGTTCGAATTCTGGACCTGGGACTACCCGGCCATTGCCCTGAAAGATTCCGTGCTCACTCACATCCCATCGGTGATGAACTTCGGACTGTTGCTCGGTGCCATGCTGGCGGCGGGACTGGCCAACAAATTCAATGAAGCCAGCCGTAACCGGCCGCAAGCGCGCCCGTTCATGGCAGCTGTGGTGGGTGGCCTGTTGCTGGGTTACGGTGCCCGTCTGGGCTTTGGTTGCAACATCGGTGCGCTGTTTTCCGGCATCGCTTCAGCCAGCCTGCACGCCTGGATCTGGTTTGCCTGCGCTTTTGCCGGCTCACTGATCGGCATTCGCCTGCGGCCGTTTTTCCGGTTGCCCAACTGATGCGGGAGGGAGCCAGCATGCAACGACCGTACAGCCGGACCCGTATCCTGGTGGCACTGGGGATTATTCTTGTGCTGATCATGGCGGATCACTTGAGCAGTCCCACGTTTGCATTCAATTCCGGGCAGGGGAATGTGCAGACAGCCCTGAATCAGCGCGACGAATCCGCCTGTGCGCCCTGCGGGGCGCCGTGTCCGTCAACACGGGATTGAACCGATAAAGGCGCCCCAGAGGGCATTTTTCAAGGCGCTGGGCAACCGGATGGCTCACTGCCCTGCGCCCTGGGTGTCCATGTGCCATTGACCAGTGATTCGATATCTGCAAACAGGGTATCGGCGTTTGTGACCCGGGCGAGCCAGCTCAGGGGGATGCCCTTCTCGCCGCCAACGCCATGAATCGCCGCCATCGCCGGGCCGATAATCCAGGCTCGTCCACAGGAATCGCCGCCGCATTGGATGTTCGCGCGGACGGCTTCGGTATAACTGTCGGCATGGCTGAGGATGTGAAAAATCACCGGCATGGCTTCGTGCAGATAGCAGGTACGGCCGAAGCTGTCGCCGGCAGTTACGGCATCCAGTGAGGAACCGGATTGCGCGTTGCTCAGGCTGTCCTGGTCCGGCGCTTCGGTTTTGGCAGTTTTCAGGGCTGCCGCCATGGGTTTGCCCTGGAAAAGCTGGTCCAGAAGGATCGCCGCGCACTTTGCCCAGGCCACGGCTTCGTCATTGTGATTGGTCACCCGCACCGCCGCTTCCGTAACCTCCATCAGCTTGTCGCTGCCGCAATAACGGGCCACCAGCGGTGGCAGTTTGGACACGGCGGGCAGCTGCATGTCGTCGGCGCCGCTTTCCGGTAGCAGGTGCTGGTCGATGGTTTCGGCAATGTGAACGCCGGCTTCCTGGACTTCGGTTTCGTGGTAGGTCAGGTCGATGGCCCGGCGAACCGGAGCTGCCAGTTCATTGCCCGTCAGGCGGCGGGTGTAGGGCAACACCTTCTGAACCAGTATCCGTTTCTGCTGATCGGTAAGATCGGCTTCGGTGGTCGCCAGAGCCTGGTCAATGGCGTTCTGCTCAATCGTGCTCAGGTTGTTCAGGGTGACCCGGGTGGGATTGTCGATATAGCCCTGCCAGTGGCCGCCAGGTCCAAAAAACGCCCTGAAGCGACGCTGGTAATCGCGGATATCCAGTTTGCCGTCACTGGCCAGAAGGCTGTCGATCAGCACCCCGGTGGCCGCCCCGTAGTGGCTGATATCGCCGGACTGTTTGCCTTCGTGCGCAAAATACCCGAATCCGCCTTTGAAATAACTGGCCTTCGGTGGCAGGAATTCCGGCGCCTGTCCACCCACTTCAAGGATACGCTGGCTGTCGTACAGCCAGTGCAGACCAAGACTGGCCGCATCGGCAACCCAGCCTCCCGCAAGTGCGTTAATTATCGTGGCGTTTCTTTCACTGGTTATATTGGTCATGGAACCCCTTCCTGACTATGCTCAGAATTCGAGAACGTTGCTGCTGCACCAGCATAGGTTATATGCGATAGAGACGACCGTTTTAATTGTTTTTCTGCTGAAGCATCAGCCAGCGGGCGAGCCTGGACTCAGGGTGACGGCTGAGTGACCAGGGCAGCCACATCATCACGCCGAGAATGATCAGACCCGCTGTTACGGTAAGCGCCGGGTTGAGCGCGAAGGAATTGCCCAGGCCGGCAAAAATCACGGTCATCGGCAGCATGCCAATAAACGTGGCTGCGGCAAAGCGCCAGGCATGTATGGCTGTTACCCCCGCGCCATAGCTGATCAGCGCAAACGAGAAAACCGGAATCAGGCGGGTCAGCAGGATGGCAATTGTCAGGAATCGTTGCGAGCCGTCCCTTGCCAGTACCGGGTTTTCAGGGAAGTGATGACAGATGGCTTCGCGCCCCAGGCACCGGGCAATCCAGAATGCCGCCATGGCACCCAGAAGTGCGCCTGTCGCGGCAATCAATGTGCCCGCGAACAGGCCAAAGGCCAGTCCCGCCGTTGCACTGACCGGAAGCGTCGGGATCGGGCCGACTACCACGGCGATCATCATAAGAAGCATGAGCAGAAGCGGGCCCGCAGCGCCCTGGCTCTTGAGCCACTCAGACAGCATCTCCGGTGAAAAATCCGGCGGCATCCCGAGTACTTGCAGCAGCCACCAGGCGCCGGCCAAAGCCGTGAGAACCACAGCGACAGTGGCAACTCTTAGTGTCATTAATGGGTTCCTGTAAGCATATTCAATCTTGCCTGTAATAGGGGCCAAGACACTTGAACCGTCAAATTTGTTACAGCTACTTCAACGTATCTGCATGAAATTGAAAGCTCCCCGGTCATGCCCTGATGATTCCCGCATTTTAATGTAACAGTTGCATAGCTCATGTGTCCGTGACTCTGAAACCGAAACAATCGCCGCCTTGCAAACCACCGGGGGGCGGCAAACCGGAACTGAGGCACGGCACTATGACACGGCACTACTGGATGGGTGGCAACCGCTCCTATGAACAGGACCGCTTTTTCGAAGCGTCTCTGGACAAAGCGCAATGGCAAAGAGCAAAAAACGCGGAAGACTGGCAGGCCTGCTGGTACACGGGCATGCCGGGCCCGGAGTATTTCGCGAAGGTGGGGCCGGAGCGCAAGATCAACCACATTCCCGGCAATAACGCCCTGACGGTAAAAAGCCGACTGTACCAGAGCCTGATGGACCTGCGGGATCGGGTAAAGCGGCAGGAAAAAGGCTCCGGGCCTCTGGGCGAGCGTCTGGATTTCGTGCCGCATGTTTACTCCATGCCCGAGGATTACCACCGGTTCCAGCAGGCGGCGTTGGAGAGCTCGGACAAACGCTGGTTGCTGAAACCCAAGAATGCCTCCAAAGGCAAGGGCATTCGGCTGGTTGAGGATCCTGGCGAGATCCCGATGGACTCGTCCTGGATGGTTCAGGAATATCTGGAAAACCCGCACACCATGCATGGCCGCAAGTATGTACTGCGCCTTTATGTGCTGGTGTCGTCCGTGACGCCTTTCCGGGTTTATCTTTATAAACAGGGCTTTGCCAAGCTTGCGTCGGTGGCCTACAACGAAGAAAACGCCAATAACCCCTACAGTTATCTGACCAACCCGGACATCAACGCTCTCAACCTGGAGGCGGAAGTGCCGGTGGAGTTCGTGGATTTCGAGCGCTACCGGCTCTGGCTGCGGGAGCAGGGTCATGATGACCAGGCCCTGTTCGAGCAGATTGAAGACCTGGTCGCTCTGACCTGCCTGTCGGCACAGGAACCCATGCGGGAGCGGTCCCGGGCCATTGGCGCCGACACCCGGGGCTGCTATGAATTGTTGGGTATCGATTGCCTGGTAGATCAGGATCTCAAACCCTGGATTCTGGAATGTAACCTTAGCCCCTCTCTGGAGGTTTGTGCCGGCCCCGAGAGTGGTGGCCGGGTTGAGGAGATGGTCAAGGGCGGCCTGGTGGCCGATATGGTTGGTCTGTTGGGACTGAATCTTGCTCCGGAGGATTCACCGAAAGGCTCTTCGGTCCAGCAGGTGGTTCGGGAAACGCAGGCGGAGCTCGCCCGAAGCGGCGGCTTCCGGAACCTGATCCCGGGCGACGACCCGGCCCGCTATCTGCCTTATATGGCCCTGCCCCGCCTTGCAGACTGGGTAGTGGCCCAGGCGTTATCTGACCGGCCATTACCACAGCCTCTTCTTGAGCGCTGGGTGGCCGAGGAAGTCGTTACCGAGGATCAGGTGCTGGTTTACGACACCCGGCTCGGACATCTCAGCGCCCTGAATGAAACCGCCTCGCTGATCTGGTTGATGGCAACGGAAGGTGCCGGGCCGGATGACATTGCCTCGACACTCGTGGATTCCGCACTCAAGGTGATGCCGGACACTCCGGATGCCTGGGCCATTCGCAATAATGTCTGGAATACGCTGGGTGACTGGGTCAACAACCGGTTTCTGGTGCAGTCCCGGGGAGGACCGGCCGATTTCACCATTGCCGAAGAAAACCGGCAGTTACCGGTCACCTGGTGGTCCAGGGTGTTGCAATGTGGCCGTACGAAGTTGCGCGTACAGGCTGACAGCATTCCGCTGGTCAGCCGTCTTTTCGCATTGCTGGAGCCTCTTGAAGTCGCCGATGATGGCAGTCTGGATACCTTGCCCCGCCTGGATATTGTCCGGGACACGCCGGGCTTTACCCTGATTCTGGACGGCCAGGTGATTGCTTCACGACGGCCGCTGGCGAAAGTGTCCGATGTGTTGTTCGCCTGCCTGATGCGCGAGGCACCGGGGGCGGGTGATATTGCCATCGACGCAGGTGTGATTATGGCGCCTGATCCCGACGGTTTTGCCATTCTGGTTGTCCCTGACAAAGCGGGCCTGACAGATGGTCTGGCAAACGGTCTGACAAACAGAGTGGCGGAGCACCTGAATACCGCATCCGCTCGTGGTGTGTTACTGGGGCCGGATGACCTTCTGCACCCCCTTTCGATAGCCGGAGGGCAAACAACCCTGACCTCCGTGCCTGCTCTCCTGATTCCTGCACCGGCCTCGGTAGACGTGACCGATGGCGTATGCCCGGTTTCGGTCAGCGATGCGCTTCAGTATCTGATTCCCGCCTGCTGTTGTTCCGGCGGCCGTTCTCTGGATGCCGCTTCGTTCGCTCGTCTGGTCGGGTGGCTGGAAAGCCGGGAGCGTTTGCTGGTGGATACCAACAACCTTGAGGCAGCCACGGTAGCCCTGTGGCGATCCATGAAAAGAGGTGGCCGCAATGACATCGCCAGAATGGAACGTTGAAGACGGTTTCGGCCTGATGGCTGAAGAAAACATCCATGCCCTTGGCCAACTGGTCGACTTCCTGGATGACCTTGAGGAAGCACACCTTTACGGCCAGGCATTCGGAGCCCGCAGCCAGCACAGCATCGGTAAGCATGTGCGACACATCATTGACCACTATCTGACGTTTCTGACGGCGGTCGGTGAACACAAGGTACTGGATTACGAGGATCGCCAGAGAGACGAAACCCTGGAAACGGACCGGCAGGCCGCCCACCAATGCCTGAATCGAATCGTCCGAAGCTTTTCGGATAACAGTGTACAGCCCTCTCGAGGTGCGCCACTGGCCATGCAGCACAACAGTGGCGGCCATTATCAAACGGTGCTGACCAGCATGGAGCGTGAGCTGGCGTTTCTTGCCAGTCACACCGTTCATCACATGGCGATTATCGGCATGCTGGCCGAGCAGGCCGGGCTGCAGGTGGATGCTGATTTCGGCGTTAACCCCTCCACTTTGCGTCACTGGGCCCGGAAAGCCGACAAGTATGAGGTAAAGCGAGAAGCCGTTGCCTGTAACAATTGATCGGTCCGGGTGTCGGTGTAATAAGAGTGGCCGACAGGGCTCTCTTATTCGATAACAACAGGATGATCGGAGGATGATATGGCCGATGACAAACGAAAGGACTTATTGCGGAAACTGTCGCGAAACCTGATGGTCACAGTACCCATGATGACGGTGGTGGCGGTGGCCGGTTTCAGTGACAGCAACGCTTCATCATTTAGCTTGATTCCCTCCGCCGAGGCGGCTCAGGGAGAAGCAGAGGGCGAAGCTTACGGTGAGGCCGAGGGTGAAGCGCACGGTGAAGCGGAAGCTGGTCAGGCAGAAGCGGAGGACCAGGCCGAAGGTGAAGCAGAAGGACAAGCAGAAGGAGAAGGAGAGGCAGAAGGTGCCGCCGAGGGTGAAGGTGAGGCCGAAGGAGAAGCGGAAGGTGAGGCTGAAGGCACTTCCGCCAGCCTCAAAGAAGCGGTAAGCCGTCCGCAGGGGTATGCCCCTTACCAGGGCGATGTGGCTAATCTTGTGGCACAGGGTGAGAAGCTGTTCAACGACACTACGCTGTCGTCCAACGGCTTGTCTTGCGCCACCTGCCACGCGGACGGGGCCGGTTATTCCGCCTCTTTCAAAAATGACTACCCGCACCCGGTGGCCATGGCCCAGAGGGATTTCGATAAGGACGAAGTGTACCTGGATGAAATGGTACAGATCTGCATGGTCGCCCCGATGGCCTCTGAACCGCTTGACTGGGATGGCCAGCAGCTGGCGGCGCTGACCGAGTTCATGCGCCAGGAACAGGAGGCATTTAAAGGCCGGTAACGGCATTGTTGCGTTGTTGTGTTGCTTTGCCCGTTCTGGACTCCAGGCGGGCTTTTTTATGTCTGGGGACTGCTCTGTAACAAACAGCGACGCACAGTGTCCCTTGGGTACCATTTCCGAACGGCAAGGGGGCAGGTATGAAATCGGTCGTCGAAACGCAGGGGCGGCTGGCGGGTGAAGACCAGCGGTCAATGCAGAAAACGGGGACAACCCGGGGACTAGTTGGCTGGTGGAAGCGCTTTGCCGGGTGTCGGCTGTGCCGCAACCTGACCGCCGCCTCGTTTGTTGCCATTTTGCTGATCGAGATGGTGATACTGATCCCCTCCTATCGAAACTATGAAGAAGACCTGTTGCGCCAGCAGGTGGACGTGGCCGCGCAGGCTTTGACCACACTACTCACCCAGGCGGAACCGGAAGCCCTGTCGCCAACCTCCCTGCAGCGTTTGATGGCGCAAAGTTCCCTCGAAGGTGTTGTGATCGAGGGCCACAGTAAACAGTTGGTCGTCGGTACCGCGATTAGCAACCCCGGCCCCGCCGGCGGCGGTCTGCGGGAGCTGGCTCGCACGGATTCCGGTCATCTCGCGGTGGCCTGGCCATCCGGCGCATTGGCGCAAGGCTATCGGGTTCAGGGGCTTGTTAATGTGAACAAGATCCCGGCCGAACTGGTGGCTTTTGTTTTCCGGATTCTGGGGCTCTCGCTGCTGATCGCCGTGTTTGTCACCCTGGTGACCATGGCGGTGGTGGACCGGATGATGCTGTCGCCACTGTTGCGATTGCGCGGCAGGATCAGCCTGGCTGGCGACGATGCCGAGCACCCGCTGCATTATGTCCGTAAGCCGGAGCGCTGCGATGAGTTCGGCGAGGTGGAGTCGGCCTTCAACGGCCTGCTTCGCCGCAACGCTTCCTATCTTTCCCGTTTACACGAACTGAATAGTGAGCTGGATCAGTTGCTGGATGAGCGCACCCGGTCCCTGCGCCAGACCGAGCAGGAGTTGGAAATCCGCACTCTTTACGATCAGCTGACCGGTCTGGCCAATCGAAACCTGTTTGAAGAACAACTGGATCGATTCTTTCAGCTACCAATGGCTCAGCGTCCGCCGGCGGAGGCGCTGTTGGTCATGGGGCTGAACGATTTCCAGACTCTCAACGGCCTCGCCGGGCACGATACCGGTGATCGGGTATTGCAGGAAGTGGCGCGCAGATTGGCGGGGTTCACAAGTGGGGGCCGGCCAGCTGGAGCTGGAAATCACCGAAACCGCCTTGATGGAAAATAATGACTGTGCACTCGCCACTTTGCGTCAGTTTCGGGCACAGGGATTGCTGGTGGCCATAGACGACTTCGGCACCGGCTATTCTTCCTTGGCCTATCTGAAAATGTTGCCGGTTTCGCGCATCAAGATTGACCGAGCGTTTGTGACCGATTTGCCTGATAACGGCCAGGACGCGGCACTGTGTCGGAGTATTATCAACATGGGTCATAACCTGGAGTGTGAGGTGATTGCCGAAGGCGTTGAAACCGAGGCCCAGGCCACCTGGCTGGTCAATGCCGGTTGTGATGAAATGCAGGGGTTTCTGTTCGGCAGACCTTCGCTAGCGACATGACAGTCTTTAGTGCTAAGTCGCAGAGGTTACGGTAGGGGCACTGCAAGCCGTTTGACAAGCGGCTCAGTCAGAGTCGCCGGGGCGAGCTTTCTGGCTCAGTGCATCAGCAACGCGACGGTCAATTTCCTGAATGAATTCTTCGTTTGGTATGTTGGCAGTATGAGCTTGCATGAGCTCGGTGCTCATTCGAAGGTTGCCGATAAACGTGCGGCAATCGCTGCACATCATCAGATGAAACTTCACCGACAGGTTCTGCCCGGTGCTCAGTTCCCCGTCGATATAATCGCTGGCGATTCCCGCCAACTCTCTACACATCAGCATTCGCCGGTCTCCTGGAAGTGTTCGACCATCAGGAATATTTTCTGCCTTGCACGGTGCAAGAGTACACGCAGATTAGAGGCGTTCACATCCAGAATGTTACAGACATCTTCCGATTTATGTTGATGGGCTTCGTATAACATCAGTGCGCAGCGCTGGGTTTCCGGCAGGCGGGTCAGGTGTTTGTCGAGGCAGTCGCTGAGTGCCCCGTTTTCCAGCAGTGCGTCTGCGGTTTCGTCAAAGCGGAGTTTGGGCGGTGTTTGCCAGCGTCCCGAAGCGTTGAAGCGATCGGCGAGATCAGGGTCAAGCTGCTCCTGGAAATCGGTGGACACTTCTCGTTTGACCGAGCGAAGCTTGTTCTTGCAGCGGTTGGCGACAATGCGGTGCAACCAGGTTTTCAGGCCGGAGCGCCCCTCGAACTTTTCGATGGCATCAATGACGGTTACCCAGCAGTCCTGAACCACTTCTTCTGCGGTGGAGTGATCTAGGTAAAAACGGGCTACGGCCAGCATGCCGGGGGAGTATTTTCTGACAGCCGTCCGGTAGGCCGTCGAGTCTTTTTGCTTTAGGTTTTCAATCAATGTGTGTTCAGAATCGGTTTCCTGAGCGGTGTCCATGGGGTAGTCTCTGCCCTGAATGGTGAGCGGTCATTCAAGAATACTAGTTGATCCGCCAGGCAACATCCAGACGATCCGCCGGGATCGCTTTAATCAATCCACTCAAATTGACGGTAATCAAATCCCTGCTCAAGCGTGGGTTTGACCACATTGAAGTAGGGCGAGGCGTCGAAATCCCTTGGCGCGAACAGCGAGTGGTGGCGGCTCCGGAAGGTATCATTTCGGCGGATGTCGCTGTCCGGGTCGTACTCGGCATCGCTCAGGATGATGGGCAAAATTGGATAACGCAGATGCTGGAACCCCTGGGCAATGAATGTCGAGCAGATAGCGCGGGTGGGATCGCCGCTGCCCAGAGACAGCAGCGAGCGCCGATAACGGGACGGCACCGGTGGAGTTGGCCACAGGTACCGGGCCAGATCCCAGACATTCTTCAGATCATACTGCTGGCCAAGTCGGCTGATAGAATAGGCAACAAGTTCCCGGATATCGTTTTCACTGAGTCCAACCGGGCGGCAAATGCGGGTGTGGGTATGCCGGTAATAGGACAGCGGTAGCGAACGAATACCTTCCTCCAGGTCGGCTTCGATCAGAACATGGGGTTCGCCGTCTTTCGTTGCCCCAAGTCCCGCATCCGGGCCGAGATACAAAGCGGCATGGGACCATGTGGATTGGGTCAGGTATTTGATGGCAGCGCTGATTCGCGTGTTTCCCTCCACCAGCAAGACGTCTCCGGGCTGGAGGGTGTTCTGAAGCGCTTTCCAGGTAGAGGTTCTTATGGAGCGCCGGGTGACCTGTTTTGAAAGGTAGGCGGCCAGGTGTCGGGACAGCCAGTTCAGTAGCATGCCGTTCCTCAGAAGATCAGCGAATTACCCAATCGGGATACCAGTATCACAGACAATAAAAGCTCAGGACAGTTGCCGGATAACCCTGAATGGTTTTCCAGAAATGGCTTGTTTTTATAGCATTCGCTCAAACAATGCCAGCCAGCGTTGTAACATCCGGCGGTTTTGCGTGTCTGTTTGCTCAGGATCAGAAGAATACACTGCAAAAGGTAGGGATATGAATCGAAGCAAGTTGATACTTCTGGCAGCGATTGCCGTTGCTGTCGCGCTTTTTCTGGGCCTGGGCGGCCACAATGTGCTCACGCTGGAAAACCTGCAGGCGCATCAGGCCTCTGTAGCCCAGTGGATTGAGCAGAATCTGGTGGTCGCGGTGACCGGCTACGCGGCACTTTATGTGCTGGTTACTGCACTTTCATTGCCCGGTGCCACCATCATGACTCTGGCTGGCGGCGCTTTTTTCGGCAACCTTTATGGCCTGGCGGCGGTTTCAATAGCTTCGACCATTGGCGCATCGCTGGCGTTTCTGGTGGCCAGATTTCTGTTACGGGACACCCTGAAGGCCAAGTATAAAGACACCATCGCCAAAATTGATCGGGGCATTGAAAAAGACGGTGCCTTTTATCTCGCCACGCTTCGTCTGGTTCCGGTATTCCCGTTCTTCCTGATCAATCTGGCCATGGGCCTGACTGGCATGAAGCTTCGCACCTACGCCCTGGTGAGCTGGGTGGCCATGCTGCCGGGCACCTTTGTGTATGTGAATGCCGGCACCCAGCTCGGGCAAATCGAGTCCACCGGCGATATTGTCTCGGCCGATCTCTTGCTGTCCTTTGCCCTGCTCGGGCTGTTCCCGCTTATCGCCAAATTTGTCGTGGGCTTTCTTCGTCGCCGTAAGGTCTATGCCGGTTGGCAGAAGCCGGATCATTTCGATTACAACCTGTTGGTGATTGGCGGCGGTTCTGCCGGGCTGGTGTCTGCCTATATCGCGGCGGCCGTCAAAGCGAAAGTCGCGCTGATCGAAAGGCACAAGATGGGCGGTGACTGCCTGAATACCGGCTGCGTGCCTTCCAAAGCGCTGATTCGCAGTGCCAAGGCCGCCGATACTCTGCGTCACGCCAATCGATACGGCCTGGAATCCGTGCCGGTGAAGGGTTCGTTCAGGAATATCATGAACCGGGTTCAGGATGTGATCGCGAAAGTGGAGCCCCACGACTCCCCCGAGCGTTACCAGAAGCTGGGTGTGGACTGCATCTCCGGCGAGGCGAGTTTCGTATCTCCCTGGGAACTGGAAGTCAGACACAATGATGGTCACACCGAACGGCTGACCGCGCGCAGCATTGTTGTGGCCACTGGCGGTAAGCCGGCAGTACCGCCTATCCCCGGTCTTGAGGACATGCAGCCGCTGACTTCTGACAACCTGTGGCAATTGCAGGAACAACCCGGGCGTCTGTTGGTGCTGGGCGGTGGCCCGATTGGCTCCGAGCTTGCCCATGCCTTTGCCCGCCTGGGCACTCAGGTGATCCAGGTGGAGCGGGGTGAGCGTTTATTGGCAAAAGAAGATGTGGATGTCTCGTCACTGATCCTCAGGCAATTCGAGGCCGATGGCGTTGATGTGCGTTTGAACCACTCTGCCGTGGAGTTTCGTACAGAAGAGGGAGAGAAAGTCGCCTATTGCGAGCATGAAGGCGAACGGGTGCGGATTCCCTTTGATGAAGTGCTGGTGGCGGTGGGCCGTGCAGCCAACACCGCAAGCCTGGGGCTGGACCGGATTGGCGTGGAAACACTGCCAAACGGCACCGTGCCGGTCGAAGACGATATGAGCCTGCGTTTTCCGAATGTGTTTGCCTGTGGCGATGTGGCCGGGCCCTACCAGTTCACCCACGCAGCAGCGCACCAGGCCTGGTATGCGGCGGTTAATGGTCTGTTTGGCCAGTTCAGGCGCTTCCGGGTGGATTATCGGGTCATGCCCTGGGTCACCTTTACTTCGCCGGAAGTGGCCCGGGTGGGCCTGAGTGAAGCCGAGGCGCAGGAACAGGGTGTGGCCTACGAA
Organism: Marinobacter sp.; assembly: GCA_031580735.1. GTDB lineage: Bacteria > Pseudomonadota > Gammaproteobacteria > Pseudomonadales > Oleiphilaceae > Marinobacter. Next base: position 28,354 of record JAVLAV010000029.1, read on the forward strand.
GTGACACGTTACGGGCTGGATGATCTGGACCGGGCGATTGCTGAAAGTGAGGATTATGGCTTCATCAAGATTCTTACGCCGCCGGGTAAAGATAAAATACTGGGCGTTGTGGTGGTAAGCGCCCATGCCGGTGAAATACTGGCGGAATTTACCCTGGCGATGAAACATGGCCTGGGCCTGAACAAGATTCTTGGCACGATTCATCCCTACCCGACCTGGAATGAATCGGCCAAATACGCCGCAGGCGAATGGAAGCGTGCCCATGCCCCGGAAGGCGTTCTGAAGCTGCTGGAGAAGTTGCACGGCTGGCGGCGTGGAAAACACACAAATGAATCAAGGAGCGCTCATGCCCCTGACTGAAACCCGACCAACCCGTGACAAGCGCATCTCTGTGGTGGATGTGCTTGAACCCAGGGCCACCGATAGCTGGACGCATACCCGAAACGGGGATCCGCGTGGTTATATCGATGCGGACAAGCTGAAGGAGTTGTGGATCCACACGGGCACGGCGTGCAACCTGGCGTGTCCTTTCTGTCTGGAGGGCTCCCACCCTGGCGATGGCCGTATTCCGGGTATGAAACTCAGTGACGTCAAACCGTTCATCCACGAAGCGCTGGATATGGGGGTTGAACAGTTCTCTTTCACAGGCGGCGAGCCGTTTGTGATTCGGGATTTCGTGAACATTCTGGATTACGCCAGCCAGTACCGGCCCTGCTTTGTGCTGACCAATGCTACGGAGCCGTTGCTCAAACGCCGACATCAGGTGTTGCCGCTTCTGGATAATCCTTACCCGATCCACTTCCGGGTGAGTCTCGACTTTCCGGACCGTGCCCGGCATGACAAGGATCGGGGCGAGGGCAGTTTCGAGCAGGCTCTGGAGGGCATTCGCTGGCTGATCGAGCAGGGCTTTCAGGTATCGATTGCCCGGCAGACAGATGCGGATGAAGTGCCGGCCGATGTGGAAGCGGCCTTTCGCGGTATTTTCCGGGAATGGAGTATTCCCGAGAATCTGGCGTTTACGGCGTTTCCGGACCTGGGTACGCCGGGCTCGGAGGATGGTAGCCCGGAGATTACCGAGGCGTGTATGGAGAAGTATCCGACCCGGGAATCCCGGGGGCATTTCATGTGTACGTACACGCGGATGCTGGTGAAGAGAAACGATCAGGTTCGGGTGTATGCCTGCACGCTGGTGGATGATGATCCGCAGTATGATCTGGGGGGTACGCTGGCCGAGAGCATGGATGAGCGGGTTATGTTGCGGCACCACCGGTGTTTTTCCTGCTATCGCTTTGGGGCCAGTTGTTCGGCGCCTGGCTGAGCTTCGGTTTGGGGCCTTTCAGGACTGATGGCTGGTCATTGGCGGCCTGGGAGGTGACGGTAATTTCTCCTTGGAAAAACAACTCGCTGCGCTCAGACATCTTTTTCCGGCGGATAAATTACCGTCACCACCCAGACCGCGGATACCGTTTTGCTATTCGTTGAATGACGTTGAATAAAAAGAGCCAGGAACAAGACTATGAACTTTACTGAGGCCTCCCTGTTTTGGGGATTCCTGCTGGTGTACGGCGTGGTGATGTACGTGCTGTCGCCGAAGAGCAAGAACGCCAATTCGTTCTACAAGGGCGCGGATGACCAGGGTAATCCGGTGGGGCAGTGGTCGCTGACGGCGAGCATTTTTATCAGCTGGATTTTTGCCAAGTCGGTGACCAATGCGGCCAATCTTGGTGCGGCCTATGGTGTGGTGGGCGGTCTGGCTTATGCCAGTTACTGGCTGTCGATTCCGGTGGCGGGTTATGTGATTTATCTGATTCGTACCCAGACCGGTGCCCGCAGTCTGCAGGAGTTTCTGACCTCGCGCTTTGGGCGGCTGGCGAGTCTGGCGTTTGCGGCGGCGATTCTGATCCGGCTGTATAACGAGGTGTGGAGTAACACGGCGGTGGTCGGGGGTTATTTCGGGCTGCCGGGTGAGTGGGAATACTACGCTGCCGCCATGCTGTTTACCGTGTTTACCCTGGCTTACAGCCTGAAAGGCGGGCTGCGTTCGTCGATTTTCACCGATGTGATTCAGGCCTTTGTTTTTGTGTTTTTTGTCGGCGCGGTGCTGTTTCTGGTGGTGCCGGCCAATGATACCAGTGCGTTGCTGACCAATGGGGAATTCCGGCTGAATGCCGGCTTTGATCTGTTGCTGGTGGCGCTGCTGCAGTTGTTCAGTTATCCGTTCCACGATCCGGTGCTGACCGACAGAGGCTTTGTGAACAAGGAAAAGACCATGCTCAAAAGCTTTGTGGTTGCCGGGCTGCTGGGTTTTGTGGCGGTGTTTATCTTCAGTCTGGTGGGTGTTCATGCCCGCCTCAACGGCATCGATGTGATGGGCAATGCGCCGGCCGCTGTTGGGCAGTCGCTGGGGCTGGCGGCGCTCTTCTTCATGAGTGTGGTAATGATGACTTCGGCCGGCTCGACGCTGGATTCCACTTTTACCTCGCTGGCCAAGTCGCTGGCTGTGGATTTGCCCAGGCTTGCCGGGCGGGTGGGCGACCGACTGCCGAGTATGCGTGTAGGCGCGGTGGTGATGATCGTTTTTGCCTTTCTGGGCAACCTGCCGATGTTTGCGGGTACCGATATTCTCAAGGCGACGACGATATCCGGCACCATGGTGATGGGGCTGGCGCCGGCTTTTCTGTTTTATGGTTTTACCCGCTGGTCGCCCTGGAGTTTCCATCTGAGCTTCTGGACCGGTCTGGGGCTGGGTGTTTTGCTGGCCACCGGTTTGATTCCGGCGAGTTGGGCCATTGGCGATGGCAAATACGCCATGCTGCTCGGGGTGAACGCCTGGGGCTTTCTGATCTGTACCGCGGGTTTCTTCCTGCCGCTGGCTCTGCGCCGGCTGGCTGGGCGTTCACTGGCGGCGGGCAAGGCATAGGGGGCTCGTTTGATGACCGAAGGCCGCAGTTGTCCGCTGGCATACCGCTATAACCCGGAGGTTTTGTGTCGGGAACCCGAGCCGGTCAGCGAGGATGTGCTTTATGTGATTGGCGGGCTGTATGGGAATCCTGAAGCGCTGGATGAAATCGAGCGCATGGCCCGGGCTGAAGAGCAGCTCGGGCGCCGGGTCCGGTTGGTGTTCAATGGCGATTTCAATTGGTTCAACGCCAGTGATGAGCTGTTCCGGGATATTAATCGTCGGGTGCTCCGGTATACCGCCAGTCTTGGCAATGTTGAGTATGAGCTGGCGGTGCCGAGCGATGGCGCGGGGTGCGGGTGTGCGTATCCTGATTTTGTGGATCACGGTGTTGTGGAGCGCTCCAACCGGATCATGGCGCGTTTGCAGGCCAGCGCCGAAAACCACGCAGACATTCTGACCCGATTGGCGACTTTGCCCCGGTACCGGTGCCTGATGTTTGGAGGCCTAAAGATTCTGGTGTTGCACGGTGACCCGGAATCGCTCGCCGGTTGGGGGCTGGCCCATGAATCCTTTAGTGCCGAAAGTAATTCAGTGGTGGCCGGATGGTTTCGTCAGACGGGTGCCGATGTCATTGCCTGCACCCATACCTGCCTGCCGGTTCTGTGGCATGGCGAGCTGGACGGAGACCCTAAAGCTGTCGTTAATAACGGCTCTGCAGGCATGGGTAATCTGGCCCGCGACCGGCGTGGCCTGATTACCAGGATCGCTCGTTCCCGGCCGCTTGTGGCGCCCGTGGCGAGCCGGAGGGTAGCAGAAGTGGCAGTTTCCCTGTTGCCGGTGGACTTTGACCATGCCGCCTGGCTGAGTCGTTTTGACCAGACCTGGCCGGATGGTTCCGATGCTGCGGAGTCCTACCGCCAGCGGCTTATCTTCGGAACATCCCTGGATTCCGGACAGGTGGTATTTCCTGCGGGTATTTGACGCATCAGGCCCTGACGACGGCTCTGTTCTGGTCTATTCTGATGGTGTGAGGATGAGGCCGGTGTCGTTACCGGTTCTGCCTCAACTTGAAATATATTTCGTGGTCTATATAATTTCTTACCAACTTTAGGCAGCGAGTTGATCAATATGTCATCAGAAGGCTCGAATACCACCGCCATCAAACTTCGCACACCAGTGAAAGATGATGGCTACAGACTTTACCAGCTGGTCGCGGAATGCCCGCCGCTGGACCCCAATTCTATTTACTGCAACCTCCTGCAGTGCAGCCACTTTGCCGAAACCGGCGTGGCCGCGGAGATGGACGGCGATCTGGTCGGCTTCATTTCCGGCTACATCCCTCCCCAACAGCCCGAGACCGTGTTTGTCTGGCAGGTGGCGGTTCACGAGAAAGGTCGTGGCCAGGGCCTGGCGAAGCGGATGCTGAAAGAAATCGTGGCCCGCGATGCGTGCAAAGATGTTACGCACATGGAAACCACCATTACTGAAGACAACGAAGCTTCCTGGGCGCTGTTCCGTTCTTTCGCCCGTGACATGGGAGCCGAGCTCACCTACCACGAGCACTTCGAGAAAGAGACCCACTTTGGTGGGCAGCACGATCCTGAGTTCCTGCTGCGCATCGGGCCCTTCACGAAGTCTGTCTGAAAGCCCCCGGTACACGTTCTCACGTGACCAGCTGTGATTTGGACTAGCCGGCAGGCCCACCGAGGAGGGCCTGCCATCAAGGCTTTAACCAACGCACGGCGGGCTTGTTGCGACCCCTTATTACGACACCAGCAGGCTCCCCGCGCATCTACCTCGAACCTGATATGCTAAGAGGCAAGACCATGGAAATTTTCAAGTCGACCGAATCTGAAGTACGTGTTTATTCCCGTGCCTTTCCGGTGATTTTCAACCGTGCCAAGAACGCGCACCTGTACACCGAAGATGGCAAGGAATATCTCGATTTTCTGGCCGGCGCCGGTTCCCTGAATTATGGCCACAACAACGACATCCTGAAAAAAGCCCTGCTTGAGTACATCGAAGCAGACGGCGTAAGTCAGGGCCTGGATCTGTTTACCACGGCCAAGCACGACTTCATGGA